>CACFVT010000005.1 GCA_902569865.1 uncultured Alphaproteobacteria bacterium | reverse complement strand
GCTGCAACCCCACTAGAACCTAATGATGTACTTGAGTTATTAGATCAAAATAATATTGAATATGATGATTTTGCTATACGATATGGGTCCGTTATTGCTTATCCTAATAATAAAAAAATTCAAATCACTTCTTTAAGAGAAGATATTAACCAACTTGGACGACATACCTCAGTATTGTTTACAAAAGACTGGAAGAAGGATGCAGCAAGAAGGGACTTTACATTTAACGCATTATATCTTGACGAAGATTGTAAGCTTTATGACTATCATAAAGGTCAAAAAGATCTGCAGGCAAAAACAATAAAATTTATTGGAGAAATTGAAGATAGAATTAAGGAAGATTATTTGAGAATATACAGATATTTTCGTTTTCTCGGTTTGTTTGATTTGCCATTAATAAATATAAAAACGCAAACAATTGTTGAAAAATATATCCATGAATCGTTAGCTGTTCTAACAAACGATGTCATACGTCAAGAAGTATTAAAAATGTTTAATATGCCATATCCTTTAAATTGTTTTTATCAATCTCAAGTTAAGTTTAAATGGGTAGAAATTCTTAAAGAGCATTTTATAAAAACTAACTACGATTTAGGTTTAAAAAAATGCCTACATAAAATTGATAATATTATAAATTAGTTATTTTTAGTTACTTAATCTTTTTTAACATATAAAAAAAAATAAATATTTATTTCATAATTGATTAGTTTGTCGAAGACCTTCGCCTAATACTAAAGCAACTGAACTACTTAAATTTATTGATCTGACTCCACCTTTCATGGGAATTTTCAAACGATGATCAACTATATTATGAATATTTTTTGGCACTCCTGCGCTTTCTCTTCCAAACAATAAAATATCAGAAGGATTAAATTTAAATTTGTATAAACTTTCCTGACTTTTGGTAGTCATTAAAATTAATCTAAAATTGTTTTCTTTTTTCCAATCATAAAAATGTTGCCAATCAATATGTCTTTTATAGTCAATGTGATCAAGATAATCCATTGCACTTCTTTTGAATCTTTTATCATCAAAAATAAAGCCTGTTGGCTCAATAATATCAACTGAAACTCCTAGGCAAGCACCTAGTCTGAAAATATTTCCTGTATTTTGAGGTATATCTGGCTGATAGAGAGCTATTCTCATAATTCTTTCTACAGTATTTATATGATTGCGTCACGCTGGCACATATAATTTGGTATTTATTTTAATATTTAAGCTATAAGAGAAAATCAATTTATGGATAAAAATTCAAATAATAAAAGAAGAGATTTTTTACAACTAAGCACGATATCTATTGGAGCTCTAGGTACTGCAGCGTTTATCTGGCCATTTCTTTCAAGCATGAATCCAGCTGAAGACACCCTTGCACTTGGAACTACAGAAGTAGATATAAGTTCTATTGCAGAAGGTCAAAGTATAACAGTAAAATGGAGAGGTAAGCCAGTATTTATTCGTAAAAGAACTAAAGAAGAGATTGAAGAAGCTAAAGAAGTTGACTTTACAGATTTGATAGATCCAGAACAAGATATCGACAGGGTAAAAAAAGAAGAATGGTTAGTTTTAATTGGTGTATGCACGCATCTAGGCTGTGTACCTCTTGGTCAAAAGTTAACTGACAATAAAGGAGAATATAATGGTTGGTATTGCCCTTGTCATGGATCTCACTATGACACATCAGGTAGAATACGTAAAGGTCCTGCCCCAAACAATCTTCCTGTCCCACCATATTCGTTTTTAAATGAGACAACTATTAAAATTGGTTAATTATGCGTGGAAATTCAGAGCATAGAAAATATAAGAATTCTTTTTTAAATTGGATAGAATTTAGGCTTCCAATAATTTCATATTTTGAAAAAGAATATGGTGATTATCCAATGCCTAAAAATTGTAATTATTTTTGGAGCTTTGGTGCATTAGCAACAATTACACTTGTTGTTATGATTGTAAGTGGAATTTTTCTTGCTATGAATTATACACCACATACTGATATGGCATTTGATAGCGTAGAAAGAATTATGCGTGATGTAAATTTCGGTTGGCTCCTTCGTTACATTCATTCTAATGGTGCAGCTTTCTTTTTTATTGTCGTATATATTCATATACTTCGTGGTATGTATTATGGCTCATATAAATATCCAAGGGAGCTTAACTGGATACTTGGAGTTTTTATTTATCTTCTAATGATGGCAACAGCATTTATGGGATATGTGCTGCCATGGGGTCAAATGTCTTACTGGGGAGCAACAGTTATTACAAATTTATTTAGTGCTATCCCTTTTATTGGTGAAGGATTAAAAACTTGGCTTTTGGGAGACTACACAGTTGGTAATGCTACTCTAAATAGATTTTTTGCTTTACATTATGTTTTTCCATTTGTTATTTTAGGCATAGTAGGATTACATGTTGCTGCAGTCCATGTTCATGGCTCAAACAATCCAGCGGGAATCGATATTAAATCAAAAAATGACACAGTAAGATTTTTCCCATATATGGTTATGAAGGATGCTTTAGCTTTTTGTGTTTTTGGAGTAATAATTTCTGCAGTAATTTTTTTCGGTCCAAACTTAATGGCTGAAGTCGACAATTATATACCTGCTGATCCACTTGTAACACCTGCTCATATTGTTCCTAATTGGTATTTAGCTCCTTTTTATGCCATATTGAGAGCAATTCCAGATAAGCTAGGGGGAGTCCTACTAATGTTTGGATCTATTGCAATATTGTTTGTACTTCCTTGGTTAGATAGATCAAAGGTGAGAAGTTGTAACTTTAGACCGATATATAAATGGTTTGTAATGTTATTTTTTGTTAATTTTTTTATTCTTGGTTATGTAGGCATGTTGCCAGCTGAAGGGTTATACCTCTTAATAGCAAGAATAGGTCTTGTTTATTATTTTGGTTTTTTCTTAATCATAACACCGTTTATACATAAGATTGAAACACCAAAAAGTCTTCCTTTAGGGATTAGTGATGTTTATTTAGGAGGTGGCAAAGAAATCCCTACACCGAATGTACAAAAAGAGATTATTTAATCGATGAGATTTATTATTATAATTTTACTTTTTTTATTATCTACAAGTATCTTTGCTGTTGAAACAAATTCAGGGCCAATGCCTAAGCACAAATGGTCTTTTAATGGAATTACAGGTACTTTTGATAGAGCAGCGCTGCAAAGAGGTTTTAAGGTTTATCAAGAAGTTTGTTCAGGATGTCATTCAATGAAATTATTGTATTATAGAGATCTTAGAGATATTGGATTTTCTGAAGCAGAAGTGAAAGTAATTGCTGCTGAATTTACAGTTGTAGATGGACCTAATGATGAAGGTGAAATGTATGATCGAGATGCAAGACCGGCAGATAGATTTGTTTCTCCTTACGCCAATGACAATGAAGCTAGGCAAAGTAATAATGGCGCTTATCCTCCTGATTTAAGTGTAATAACAAAAGCTAGAAAATATGGTGAAGATTATATTTATAATTTTATTCTTGGCTATGAAGAACCACCTGAAGGAATGGAAATAGGCGATGGAATGTATTATAATAAATGGGTAGGGGGTAACCAAATATCTATGCCACAACCTATATATGATGGAAGTGTTGATTATGATGATGGCACAGATAATAACGCCAAACAACTTACAGAGGATGTAGTTACTTTTTTGAAATGGGCAGCTGAACCTGAACTAGAAGTAAGAAAAAATCTCGGAATTAAAGTTATATTGTTTTTTTTAGTTTTAGGTACATTTATTTATTTTGTTAAAAATAAACTCTGGAGAGAAGTTGATTAAACATTAAAGAGGAAATGCATTACATCCCCATCTTGAACAGTATAATCCTTTCCTTCCTGCCTTAACTTTCCGGCATCTCTACTACCAGCCTCTCCATTATATTTTAAAAAGTCTTCATAAGATATAGTTTCAGCTCTAATAAAACCTTTTTCAAAATCAGTATGTATTTTACCAGCAGCTTGCGGCGCTAAGGTATTTTTATTTATTGTCCAAGAACGTGTTTCTTTGGGTCCACAAGTGAAGTAGTTAATTAGATTTAGAAGATTATAACCACTTTTGACTACCTTAGTAAGTGTTGTATCATTTAATCCCATCTCCCTAATCATTTCAAGTTTTTCTTCTTTGTTTTCTAATTCCGCAATTTGAAATTCAATTGATGCAGAAATAATAACTGAATTATGATTATATTTCACTGCATATGCATCAACTTTTTTAGAAAGCTCATTCCCATTTTGAACAGATTTTTCATCAACATTACAAATATATAGCATTGGTTTAATTGTTATTAGATTTAGCGAATTAATGAATTGATTATCGTCTTCGGAGTATTCATTATTTTGTAAAAAATTTAAATTACTTAAATTTGTTAAAAGTTTTTCAACTATACTTATTTGATTTTTAATAAGTTTATCTCCTTTTTTTGATTTTTTTTCCAGAGCATTTTTCTTAATTTCTAATGTTTCAATATCTGATAATTGAAGCTCAGTATTGATTGTCTCAATATCACTCAAAGGATTAATATTATTAGATACATGTGTAACATTATCATCTTTAAAACATCGCACTACATGAGCAATAGCATCTACTTCACGTATATGACCTAAAAATTTATTACCTAGACCTTCTCCTTTAGATGCACCCTTTACTAGTCCAGCGATATCAACAAAATCCATATAAGAAGGAATTATTTTTTCACTTTTACCCATCTTACCTAATATTTCTAATCTTGGATCTGGAACAGCAACCCTTCCCACATTTGGCTCAATAGTAGCAAAAGGATAATTTGCTGCCTCTGCTTTGTTTGATTCAGTTAAGGCATTAAATAATGTTGACTTACCAACATTGGGCAATCCAATAATACCACATTTAAAGCCCATTATTTTCCTTCAGCCAATTTTGTTAAAAAAAGGCTCGTATCATTTAATAGTGTCTCAAAGTTTTTTGTTATATTATCAAGTTGAGTATCAATCTTTTCTATTTCATCTGAATTAAATTTATTTAACACATAGTTTGAAACTAAATCTTTCATTCCTGGATGATCAATACCTACACGAATCCTATAATAATCATTACCAATCATTTCATCAATACTGGAAAGACCATTATGACCGCCATTACCTCCACCAAATTTTATTTTAACCTTACCTAATTCTAAGTCTAAATCATCGTGAATTATAAATATTTTATTTTTTTCTATTTTATAAAAACTAATTACATCCCTAATTGGTTGTCCTGATAAATTCATAAAATTTAGAGGTTTCATTAATAAACATGAATTATTAGCAATAATACCTTTGAAAATTTCTTTTTTAGTGTCTTTTTTAAATGGTTCAAAATTATAAAAGCTTTCAAGTTTATCGATTAGGTTAAATCCAATATTGTGTCTTGTATTAATGTATTGTTTACCTGGATTTCCCAGACCACATATTAAAAACATAATTATTTATAAAGTATTTTATTTAGATTCTTCTTTAGAGTCTTCTTTTTTAGAGTCTTCTTTATTTTCTTCTTTTTTATCTTCAGGCTTTTCTTCTTTAGAATCATCAGTAGTTTCTTCTGCTTCTTCTTCAGCTGGTTTCGTTTCAACTTCTACTGTAGGCGGCACTAAAGTAGCAACAACAAAGTCTCTTTCTGTTATCGTTGGTATAACTCCATCAGGCAGTTCTATATTACTTATTTTGATTGAATCTCCAATTTCACTTTCAATAAGATCGAATTGGAGTTTATTAGGTATGTTATTAGCATTACAGCTCAGCTCCACTTCACGTCTAACTAAATTAAGAACACCTCCTTTTTTAAGTCCAGGACAAGTTTCTTGGTTTAAAAATTCAACAGGAACCTCAACGGTAACTTTTGTGTCATCTTGAACGCGCAAAAAATCAAAGTGAATTAATTTATCAGTTACTGGGTGGTATTGTAATTGTTTAGGAAGTACCTTTTCAGATTTTCCATCAATATCAATATCAAGAATTGTAGAATAAAAAGAACCAGTATCCATTAATTTTAAAAGTATTTTATTTTCAAATGCAATCTTTATAGGCTCTGTACCCTTGCCATATACTATTCCTGGTATCATACCTTTGTTAATTAAAGAGTGTGTAGAACCAGTTTCTTTAGATCTATAAATTACCTTATATTTTTCCATACCTAAGTTTTTTTAGTTTTTAATCAAAAAGGGCTGAAACAGATGAATCACTGTTGATCCTTTTTATGGCCTCTCCCATTAAAGGAGCAATACTGATATGTCTAATATTTTTTGTATTTTTAACCTCATTTGATGCCTCAATACTATCTGTTAGGACTAGCTCTTTGATAGTTGAATTTTCAATTCTATTTAAAGCCTCACCTGATAAGACTCCATGTGATATATATGAATATATTTCCATAGCACCACTATCTTTAAGAGCTGTTGCTGCATTACATAAAGTGCCAGCAGAGTCAGCAATATCATCTAATAAAATACATGTCTTTCCCTTTACATCACCGATAATATTCATTACTTCAGACTCTCCAGCTTTTTCTCTTCTTTTATCAGCAATTGCTAAACCAGCATTTAACCTTTTAGCAAAAGCTCTAGCTCTCACAACACCACCAACATCTGGAGAAGCAATGACTAAATTAGAATTCTTTGAGAATTTTTCTTTCATATCTTTTATGATTGGTGGAGCTGAAAAAATATTATCTAGGGGAATATCAAAAAAACCTTGTATTTGCCCTGCATGTAAATCCATTGTTAAAACTCGATGAGCTCCAGCTGAAGTTATTAAATTTGCCACAAGTTTTGCAGTAATGGGTGTGCGAGGTCCTGTTTTCCTATCTTGACGAGCATATCCATAATAAGGAATAACGGCAGTGATTCTTTTTGCCGAACCCCTTTTAGCTGCATCGATTGTAATCAACAATTCCATAAGATGATCATTCGCTGGATGTGATGTTGATTGAATTATAAAAACATCTTCTCCTCTAATATTTTCATTAATTTCAACGAATATTTCTCTATCTGCGAATCTTCTAAGTGAGGTATTTGCCAAATCTACACCAATATATGAGCAAATTGCTTCAGCTAAAATTTTATTACTATTGCAGGCAATAATCTTCATTTAATATTTTTTATCAATATATAAGTATATAAATAGATCAACCATTAAGTAATTGAGATCAAATTAATCAGCCTTCCAGTAGTTTTTTTATCATTGTGGAAAGATCTTCGATAACTAAAAAATAGACTTTTGTTTGAATAAGTATCCAAATTAACATTATGTATTTTTTTTAAACCCAATTCTTTTAATTGATACTTTATTAATCCTCTAAGATTAAAAAAATATTTCATATTATTTTTTTTTCTAAAAAATCTTGAATAACTAGAATTTTTTTTACAGAATTTTTTTTTAAAACTTCTATCCACTTCATAATTTTTTGCCCCTAAACAAGGCCCAATTATAGCAGTTAGATTTCCTCTATCAATATTTTGGTTATCAAATAGTTTTATTGCATTTTTAGAAATATTTTTTAATGCTCCTTTCCAACCTGAATGTAAACAGCATACAAATCTAGCTTTATTATCATAGATAAAAATTGGAGCACAATCAGCAGTTAATATTCCTAAGACCACATTACTTAAGGAAGTAATTATTCCATCAGCTTCTATTTTTTTATTAAGATTAGATTTTGTAATTTTAATTACTTTAGAAGAATGGATTTGATTAACCAATATTAATTTTTTTTTGTGTAATTTTAATTGTCTTAAGGCTTTAAGTCTATTTTTATAAACTAGTTTTTTATTGTCTCCATTAGATAAACTGCAATTTAAAGATTTAAATTCTTTTTTAGAGAAACCATACAACCTGTTAAAAAAACCATGATTTATTTTGCTGTTTTTAATACTATAATAATTTTTATTTAAAGACATGAAATTACTAAAACTTTGAAAATTTCTCCCATTTGAGATTTATTTGTTAGACGCTGATAATCTAATTCTATTTTTTTAAAAGTTTTTTCATTTTTATTTTTTTGTAATTCCTCTTTTCTTTCTTTTAAGCCACAACCATTTAAAAAATCTTTTTGATTACAGAATAAGTCTATTTTTAATTCGTATTTATAAGCAATACTCATTAATTCATCAAAATTTACATGAGCTGTAATATCTTGATTCCCTAAATTTTCGAATAAATGGGTTTTGTTATGATTATAAATTGTTTGTAAAGAGAAATATTTAGGCGGTTCTCTATAACCATAATCAATAGTTATGCAAACTCCACTATTTTTTTTTATATGTTTACATACTAATTCAAAATATTTTTTTCTAGCATCTGAAATTTCTGCAACAGCTACATCATTAAATTTCTCTAGTTTATCTAAAATTTTTATATTATCAACCTCTTCCGATATGAAATTAAATATTTTTTGTGTTTCATTATATTTTATATATTTTTCATACCATTTATTTTTTTTATAAAATTGTCTAATTGGAAAGCAGTCAAAGAATTCATTAGAATATATAATCGAAGGCCTATTATTTTTCTTGATATCAATATCTTTAGCCCAGTTAGCTGAATAAAAATTTATATTACGTAAATTATTTTTTTGTTTAATTATTAAATTTTTATTTTTTTCTATAAGCGTAAGATTAATTTCATTAAGAAATTTTTTATTTTCAGCTGCCGTTCGTAAAATATCAACAATTAAAGTTCCTGTCCCTGGTCCTAATTCAATTAAATTAAATTCCTTCTTAATATTTTTATTCCAGTAATTTATTAAAAAAACAGCAAGCATTTCTCCAAACATTTGAGATATTTCAGGAGAAGTTATAAAATCATTTTTTGCCCCTATTGCATCATTTTTAATATAATACCCATCATCTCCATACAGACAAAATTCTATAAACTTACTAACGTCAATTTTCTTATTTTTTTTAATTTCTGAAATAATTATTTCTTTAATTTTCATTTACGAAATAAAATTATCAAACCAGCAAAAAATAGGGGGATACATAAAAGCTGTCCCATAGTGAAGTAATTAAAAAATAAACCCAAGTGTAAATCAGGCTCTCTTAAATACTCAATTAAAAATCTAAAAATTGAATATATAATTAAAAATAATGCACTTATGTTTCCTATCAAATATTTTTTTGGATTACTATTGAAGTAAACAAATAAAATAAAAAATAAAAATATTCCTTCAAAAAATGATTCGTATAATTGTGAAGGATGTCTTGGATTATTATCAATTTCAGGGTAAATAATTGCAAAAGGAAAATCTGTAACTCTGCCATATAATTCTGTGTTTATAAAATTAGACATTCTACCTAAGAACAAACCAATAGGCGCAACTATTGAAACTAAATCTGACAAATAAAAAAATTTAACACTATTTTTTATTGAAAAAAGATAGATTGAAAAGATTATGCCAATTAATCCTCCGTGAAATGACATACCTCCTTTCCATATTTCAAATATATATAAAGGTTTTAAAAATAATAAATTTGTTTGATAAAAAAGCACATAACCTATTCTGCCTCCAATTATTACACCTATAACTGCCCAAATAAAAAATCTATCAATTTGAACATTTGAAAGTAAATTATATGACTTTCTATTAAATTGCTTAATTAATATTGATCCAAAAACAAAAGCTAAGATGTATGAAATGCTATACCAACGAATATCTATAAATCCTAAAGAAATAATTATGGGATCTATTGAAGGTTGAATTAAAATCATTATATTTTAAATAGGTTACTATATTATGGTTAATAAAAGCAGAATTTTATCAGATTTATCAAAATTTGCCGTTGATGCAATGAGTACCTTATCAAGCCTAAGAAAAGAAATTGAAACAATGGTTTCTTTAAGGGTTGATAAAGTTATTAATAAAATGAATCTTGTTAAAAGAGATGAATTTGATTCTCTTAAAAGAATTGTCCAAAAATCAATAATTGATAATGAAAAATTAAAAAATACTAGGAAAACAAGTACTAAAAAAAAGAAAAAAACTACTCCAAGAAAAAAAAAGACTAAAAAACCTTAATTATTCACATTTTTTACCTTAATTTACTTATTTAACTTGCGAAACATCATACTAATTTAGTAAGACTACATCTAGTAGTTAATAAAAATAAAATACTAGATAAAGTATGGATATTGAAAATATACATTTAAATCCAATAGATATAGTTGAGGACGTTATTTATGAGAAGAATTGGAGTTTTAGTAGAGCAGATGATTATGAATTAGTTGCCGATATTGACTCAAAATGGTGTCAATATAGACTGTATTTCACATGGTCTGAAAATATAAGAGCTATAAGTTTCACTATAACTTTTGATTTAAAATATCCTCAATCCAAAATTATTAAAGCTTATGAATTAATTGGTTTAATAAATGAAAAACTATGGCTAGGTCATTTTGATATTACAAGTAAAAATGGAATTCCTGCATTTCGTCATACTATTTTGTCTGATTCAGATAGTGATTTTTTACATAAAAAATTAGAAAATTTAGTTGATATTTCAATATATGAATGTGAAAAATATTACCCATCATTCCAGCAGACGCTATTTCATGATATTGAACCTTTAGAGTCCTTAGAATTTACTAACTTTGAAGTTATTGGTTCAGCCTAAAAAACTATATATTTTTTTTAAAAAGTATAATTAATAATAAATTATGAATAAAGTTTTATTAGTAGGATGTGGCCACATGGGCACTGCATTAGTTAAGTCTTGGTTAAATTTAAATTCATATTCTTTTACAGTTGTAGATCCGTTCAATTTTAAAAAATTAAAAAATAAATTTAATAATAAGAAAATTGACATTCTAAATAAAGCACCAATACAAAAAGAAATAAATAAATTTGATATAATTATTTTTGCAGTTAAACCACAAATTGCTCATAGAGTTTTATCTGAATATAAAGATTTTGAATTTAAAAAAAATTCAATAATAAGTAGCATTATTGCGGGAAAAAAAATAATTTTTTTTCAAAAACGCCTTAAAAATGCAAATCAATTTGTCAGAATAATGCCAAATATGCCAGCCCTAATTAGAAATGGCATATCGTGCTTTGTTTCAACTAATAACTTAAGTAATAAAAATAAAAAAACTATTAATCAACTTTTTTTGAAAGTTGGAAAAACATTATGGCTTAATAATGAAAGTCAAATTGATAAAGCTACAGCAGTTTCTGGAAGTGGACCTGGTTATGTCTATGCATTAATTAATTCTTTTGAAAAGGCTGCACAGAAATTAGGATTTTCTAAAAAACAATCTAGAGAATTAGTTTTAACAACTATCTTAGGATCTATTTATTTAATGCAAGAGACAAAACAAGAACCATATGATTTAGAAAAATCAATTGCAGTTAAAGGGGGTACAACAGAAGCTGGTTTAAAAAATTTAAAAAATAATAATATAGATAAAATTATTTATAAAACTTATATGTCAGCTTACAAAAAAGCAAAAATATTAGCTAATAAAAATTAATGATAGATGTAGAAAAAAAAATTGCTGAAATTACTCTAAAAAAATTAACTAATAAATCCTGGAGTAAATTATCTTTAGATGATGTGCTTGTAAAAAATATTAAAAAAAAAAAATATATAAATACAAAGAATGATTTACTAAAAAACTTAAATAGGTACGTAGACAGTATTTTAGTAGAACAAACAAAATATTTAGAAAACTCTACTACTAAAGATATGTTATTTGAGGTTTTAATGATGAGATTTGATATTCTTCAACAAAATAGAATTTCTTTTATAAAAATTTATGAAGCATTAAAAAAATCTCCTAATAATTTTTTAAACCTATTCCCATCTTTTCTTGAAAGCATGATAGTTACAGCAGAATTAGCAAACTTCAATGTTAATGGCTTAAAAGGGTCGCTAAGATTAAAGGGACTATTTATAGTATATTTGTTAACATTTTATGCATGGGTTGGAGATAATACTTTATCTTTAGAAAAAACAATGAATGCTCTTGATAAAAATTTAGATCAAGCTGAGAAATTTGGTAAGTATTTAAATTGACTAATATTATTTCATATAAAGCATTTGAGTTAGTAGATATTAGGGTCGGAACTATTATTTCAGCTGAAGAAAATTTAAAACTTAATAACCCTTCAATTGTATTAAAAATTGATTTTGGCGAAGAAATTGGAATTAAAAAAAGTTCTGCTCAGCTTATTAAAAATTATAAACCAGAAGATTTAATAAATAAGCAAATCGCAGCTGTGGTTAATTTTGAAACAAAACAAATTGGAAATTTAACTTCTGAAGTCTTGGTTCTTGGATTTCCAGATCATTCTAAAGAACCTATACTTATTGAGCCAAATAAAATTATACCTAACGGAGGCAAACTCTTTTAAATTGGAAGTTGAATAATAGATTTTAAGCCACCATAACTTGATTTTGATAATTTTATTTCACCTCCATGCGCCCTTATAATATCTCTTGTAATAGATAAGCCTAATCCACTTTCTCCCTTTAGTTTATTCCGAGATGGATCTAATGAAAAAAAAGGCTTAAATACATCTTCATAATTCTTAATAGGTATTCCTGGGCCATTATCCTCAATTACTATTACACAACCATCATCATTTAAAAATATTTCAATATTTAATTTATTTGAATATCTTATAGAATTATCAATTATATTTTGTATAGCACGCTTTAATTGTAAAGGTCTGCCAGAAGTTTTGATTATATTTTTTTCTATGAACCTAATGCTATGTTTCTCAAAATCTATGTTTTTTATTATATCTTTAATTAATTTATTTAAATTAATATTCTCAATCGGTTCAGGGGTTTCTGATCTAACAAAACTTACATAACTATCAAGCATGGCAGTCATTTCATTTATATCTAACTCCAATTCTTTTTTAGCTTTTTGATCTTTTAAAAGTGATAATTGCAGCTTCATTCTTGTTAGAGGTGTACGAAGATCATGACTAACACCAGCAAGCATGTCTGTTCGTTGTTTTAAGAATCTTTTAATTCTAGTTCTCATTTGATTAAATGCATTAGTTGTTTGTCTAATCTCTAATGCTCCTGAAGATTTTAACTCAGGCGCATCTAATCCTCTACCAAATGTTTCTGCAATTATTGCCAATCTCTTTAAAGGTCTTATTTGTTTATTCATAAAAAAGTAAGAAAAAAACAAAAGAAGGATTGAGGCAAATATCATCCATAATAAAAAAACGAAAGCAGTTTCACTATAAAGTCTATCTTTATCTACATTTATTAATAAATATTTATTTTTTTTTAATTGCAAAATTATTTTTACACCATCATCAATATTACTTAAATCATATGCAAAAGGAATGTCTAAATTTACAAGTGACTGTTTTAATCTATTTGACAAAATACCTCGTTGCTTTTTATAAGAAGTTTTATTTATATTTGCACTTTCTACAATTTTAATTGTCATTTTAAAATCCTCTTTAGCAATTTGTATTGTCTCAAACTCTAGATTTTTATCAATTAGTTTTACAAGTACACTTATGTCTGCAACAACTGATTCCGTTAGTCTTTTTGAAATAATATTCCAAGAAGTTTGGTAAAAAATTATAGAAGTAATTATTACTAATACTATTATAGGAACAAATATAATTATTATTGATCTTCCCAATAGGGATAGCGGAATAATTTTTTTAAAAATCATATTTCTCTGCAAACTAACATATAGCCTTTACCTCTTATAGTTTTAATAAATTGAGGTTTTTTTGCAATTTTCTCTATTTTTTGACGCAATCTCGTTATCCCAACATCTACTTTTCTGAGTTCACTTTCATCAAATTCTTCATCAGCTAATTCTTCTCTTGAAACAAGGTGATTTCTTTTATTTATCAATTTTAGAAGAAGGTTATGCTCTCCTTCGGTTAAATAAATTTCATTATTATTTATTTTAAGATCTTGAGTCTTTGTATTAAAAATATAATCTCCAAATTCAATGCGTAATTCAGATTGATTAATATTTTCATACAATTTTAATAACTTTTTAATACGAAGATATAGCTCTTCAGGCTCAAAAGGTTTTGTAACATAATCATCAGATCCTGTTTTTAAGCCATGAATTTTATTAACATCTTCTCCCATAGCTGTTAAAATTATAATAGGTATATTTGATTTATTTTTTATCAATGAAATCAAATCAACACCATCACCACTTGGCATCATTCTATCTAAAATTACCAGATCAAAAATAAAAAACTTTAATACCTCTTTAGCTTCTATGAAATCTTGACAAGTAAATACTTGTAGGTTTTTTCCATTTAAATAATCTTTTAATAAATCTCTCAATCTACGATCATCATCAACTAAAAGAATAGTTCTGCTCATCTCTAATCATTTATTTGTTGAAATATTTTTTTATTGTCTGTTTCTATCATGTCATATAATATTTCTTTAAATCCATTTATATTTTCTTCACTATATTTATTTATAACTCTTTTAATTTTATCTATTTGTATTGTCGATAATTGATTTTCAAGCTTTTTCCCCTTTTCAGTAAGAGACAATTTTTTTGTTCTTTTGTCTATGCCAGTTGAAACTATAATAAATTTTTCATTTACCAATTGATTAAGAACCCTTGAAAGACTCTGTTTAGTTATTTGTAATACCAATAATAAATCTTTAATGGTTATATTATTTTTTTTCCCAACGAAGTATATTATTCTATGATGAGCTCTCCCAAAGTTTAATTTTTCTAAAATTTTATCAGGACCAGAAGTAAAATCTCTATATGAAAAAAAAAGAAGTTCGATAACTTTTCGAATCTCTTTATCATTCAAAAAAAATGGCGATAGCAAACTATTTAGGTCAGTCATATTGACTTAATTATGCATCACTGATAGTCAATTGTCATTAAAAAAATTATAGAAGGAATTTATGAGCAAATCTTTTGAAAAAAGAGAGGGTTGGATTTGGATGAATGGTCAATTCATTCCATGGGCTAATGCTACATCTCATATAATTTCTCAAGGATTACATTATGCTAGTGCGGTTTTTGAAGGAGAAAGAGCATATAACGGAAAAATTTTTAAATCAGAAGAACACACAAACAGATTTTTTAACTCAGCAAAAATAATTGGTATTAATATACCGTTTACTAAAGATGAAATTAATGAAGCAAAAAAACAACTAATTAATAAAATGCACTACAAAGATTGCTATGTAAGACCATTAGCTTGGAGAGGTGGAGATCAAATGGGTATATCAACAACACAATCAAATATAAATGTAGCAATTGCTGTTTGGGATGACTGGGCCTCATATTTTAAAATTGAAGATAGAAAAGCAGGATTAAGATTAATAACTTCACCATGGAAAAGACCAGCACCAGACACTGCTCCTTATGAAGCCAAAGCTTCGGGCCCATATATCATATGCACAATGTCCAAAGAATTTGCAGAAAAGAATGGTTATCATGATGCTTTGATGTTAGATTATAGGGGTTATGTAGCCGAAGGAACTGGGGCTAATATCTTCTTCATTAAAAATAAAGATATTCATACACCAATACCAGATTGTTTTTTAAATGGTATTACACGTCAAGCAGTTATAAAGATGACTACTGAACAGGGTTTCAAAATAATTGAAAAACATATACTCCCAGAAGAAATTAGTAATTATGATGAAGCTTTTTTAACTGGAACAGCTGCAGAAATTACACCAATTAGATCAATAGATGAAGTTAATTTTACTACAGGTGATAATTCAACTACTTTTAAATTTATGGGTGATTTTAGTGAAATGGTAAAAAGTTCTAGCTATAATTAATCAACCATTCATTTTTTTTATCATAAAATTCGTTCTTCCAAAAAGGCGCATCTTTTTTAAGATAATCCATTAAAAAGTTGCATGATTCAAAACTATCTTTTCTATGCTCAGAGAAGGAACTAACAAGAACAATCTTACTATTAACATCTAACTTACCATATCGATGAATAATCAAACAATCAGTTAATTGCCATTTTAACTTAGCTTCACTAATAATTTTTTTAAATTGGTTATATGCCATTTCTTCATATACTTCTAAATTTATTGATTTAACTTTTTTTTTATTATTCTTATTTTTTACATATCCTGTAAATGAAGATACGGCTCCTACATTTTCATGTAAATCTTTAATTTTATTTATTTCTTCTTCAGAGTTAAAATCTTCTTTTTGAATTTTAATCATTAACCACCACTTACAGGTGGAAAAATAGCAATCTCATCATTGACATTTAAGTCTATGTTTTTAATAATATACTCTTGATTAACTGCAAATCTCAATATTTCTTTATCTAAGTGTTTTTTTAAGTCAGGATATTTCTTTATTATAAACGTTTTTAAATCATCTAAATTTTTTATTTTTTCTAAAATTATCTCTTCACTTTCATGTTTAGTTATATCTTTAATCCATGCAAAATATTTTATTTTCATTCAGAAATGCCTAAGTCCAGATTTAAGATAATCATAACCAGTATATAAAGTTAATAATCCCGCAGTCCATAGTGCTATTTTGCCAATATAAATTATTGGAACTATTGTAATTCCGCTCTCACTTAATATTAGAAAAGCCAAAGCAATTAACTGAATAGATGTTTTGGCTTTTGCTATTCTTGAAACTGGCACACTGACTTTTATTTTTGCAAGATATTCTCTCAAGCCAGATACAGCTATTTCTCTTAGTAATATTATTAAAGCTGGTATAGTCTCCCAATCAGCAATAATTTCTTTTGATGTTAAAATTAATATTACTGCCGCTACCAACAACTTGTCTGCGATTGGATCAAGAAAAGTTCCAAAGTTTGTTATTTCATTCCTTATACGTGCAATATATCCATCAAAATAATCTGTGATACTTGCTAAACAGAAAAGTATAAAAGCTACCCATCCATAAAAAGGACCTTTAAGATATATACATATAACTATTATAGGTATTACAATTATCCTAGCTAATGTAAGTATATTTGAAATATTTAATTTCATAAATATTTTTTTAGATTAAGTTTAACTTATAAGCCATTAAAAAATTCATATATTTCCTCCAGTTTTTTCAAAGGAATTGTTTTAATTTTTTTTAGTTCGTCCATAGAAGCTGATTTCATCTTTTGCACTGTACCAAAATGGATCATTAAATCTTTCTTTCTTTTTGGACCAATTCCTTTAATTTCATCAAATACTGATTTTATTGAAGCCTTTGTCCTTCTAGATCTATGAGCTGTAATTGCAAATCTATGAGCCTCATCTCTTAATCTTTGAATGAAACTAAGCAGATTATCATTAGGTTTTAAATTTAAATTTTTCTTTTCAAGATGGATAATTTCTCTTCCTACGTTTCTCTCAGGCCCCTTAGAAATACTTAATAAATCTATTTTTTCTAATTTAAATTTTTTTAAAATTTTTGATACACTGTTGAATTGACCCCTTCCTCCATCAATAATTATTACATCAGGTACTTGAAACTTATCATTTGGATTAATTTTACTTAATCTTCTAGTTAGTACTTCTTCCATCATGTAATAATCATCAACCTTTGATATATTGTTATCTTTCAAATCATATCGAATATTAAATTTTCTATAATGTTTTGGGCTTAACCCTTCTTTGTCAGCAACAATCATTACACCAACAGAATTTTTGCCAAAAGTATGACTGTTATCATATGATTCTACTCTAGTTATTTCATTTTTTCTTTTTAATAGACGAGCTAATGAGTGAAGCGCTAAATGATGATTTTCTAAACTTATTTTTTTAAGCTTAATACTCTCAAGAGCATTTTTTTCAGCAAGCAAAATATGTTGAAGTTTTTCTCCAGACTTAGGTTTAAGTATTTTAGTTTTTAATTTATTTTTTTTATTTAGTGTTCTTTCAACATCTCTAAAAAAATCTTCATTAATATTTACTAATATCTTTGGAGGAATTTCTTTATCAGCATAAAATTGATATAAAAAAGACTCAAGTATTTCACTATCCTCACTTGTATCTTCATGTGAAGGGAAAAATGATTTATTTCCATAATTACTTCCGTTTCTATAAAATTTTCCATGTATACAACTTTTATTATTAATAAGTTTAATTGCAAAAATATCAATGTTGCGCATGTCTTTAATATATACAGACTGATACTTTTGAATCTGACTTACCGATTTAATTCTATCTCTTAATCTTGCCGCCTCTTCAAACATTTGATTTTTGCTTGCAATTTTCATTTTTTTATTAAGTTTTTTTTCTATTATTTTTGTATTACCTTTTAAAAATTTTTTTGCATCATCGATACTCTCTTTATATTTAGCTTCATTTATATAATTTACGCAAGGTCCACTGCATCGCTTGATATCATATAATAAACAAGGTCTTGATCTGTTTTTAAATGTTCCCTCCGAGCAACTTCTTAATAAAAATGCTTTTTGAAGAGCAATTAATGTATAATCTGCGACAGAGGGAGAGACAAAAGGACCATAGTAATCTCCTTTTATGTTTTTTCTACCCCGGTATTTTTGTAGTCTGGGGAATTGATGTTCTTTATTTATAAGAATATAAGGGAACGACTTATCATCTCTTAAAATAATATTAAACCGTGGTTTATGTCTTTTAATTAAATTACACTCAAGGAGTAATGCTTCAATCTCAGTATTAGTAACAACAAAATTCATTTGTTTTGTAAGACTGACCATTCTTTGCAGTCGACGTGTCAGGTTATTTAGACTTGTGTAATTTATAACTCTTTTTGCAAGGTTCTTTGCTTTTCCAATATATAATATTTTTCCATCCTCGTCCTCCATTTGGTAAACCCCTGGTTGATTAGGAAGAGTTTTGGTTATAAACTTTATTATCTCTTGCCCTTTCAGATTTGGCTGAATATTTTCAGGGTTATAATTAGTTTTTTGCTCTTTTTTTTTCATTATGTTATTAATTTTCTAGATTATGAACTTAAATTATTATACTCAAAAAATAGAATATTAATAAATAAGTCTAAATAAAAAAGATAATACACTAATTGGAGATGTGAAGATGGCTAAAATGACTACTGAGGAAGCTTTTGTAAAAGTTTTACAAATGCACGGAATACAACATTCTTTTGGAATAATTGGATCAGCTTTTATGCCAATTTCAGATCTTTTTCCAAAAGCTGGTATTACTTTTTGGGATGTAGCACATGAGTCAAATGGCGGTTTAATCGCAGATGGCTATACAAGATCAACTGGTAAAATTGCTATGTGTATCGCGCAAAATGGGCCTGGTATCACTGGATTAGTAACACCAATAAAAACAGCTTATTGGAACCACACACCGATGCTTTTAGTTACTCCTCAAGCGGCAAATAAAACAATGGGCCAAGGTGGCTTTCAAGAAGTAGAACAAATGAATTTATTTAAAGATATGGTGTGTTATCAAGAAGAAGTTCGTGATGCTTCTAGAATGGCAGAAGTGTTAAATAGAGTAATATTAAAAGCTAAAAGAGGATCAGCCCCGGCGCAAATAAATGTTCCACGAGATTTCTGGACCCAAGTTGTTGATATTGAATTACCCTCTATTATTGAATTTGAAAGACCATCTGGAGGAGCTGCAGCAATTACTGAGGCTTCAAAACTTTTATCAAATGCAAAATTTCCAGTAATATTATCTGGAGCAGGTGTAGTCCTTGCTGATGCTATTGAAGATTGTAAAAAAATTGCTGAAAAATTAGATGCTCCTGTAGCTTGTGGATATCAACACAACGACAGTTTTCCAGGAAAACATCCGCTTGCGATTGGCCCACTTGGATACAACGGATCTAAAGCAGCGATGGAAATTATTTCCAAGGCCGATGTAGTACTAGCACTTGGAACAAGATTAAATCCTTTTTCAACACTACCTGGTTATGGAATTGATTACTGGCCAAAAGAGGCAAAAATAATTCAAGTTGATATTAACTCTGATAGAATTGGTTTAGCAAAAAAAATATCAGTAGGAATTTGTGGTGATGCTAAGCTCGTTGCCCAACAAATTCTAAGTCAATTATCTACAACTGCAGGAGATAGTGGAAGAGAAGATAGAAAAGCATTAATACACCAGACTAAATCAGCATGGCTTCAAACACTAACAAGTTTAGACCATGAAGAAGATGATGAAGGCACAACATGGAATAAAGATTCAAGGGAGAGAGATCCTGATAGAATGTCTCCACGTATGGCTTGGAGAGCTATTCAAGCAGGTTTGCCGGATGATGCTATAATTTCAAGCGATATTGGAAATAACTGTGCAATTGGTAATGCTTATCCTACTTTTGAACAAGGAAGAAAATACTTAGCCCCAGGTTTATTTGGACCATGCGGTTATGGTTTTCCATCTGTTTTAGGTGCAAAAATTGGTTGTCCTAATACACCAGTTGTAGGTTTTTCTGGCGATGGTGCTTTTGGAATTAGTATGAGTGAGATGACTTCATGTAGTCGAGAAGAGTGGCCAAATATTACAATGGTTATATTTCGAAATTATCAATGGGGAGCAGAGAAAAGAAATACCACCCTTTGGTACGATAATAACTTTATTGGAACAGAACTTGATCCAAAATTAAGTTATGCAAAAATTGCAGAAGCATGCGGCTTCAAAGGTGTTAAAGTTACAACTAAATCTGAGTTAACAGAAGCTCTTAAAGCATCATGTGTTGATCAAATGAATGGTATTACAACTTTTATCGAAGTCATTCTAAATCAAGAACTTGGTGAGCCATTTAGGAGAGATGCAATGAAAGCACCAGTTGAAGTAGCGGGCATTAATAGTGAGGATACTGTCGTTCAATAAACTTATTGATTTTCAATAATCATTGATTAACCTTTGCTTATATCTTTTTTTATAAAATAAATTAATAAGAACATGTGAATTTAATATTTTTGTTTATAGGTTTAGGCCTGCTTGTTTTTGGTGCTGAGTTAATTATTAGAGGTTCGATTAGTTTTGGCAAAAAATTAAAAGTTTCACTGTTTGCTATAGGCGTAGTTATTATTGCTGGAGGAACATCTTTACCAGAATTAGCAAGTAGTATTAATGCTGTAGTTAAAAATCATGCTGATTTAGCCGTTGGTGCTGTTATTGGAAGTAATATTGCTAATTTAATACTTGTAATGGCCGCAACATCTTTTTTAATTCCTATTAGTAATATTAACCAAAATCAAATTAACCAAGCTTGGATAAACATTTTCTTAGCTTTAGTTTTAATAACTATGAGTTTTTTTATTTTACCTTTTAATTTTCTTTTTGGCATTTTATCTGTTTGTCTATTATTTTTTATAATGTACATTCAAGTGAAACAGGGCTCACTTGATTTTTCTGATGTTGAGGAAAAAGGAGATTATTCTCTTATAATATCAATAATATTTATTTTAGTTGGAATATTATTGCTCATTTACGGATCAGATCTTTTTGTTAAATCAGCAATTAATATTGCAAATGAATTAAATATTCCAGAAGCTATAATAGGTGTATCATTAGTTGCATTTGGTACTTCACTTCCTGAGCTAGTAGTTGGAATTTTATCAGCAATTAGACGTAAAGTTGATTTTGCTCTAGGTAATGTTTTGGGATCAAATATTTATAATATCTTGGGTGTATTAGGTGTTTCTTCTTTTTTTGGAAATTTTAGCATACCTGCAGTAATAGGTTCTGAGGATTTACTATTTATGTTATTTGTAACTTTGATGATCTTAGGATTTATGTTTTTTTTAAAAAGAATTGGAAGAACCTATGGATCTATAAGTTTACTATTATACATTAGTTATATTTTTTATATTTATAGTTAAAAATCAATTTAAATATTTTTTTCTCCAAACACTTTTTTTGCCACTTTAAAACACTCTAACGCCTGAGGCACACCACAATAAATTCCTATAACATGAATAATAGCCCTTATCTCTTCTTTAGATACTCCATTCGTTATTGCTCCTCTGCAATGAATTTCCCATTCTTGCATTTTACCTAAAGCCCCAATCATTGATAGGTTCATCATTGATCGAGTTTTCATATCAATTACTTCATCTCCCCAACCAAAACCCCAACACCATTCAGTCATAGCCTTTTGAAAAGGCAGGGTAAAATCATCAGCTTGTTCTAAATTTTTTTCAACATATTCTTTACCTAAGGTAGCTTTTCTTTTTTCTAAACCTTTTTTAAATAATTCTTCATCCATATCTTCCTCTGTTTTTATTTATAAGTATGTTGTATATTATTATAAAATGAATTTTAATAAAAAAAATATCAATAGAAAAATTGGTCCGAAGTTTGGGGAAAAAGATTCTGTTGTAAACAAGAGTTTCAAACCAAAACTTTATCAAGATAAAATTAATTTTGATCGTATGCGAATGTATCGATTGAATAGAGTAAGAGATCAATTACTACAAAATGATATAGGTGCATGTATTTTATTTGATCCGATAAATATTCGTTATGCTACAGATACAAGAAATATGGCAGTATTTTCTTTTCATCTGATGACGCGTTACGTTTTTATTCCTGCCAATGGACCAGTAATATTATTTGAATATCCAAATTGTGAACATATTTACCAAAATAATTGTACCATCGATGAAGTAAGAGAAGTGATTAGTTGGGATCATTTTACTTGGGGAAATAATGTTTATGATAAAGCTCTTGAATGGTCAAAGGTAGTAGATGATCTAATGAAGAAATATAGTTCTGAAAATAAAAAACTTATTATCGATGTTTGTGATCCAGCTGGTATCAATGTTTTAAATAATAATTATGAATACGACATAATTAACGCTCAAAAATATATGGAAATTGCAAGATCGATAAAGTCTCAAGATGAAATTATATGTATGAAAGCTTCAGTTAAAACAGCAGAGAAAGGCATTTTACTAATGCATGAAAATTTAAAAGCAGGAATGACAGAAGAAGAATTGTGGTCAATTTTGCATAAAACCAACATTGAAAATGGAGGTGAATGGTTTGAAACAAGATTATTAAATTCAGGTCCAAAAACCAATCCTTGGTTTCAAGAGTGCAGTAATAGAATTATCCAAGGAGGTGAACTTGTTGCTTTTGATACCGATATGGTTGGACCTTATGGATATTGTGCTGATATTTCAAGAACATTTGTAGAAGGAAAAAAATTAAGTAATTATCAAAATAAAATTCATAGCTTAGCATTTGAAAATGTTAAATATAATGAACAATTAATTAAGCCCGGAGTATCTTTTAGAGAATTTGCAGAAAAAGCATGGCAACTTCCAGACAATTGTTTTGATAATCACTATCCATGTCAAATACATGGTGTTGGAATGAGTGATGAATGGCCGTATATTGGCTATCCTGATAAAGATTATAGTAATGGAGATTATACTGGAACCTTTCAAGAAAATATGGTGGTGTGTGTTGAAAGCTATATTGGGGAGGTTGGTGCAAATGAAGGTGCAAAGTTAGAAGACCAATATTTAGTTACTGACAAGGGGTTGAAATTATTATCATCAATACCTCTTGATTTGGTTTAATTGTATTTATAAGTTTATTACTAATCTTAAAGCATCATAAATAGCTGCATGGATATTTCTAGAAGAAACCGCATCTCCTATTCTATATAGATTAAATTTGTTATTTTTATTTTTAATAATATTTTGTATCTCACCTTTTATAAATTTAGTGTAGTTCACTTCACCTTCATTTTTGGAAAAAGATACAAGATTAAAATATAATTCGTCTAAAGGTTTTACTCCGTAGTTTAAAAAAATTTGATCGTAAATAGAGTTATGTTTAAAATTTTCATCATAATCAGAACCAATTGTAGCATTTAATTTGTTTCCTTTTATTGATACATCTATTAATCTTTTAGCAATGGAATATGTTATTTTTTTATTTTGAAGATTTTTTAAATAAGGAGTTAAATTCATCCCCATTATTTCAGAAGAAATTAACCTATCTGGTGTCATAAATTCAACAGTTGATCCTTTCCCTATAGCTATTTCTGCCGATTGCATAGCTGTATGATCACCTGCCTCATCATAGATTAATATATTTTCAGCTAACTTAACGTCCCCTGAAATTATATCCCAGCTTGTAAAAACATTTTCTAAATCTTTTTTTGTTTCAAAAAGTTCGAGGTTTGGCATACCTCCTGTCGCAATGATTATAGTGTCAGGATTTTCATTAATCACATCTTGAACTTCAGCAATAATATTAAAATTGAATTTAACATTTTTCTTTATACATTGCTGCATTCTCCAATCAATAATACCCATCATATCTTTTCTTCTTGCGGATTTTGCACATAATCTAATTTGTCCTCCAGGATCAGGTGCTGCTTCAAAAACTATAACCTCATGACCTCTTTCTGCCGCTATTCTTGCAGCTTCAAGTCCTCCAGGTCCAGCACCAACTACAACAATTTTCTTTTTTATTTTTGATTTACTAATAATATTTGGAAATTGTAATTCTCTTCCTGTTGCCGCATTATGAATACAAAGAGCCTCCTCACCTTGATAAATTCTGTCCAAACAATAAGTAGCCCCAACACAAGGTCTAATATCATCTTCTCTTTTTTCTTTTATTTTTTTTACAATATGTGGGTCTGCTAAATGACCTCTTGTCATACCTATCATGTCAACCAATCCATTTGAAATTGCATATCTAGCAGTTGCTACATCAGAAATTTTAGATGCATGAAAAATTGGTAAATTTATTTCTTTTTTTATTTCTCCTGCAAATTCTAGATGTGGAGCACTTTTCATTCCTTGAATGGGAATATGTTTAGTTAGTATTGGATCAGTATGTATTCTTCCTCTATTGATGTTTAAATAATCTATTAAACCTGAATCAGATAATATTTTTGCAATTTTTAATCCATCTGATTTAGTTAATCCTCCTTTTTCCACTTCATCAAAGACACAACGGATTCCTACAATAAATTTTTGACCAACTTTGTTTCTAATGTCTGAAAGAACATCAAGTGTAAAACGTAATCTATTTTCTAAACTACCACCATATTCTGTTTCTAATTCATTTGTTAAGGGGGAAAGAAATTGACCAATTAAATGACCTTGACCTTCAAGCTCAACACCGTCCATACCACCTTCTTTCATTCTCTCAGCAGCATCACCATATTCTTTAATAATTCTTTCAATGTCCCAGCTCTCAGCCACTTTTGGAAATGCTTTATGCGCAGGTTCTCGGTGTTTTCCTGATGAAATAGATGGAAGCCAATCACCTTTATTCCAAGAAGTTCTTCTTCCAAGATGTGTTAACTGAATCATAATTTTACAATCCTGATTATGAATAGCTTCAGTAAGTTTTTTAATCCAAGGAACAACTTCATCTTTGTAGGCATGAATATTGTCAAATGAAGGAGGGCTATCTTTTGAAACTACAGTTGATCCTGCAGTCATTGTCATAGCTATGCCTCCTTTTGCTCTTTCTAAATGATAGGCTACATATCTATCTTTTGGAAATCCATCCTCATTATAGGCTGGTTCATGACTTGTCGTAATAATTCGATTTTTTAAATTCAAATGTTTCAATTTAAAAGATTGAAGTAATGAGTCTGACATATAATTATTATTTAATTTTTTGAAAAATCATTATCAGTTAATGCAGTAGCTACCCACTTATTAAAATGGTGAGTAGGATTATCAAGAACTGGAGAAAAATTACCACCATTGTAAACAGGTGAATTCCTTCCTTCCTGCATACCTTCAATAATATTTAAATCTTCAGTTTGAATGCTATGCCATTGTTCAAAATTTTGTTTTCTTAACGATTTATATGAATCATCAAGAGCAGCCTCTTCACCAACATAATAAATTTCCATATGTTCCTTAGTAAAATTATGTGCAACAGGCTCTAACCAATAAGCATAATAATGGTCTTTGTGAATACCAAGCATTACGTTTGGAAATAGAGCGACGTATTCAGCATGTTCTTCTTTCCCCTTTTTCCATCCAGGGAATGTTGGAAATTTTTCATTATTTTCAAATCTAGGATTATAGACAAGTGTGCCTTGTCCAGCAAAGCGGTTAGGTAGTCCTTGTATATGATAATGATCATCAATTTTTGAATAGGCATTTAGATCAGGATGAACGAAAGGTAAGTGATAACTTTCACAATAGTTTTCTATTGCAAATTTCCAATTACATTTTGCTTCTAATTTGAAATATCCATAATCTTGAGCATGACAGATCATTTCTTGATCTTGTTTCGTCCAAAAGTCAGACCATCTATTTTCAAGCGGTTCTATATATTTTTCAAAAGGTAATTCATTCCCTGAAATATTTACCATGATTAAGTCAAGCCAAACAGATGATTGCACTTCTTTTAATCCACTTTTGGATTTATCAAAATCCTGATGTTCATGTTTATTTATTCCACCTAAATGAGGCGTGGCAATTAAGTTTCCCTCCAAGTCATATGACCATGAGTGATAAGGACATCTTAATATATTTTTAAGAGCACAAGTTTTACTAACTAACTTATATCCTCTATGACTACAAACATTATGAAAAACTCTAATTTTCTTTTGTTTATCTCTAACTATGAGTAGGGGAATACCAAGTAGATCGTAAGGCTTAACATCCCCTGTATTTGGGACTGAGCTTGCGACACCTATTGTAACCCACTTTTCTTCAAAAATTTTTTTACGTTCTATTTTAGTATAAGGTCCATTTAGATAACATTCATTAGGAAGACCATGTGCTTTTTCTATATCCTCACTAACAACACTTAGCTTTTCTTTATCTATGAATTTATAAATTTCTTTTTCCATAAAAACCTATCAAAACACTAATTTAGGTTCTATAAAAGTCAAATTAAAATGATTGATAATAAAAGATTGATACTGGACATCTGTAATATCTCTATCAGAGCAGGGAATAAAATTCTCGAATATTATAAAGACAATATTGAAGTTACTCATAAAAGTGATTCTTCACCTTTAACTAAAGCTGATTTAGCTTCAAATAAAATAATCAAAACCGCACTTCATAATTTGGATACAACTATTCCAATTTTAAGTGAAGAATCACTTGTTGACTGGAGTACGAGAAAGAGTTGGAATAAATACTGGTTAGTTGATCCTTTAGACGGCACTAAGGAGTTTATTAAAAACAATGGAGAATTTACTGTTAATATTGCTTTAATTGAAAAAAATAGTCCAATTTTAGGAGTTATATTTGCACCTGTAAAATCACTAATTTATTTTGCTCAAAAAGGATATGGATCATTTACACTTCATACTAGCGCAGAACTAAACAGTCTTAATGAAGCAACACAAATATCTGTTTTCAAGCAATCTGACCCAGTGCGTGTTATAGGAAGTCGTTCTCACTCTAATAATTCCTTTACAACTTGGGTGAATGAAAAATTTCCTGACGCTCAAATTATTCAAGCAGGCAGTTCTATAAAATTTTGCTTAATTGCGGATGGAAACGCAGATATTTATCCTCGTTTCGGACCCACTTCTGAATGGGATATAGCTGCTGGTCATATTATTTTAAATGAAGCAGGTGGAAAGATATTAACTTTGAACAATAAAGAAATCAAATATAATGAAAAGGAGAGTCTATTAAATCCAGAATTTATTGCTTCTAACAATAATATCTAAAAAATAGTTGCACCAAATATTTTAATTTGTTCATCCTCAATACCAAGTACAAGTCTTCCTAAAAAATCTCCAGAAACTTCATTACTTTTTTGTTTAAATAAAACAGTAACAAATCCATCCCTGCGCAAACATCCTAAAAAAATTTTATTCTCATCTAAACTAGTAAGTAATTTATTATTAGCCCATTGCTTACCAATCTCTACTTCATTGGCACCAAAGAGCATTTTGGCAGAAAAATCTTTTATAAATTCAAAATAATCTTTTTTATTTGAGCTATTTACAAGATTATCCCATAAAGGATTTGCTATATCTAAAATTTCTTTATCTGATTTTTCAAGCAGATTCATTTTCTTCTTTTTCATCAACGATATGATAAAGAGGTGCTTTCTCCAATGTAAATTTACCTGTTTTAGGATCTCTTCTTGATACTGTTAAGCAATGCCAATTTTCATCATCCAATTTCATATGATCACCTCGATAATAATATCCAGGCCATCTTGTTTCTTCACGGAAAAGAGTATGTTCTGCTACACATTGTGAAGTTAGTGTACGATGCTTTAATTCCCAAGCACGCATAAGTTGATGATAGTCTTCAGCTCCTATATTTTCAAGGTCTTCTTGTAAAATATTTAAATGCTCAATTCCTTTTTTTAGCAAATTATCATTTGTCATATAATTAACTCCAACTCCACCAACATATTCATCCATTATTTTTTGAAGACGTTGAAGTCCTTGTATAGGTAAAATATAACTTGGTGACACTGTGCCGCTTGTTATTTCATTTCTACCAACTTTATAATTTTCAAGTGGTTTATAGATAATATCTTTAAAATTAGCACACTGTTCTTCATTAACTTCTATTTCTTCATCTCCAAGATCTTTGATATATTTAACGGCAGCTTTTGCAGCTAAACGTCCCTCGGTAAATGATCCAGAAGAAAATTTATGTGCACTTCCACCAACAGTATCACCTGCACCAAACAAACCGTCAACTGTAAGCATTCTGTTGTACCCCCAAAAATACTCTGGAGGAGATAAATCTTCAGGTCCACTTACCCATGCACCTGAGCATGTTGCGTGTGACCCCATAACATAGGGCTCAGAAGTAGTTAGTTCAGGATTTGTATATTTTGGATCAATATCTTGAGATGCCCATACCACTGCTTGACCAACGGTCATACCTAAGAAGTTTTCCCAACCAACTGTTTCTAAGTGAGGATCTTGAAAAGCTTCTTTAGTAACCATGTGTATTGGACCACCACCAGCTTTAACCTCTTCAATAAAAGCGTGATTTCGTAAACATGTAGGAACAGGAACATGATCTATATATTCACCAACTAATTCTTTTGTTTTTTCATACCATTTTTTCTCATAATTTTCTCCATTACCATTTTGAGTATAAGTCTTAAGATGAAGAAAATAAGCGCCAACTGGACCGTAACCATCTTTAAATCTCGTTAGAACAATTCTGTTTTCCATTTGTGTCATTTTTGCTCCCACAGCAATAGGCAAAGCATAAGCCGATCCATTACTCCAAGGCGCATACCAAGTTCTACCCATTCCTTCCCCAACAGCTCGAGGTTTAAAAATATGAGATGCACCACCAGCAGCTACTATTACTGCTTTAGCTCTAAAGACATGGTAATTCCCAGTACGCATATTAAAACCAACAGCACCACCAACTCTATTTTCTTTACTCTCATCCATAAGGAGATGTGTAATCATTATTCTATTGTAAATTTTGTCCGCTGATTTTTTTGCTGCTTCTGCTACTATTGGTTTGTAACTTTCCCCGTGAATCATTATTTGCCACTTACCTTCTCTTAGATAGCGTCCTGTTTTTTCATTGCGCATCATTGGTAAGCCCCAATCATCAAACATATGAACAGTAGAATCAACATGACGTGCCATATCGTAACCAAGATCTTCACGTACAATTCCCATTAAATCATTTCTGGCATACCTGACATGATCTTCTGGTTGATTCTCATCCCACTGCATACCCATATAACAATTAATTGCATACAAACCTTGAGCAACAGCACCACTTCTATCAATATTAGCTTTTTCTACACAAATAATTTTTAAATCTCTACCCCAGTGTCTTGCCTCAAAAGCAGCTCCAGTTCCTGCCATTCCTCCACCTACTACTAGGACATCACAATTCTCATAAACTGTTTTAATTTTTGCCATCAGTAATAAACACCCTTTTTAAAGCTACTCTTTTTTATTTTCGGAAGACCTGTATCAATATTAAGACCATTAGGCTCTAAGTATAAAAGCTCAGAATCTATCTCTTCTTTTGTTGGTAATTCTTTATCAGCTAGTTTTGGAATATATACTCCCCAGGGTTTTGTTGTGATTGGAGATTCAAAATTTTTTTCTGTTCCATTTCTAAACTTTATTCTCCATGAAATTGTTCCTTTTTCTTCTTCACGCAAAACTCTCACACTATGACCCATTGGAGCAAAGTCTGCATAACCTCTTGCATCAATTGCTTCATTGGGACATGCTTTTACACATGAATAACATTCCCAACACATATTGGGCTCAATATTAACGGCTCTACGAGTCGTTTTATCAATGTGCATTATATCAGAAGGACAAATATCAACACAGTGTCCACATCCATCACATTTAGTCATATATACAAAAGTTGACATTTTATTTTTTCCTTTTTTTATTAATTTTTTTCATAATTTTTTAATAATGTTTCGGTGCTTCTCTTTTAATTCCTAAACCAAATTGTTTTGGTTTATTTGAAGGTAGCGGAAGATTATCTCTTGAACCATCAGCCTCAGCTAAATTTTTTTGTATTGCTGCGCCTGGTTTATAAAACATATGAGCAAATTTAGACCAATATATTCCTCCAAACAAAACTAAGTTAGATATTCCAAATAAAGCTAAAAATAAAGTATCCCAAACATTAATATTTGAGAATTGTAAAAAGGACCATACAAGAGCTAAAGTTGAAGTAATAATAAGTGCTAATACAAATAAGTCAGCTTGAATGATTCGGTACCAAGGGAAAGCTTCTGCAGAAACATCTACTCTTAGAAAAAACCAAAACCAGTATCCACCAAGACAAGTCATTAAAGCCCCTATGTGCCATAAGATTGGCCAGTAAGTAGGTGTAACTATATTTGTTGAAGAATAACAAAAGATCATAATAACGGAAGAAATCCAGAAAATAATAGTTCCGTACATACCTAATAGATGGGCCACTCTTCTTTTTCCTGAGCCTAATTCAGAAGTTGTCAATATTTCATGAGCTACTGTTTTTAGAACTATAGATGTTTTTTCGCCCGCACTAACTTCTGTTTTAGCTTGAAGTTTTGCTTTTTTCGCATTTTGAAAAAAATATTTTACATTTTTTTTATGGATTATATCCATAACAGTGCCAATAATAACTAAAAGTATCATAAATATAACAAATAACTGCATTAAAAAGGACGGGAAGGTTAGTGACAATTCTGCAAAGGGATTTGTTGAAATCATTCCGTATATTTCCTCAAAATTAAATCATTATTTATGATAGTTTTTGTATGTTTCCATAGGTTCTTAAAGAATTTTTACCAAAATGAAACATTTATTGCGTTAAATAAATAAATATTTAATAACATTATAATTATGAAAATATTGGTTTGTGGCTTACCTGGGTCTGGCAAAACATGGTTATCTGAAAGACTAGTAAAGCATTTGGATAACTGTGCTTGGTACAATGCTGATTTTGTTCGTAAATATGCCAATGATTGGGATTTTGAAATCGAAGGTAGAATGAGACAAGCTAATAGAATGAAGACATTTGCAGATTTTGAAAAAAATAATGGCAGATGGGTTGTGTGTGACTTTGTAGCACCTACAGAGAAAGCAAGAAAAGCATTTGATGCTGATTATGTTATTTGGATGGATACTATTAAGGAAGGACGAGTAGTAACTGAAAAATTAAATCAACTTAATGAAATTAACAATCTTCCATTTGATGCACAATCTCTTTCGACTAGTAAGAAATTTGATGATACAACGAAAATGTTTGAAGAGCCAAGCAATATTAACCAGCACATAACGAGTTTTTTAACTGATGATGAAATAAAATTGTTAGCTAAGAAAATTAAAAATGTTTGATTGGAAAAAACCTACTGTAGAGATGCTTGGACGTTGGCAGCCTTGGCATGATGGTCATACAGAATTATTTAAAAGAGCATTGCAAAAAACTGGACAGGTTTGCATTATGTACCGTGATGTAGGTGGAGTAGATGCTGGTGTAGATGGCCAATCAGATAATCCATTCCAATTTGAAGAAGTAAAAAAAAATATAATGGAAGGCCTGAAAACTCATGGATATAAAGAAGGTAGAGAGTATGTAGTGATTAAGGTGCCTAACATTACTGATATATCCTATGGTAGGGGCGTAGGGTACACATTTACTGAACATGACTTAGGAACAGAAATACATAAAATTTCTGCAACGAATATTAGAAAAGAAATGCGCAAGAAAGGTGAGCTAGAAGATAAATAATTTAGTTTTGAAATCCGTATTTTCGTAAACGAGCATCTCCTGTTCTAGCGTGTGCTTCCATTCCTTCTAACCGAGAAATTCTAGCAGCTGCTGCACCAACTTCTTTATTTGATTCTTTTGACATACGCTGGAAAGTAACTGTTTTAATAAACTTACCAACAAATAAACCGCCCGTATATTTTGCTGCCCCTTTTGTTGGAAGAATATGATTAGTACCTGAGCATTTATCTCCGTAAGCAACAGTTGTCTCTTCACCTAAAAATAAAGATCCATAGTTTTTTAATTTTTCAAGCCACCAATTCAAATTTTCTGCTTGTACTTCTAAATGTTCAGGTGCATATTGATCACTAATCTCACATAACTCTTCATTCGTATCACATAGAATAACTTCTCCGTAATCTCGCCATGCTGCTCCAGCATTATTTCTTGACGTTTCAGGAAGTGCAGCAATTAATTCAGGTACTCTTTGAATAACATAGTCACATAATTTTTGATCAGTGGAATATAGCCAAGCAGGGGAGTTCGGTCCATGCTCTGCTTGTCCTACTAAATCAACAGCAATCATTTCTTTATCTGCTGTGTGATCAGCTATAATTCCTATCTCAGTTGGTCCTGCAAATAAATCAATTCCTACTTTCCCGTATAAAATTCTTTTTGCTTCAGCAACATACTGATTGCCTGGGCCAACAATCATATCAACTTCAGGATTACCAAAACAGCCATAAGCAAAAGCACCTATTGCTCCAATACCGCCAATATTCATAATAACATCAGCACCACATAAATTTGCCGTGTAAATAATTATTGGGTTAGCCCCATTTTCATCTTTCGGAGGACTTGCCGCAATAACATTTTTTACACCAGCAACTTTTGCTGTTGTAATACTCATTACTGCTGATGCAATATTATTATAACGACCACCAGGAACATAACAACCAACACTATTAACAGGAATCAGTTTTTGGCCTGCAAACAATCCTGGTGATAATTCGACTTCAAAATCATTATTCAGGTGTTTTAATTGATGCTCAGCAAAACTTCTTACTCTGTCATAAGAAAATTGAACATCATCTTTTACCTTTTGATCGAGAGACTTAATAACTTCTTCAATTTTTTCTTCAGAAACAATTACATCACCTTCATAATTATCAAATTTACGAGATATATCTTTTATACCCTCATCTCTTCTTGATTCAATTTCATTTAATACATCTTGAACTCTTTTACGAGTTTCTGCTTCATCTGAAGAGGCTGTTTTATCTGCTTTTTTGATATATGAAATAGTCATTTTTTTCTCTTAATTAATTTACTTTGTATATATAATTAACTGATAGTATCTATTAAATCTGTTATTTTTTTACTAGATTGAAAGCATCAATTCCAATTTGATGCAAAATGTGTGCTATATCTATTGGAACCCAGTTTTCTCTTATCAAACCCTCATGATGCAAATAAAAATCCATTACTCTCATTGTTAATGACTTATTTGTTGCTTCGTACCCTAGCCATTCACTTGAACCATGAATACATTCGATACTATGCCAGCCTGATGTCATCGAATAATTACCATCTGCTATCTCTATATAATGACCAATTTTCCAGTAATCCCTCTCTTTGAATGTAAGTCTAAAAGGTAATTGATGATGATCCACAAATCCTTTTAAACCTCTCGCTGTACCAATGCCGCATGGTCCGTACCACATCATTTTAGGATGCCAAAAATCTTTTTGAGGATGATTTAGTAATTTATCTCTGACATATTCAGGTGTTGATCCGGGATCCGTTTCTGGTTTTATATTTAAACTTCTCTGCATTGTTAAAGCTTGATTCATCGAATTGATTGATAATTCATTATCCATATTTTCAAATGTTGTACCATCACCTGTTATTGGCCCAGGCCACATACCTTCTGTGCCCAAGGATTTGTTAAATGGCCATAAACCGGCTTGACGAATAAAATCTAATGTATCAATTAGAATATGTGATTGAATGATTTTATTATCTTTAATTTGATGTGCTTCACATATTCTTAAATGTATTGTTTTGCCATGAGCAGGAACATTAAGCCATGGATTTACAAAAGTCCCAGTTAAATGAGCTATTGTTGAAACAAAAATTTTATCCTGAAAAGCGCCACCAAGAATTAGGTTATCTCTTCTTTCAAGATCGGGAAATGCATTTATAAGTGGTTTCCATAATATTTCTGATATTTCAGAAACTCCTTTTAAGTCATTAAGTGGATGAAAAGCCCTTATTTCTGCATCATCATGATAGGCATCATTAATATTTTTATTAATATTTTCTAAATTAGATTCTGCTATATTTTTTAAAAGAATTCTTATTTCTTTTTTATTTGCTATATTAATCTTTGGGTCTAAATTAATTACTTCAGTACTTCCTTCTTTTTTGATTCCAGTTTTAAAATTTTCAATGGTTGTCATAATTCTTTATATTTCAGTTACTCACAATTTAGACAAAATATTAAATTGATTTATTCAATATTTTGAATATTATTCATTAAAAATGAATAAAATATAATTTTTCTTAAAATGTCAATAAATATAGATACACGTTTAGCAAGATTTAATGATCTTATTCCCAGTAAGATTCCTTTTGTAGAAGGTAAGTTAAAGGGTCATCAGGATAGATTAAATTATTCTATAGTTGGACCTGGTGTTAGTGAAGATACAAAACAAAATGTCAAAATAGCAGAAGCACACGGTTTTAATATAGGGGCTGTAAGTGCAGCCCCAATGAACGGTTCAGGATTACATAGTCATACAACTGCTGAAGTTTTTTTAATTTTTTCTGGATCATGGCGTTTCTACTGGGGTACCGATGGCAAAGAAGGGGAAATAGTATTGCATAGAGGTGATGTTGCTTCTTTTCCGACTAACATGTTTAGAGGTTTTCAAAATGTTAGTGATCAACAAGCTTTAATGTTTGTTGTACTTGGTGAAAATGACCCTGGTGTGATTACTTGGACCCCATCTTTATTAAAAAAAGCAAAAGAAACTGGTATGGTTTTACTAGATGATAACTCTTTAATTGATTTAGATAAAAATGAAATACCAAATGGAAAAAAATTAATTGAACCCTTGCAAGAAAATGAATTAAATCAATTTGATCACTACACATCACAAGAGATTGAAAAATTTGTTATTCGTTCTGTAGATCAAAACAAATATTTTCTAGATGATGAACATTATAATTCAAATTCGATTTTAAATTACTTAGATAGCTTCAATATTCACAATAAAGATTTTAATCCTAACATAGATCATAAAACTGGTTTTGGGCTTACCCTATTGCATGGAGAAAATGCACATATACATACTTATACTTTGCCTGAGTCTGAAGTTTATTTATGCCTAGAGGGTGAGTGGGAAATTACATGTAATGAATCAAAGGTTAAAATAGGCCCTAAAGATGCCTTTTCTCCCCCAAAAAACTCTTCAAGGAGTCTCAAAAATATAAGTGGAGATAAGGGTAGTATTTTTATAATTCGTCAAAAAAAATAATTTAATGCAGGGATTTGATAAAAAATTTAAAGATCTGCCTGATTATATTCTTAAGATTACCCATCAGATTTGGGAGGATAAAGATGTTGAGTCAATTAGAGAGTATTATGCAAAGGGAATTCCGGTAAGATCTCCTGATGGAGTTATCTACGGACCTGATACAGTAGTAAAAGCAACTTATGCTACGCTTGACGAATTTCCAGATCGGCAACTTCTTGGAGAGGATGTTATTTGGATAGGTAATGAAAATGATGGTTATTTATCTTCGCATCGTATTTTAACAAAAGCAACTCATCTAAATGATGGAATTTACGGAAAAGCCACAGGAATTAAACTATCTTACAGAGTTATAGCAGATTGTGCTTGTAAAAATAATCAAGTTTATGATGAATGGTTGGTTAGAGATCAGGGAGCAATAGTCAGACAGTTAAATTTAGATCCAAAAACCTATGCTAAAACATTAATTGATAAGCAAGGTGGTGTAACAAAATGCTCTATACCTTTTAATCAAAATACACCTCTAGATTTAAAATATACCCAGTTAAGTTTGCCTAAAAATAACACTGGTTATGAATATGCTGAAATATTAAAAACTATATTTCAAAAGGATTTGGATAGTATTGAAAAATTTTATGACAGATCTATTAATCAAGAACAACCTAGTGGTCTTAAAGCGTATGGAGTAGACGAGGTTAAATCTTTTTGGTCATCAATTTTTTCTTCCTTTCCTGAAGTGACATTTAAAATTGAACATGTCAGTTATCTGGATGAGCCTGCAGCATATAGAAAAGCAGCGATAAGATGGTCTTTAAATGGTATTCACTCTGGTCCTGGGTATTTTGGCAATTCTAGTCAAGCAGAAGTTTATGTAATGGGAATTTCTCATGCAGAATTTGGTCCCAGAGGTATAAAAAATGAGTGGGTTTTATTTGATGAAACTGCAATATGGAAACAAATTTTAATGAAAACTGGTTAAGGATAGATAAACATTGAATACGAAAATTTTAACAACCCATGTTGGAAGTTTACCACGTTCAAAAATATTATCTGAATTTCTTTTTACTAAAGATAAGGGAGAAAGTTTTAATTTAAATGAGTTTGATGAAGTAGTATCTCAAAATGTGCATGAAATTGTAAAAAAACAATTAGATATTGGTATTGATTTTATCAGTGATGGGGAAATGAGTAAAATCAGTTATGCTACCTATGTCAAAGAGAGAATAAATGGCTTTTCTGGAGAAAGTGAAAGAAGAACCCCTGCTGATTTGGATGCATTTCCCGAATATAAAGAAAAAATTGCCAAAAGTGGTGGAACGCCTACTTACACCCGTCCCTGTTGTACTGGAGAGCTGTCACTTAAAAAAAATAGTGATCTTTTAAAAGATATAAATAATTTTACATCTGCTCTTAAATCAAACAACCATAAAAACGGCTTTATGAATTCTGCTTCCCCAGGAGTTATAAATGTTTTTTTACCAAACAAATATTATAAAAATGATGATGAATATCTTGAAAAGCTCTCTTCAATAATGTCTGATGAATATGAAAAAATTACATCAAAAAATTTATATTTACAAATTGATTGTCCTGATTTGGCTTTAGCTAGACATATGAATTTCAAAGATATGGATGAAAAAAGTTTTTTACATCGCGCTGAAAAACAAATTGAAGCTCTCAATGCTTCTCTCGCAGCAGTTCCACAGGATCAAATTAGAATTCATATTTGCTGGGGTAATTATGAAGGGCCTCATACTTTTGATGTTGGTTTGGAGAAAATTTTACCAATTGTTCTAAAAGCTAAAACTAAATACTTGTTAATTGAGTCTTCAAATCCAAGACATGCACATGAATGGAAGGTGTTTGAGAATATTAAATTACCAAAAGATAAAGTTATTGTTCCAGGGGTTATTGATTCCACATCGAATTTTGTTGAACACCCTGAAGTTGTTTCAGATCGACTTAGACAATTTGCAAGTGTTGTTCCAAAAGATCAGATTATGGCAGGTACAGATTGTGGTTTTAGTACATTTGCTGGATTTGGAAAAGTTGACGAGAAAATTTGTTATGAAAAATTAGACTCCCTAGTTAAAGGTGCTAAAATAGCCTCAAATATAATTTGAATTGTTAATTTTTTATCTAGTTGTATTTCGATAAATAAATTTGCCTTGTATTACATGATTAATAGGCTCAAATTCTGGATCCTTTATATTATCATCTATAATTTGGGTAACAAGCTTTGACATTTGTCTAATAGGTTGTCTAATTGTTGTTAAATTATATGAATGCCAATTTGCTGTTGATATGTCATCATATCCAATTATCTCTATTTCTTTTGGGATATTTAATTTTGTATTTTCTTTAATATAATCAAGGCAACCAAAAGCCATAGTATCGTCAGCACAAAACAATGCTGTAATATTTTTTTTTAAAAGTTTTTTTGCTGACTCGAAACCTCCTTCATATGTAAAATTTCCTCTTTCATGAAAAAGTTTAATTTTGTTTAAATTTTTAAAATGGTTTTTAAAACCTTTACATCTTTCATTACTTACAAAGGATCCAGTTGGTCCTTCAACTATTCCTATATTAATATGTCCATTGGTAATGAAATGTTCTGCCGCTGCTTCTCCACCATATCTGTGATCACAAGCTACAGAACTCAATGTGGGTATTTTCCAATTTCTATTAAAAGCGATAAGTTGAATTTGTTTGGATAAACAATTTTCTACAAATGTATCCGTAGGCTTTGTAGCCGAAACAATCGCAACCAATCTCTCTTTTAGGTAAGGTTGAATTAAGTTGTTATCAAGTTCTTCACCATCATCGGTTGTAATCAAAAGTATCCTGTACCCACTCATTCGAAGAGCCTCATGTAATTCAGTTAGGACTTCAGGATAATATCTATTGGTGATATAGGGTAATATTACGCCCACTAGCCCACCATCCACTGATGAAGAAAAAGAATGCTGAATAGTTTGATGTTTATAGCCCAATTTTTTAGCAGCTTCGATGACGCGTAATTTTGTGCGACTTGAGATACTGGCTCCTTTGGTGAAGCACCGAGAGACTGCTGACTGGGATACACCAGCTAATGTGGCCACATTCTGGGATGTTGGATTCTTTAATTTAGTTTTCATTTATGCCTTTATCCACCGAAATATTATTCATTACATTGCATATTTATTCAAAACAATGCAATATATTAATTATAAATATTTATAATATTAATTCTCTTAACATAACAATTTATTTTAAGGGTAATTAATAGGGAGGAAAAATGATATTTAAAAAATTAATATTAGTTGGATTTATTTCCCTATTTTTCAGCTCATCATTGTATGCAGCTGATTGTGGACCTAATGGGCAATCAATCCGAATTCTAGCAAGTGATTTTCCAGCAATTCACGCAATAGCAAATTCTGCTGAAAGTAATTGTGCAGGATCTGCTTCTGAATTCAATCGAAATCATACTACCGAAGCACGTCAAATAATGAATGCTGCTCAAACACCAAATCCAGCAGAGTATACTTCAGTTATTGTAGCTAACTCTACTCTAGTTCAATTAATGAACGATGGGCTTGTTAGACCATTAGATGATTTAGTTGAAAAATATGGTGGGCACTTAAAATCTAACCAACTGATAACTGTTGATGGAAAAATAATGGCAATAGCTTTTATGGCAAATTCTCAGCACATGTATTATAGAACAGATATTTTAGAAAAATCTGGAGTTGATGGAATACCAGCAACTTATGATGAAGTAATTTCTGCTGCTGAAAAAATACGTGCAGCTGGTATCATGGAGCATCCACTTGTAATGAATCTCAAAGTCGGATGGAATGTTGGTGAAGTATTTAACACTATATACCTAGCACATGGTGGAGAATTCTTTAAGCCTGGTAGTGCTGAAGCATCTATTAATAATGCCAAAGGTGTTGCTGCTCTAGAAACAATGAAAGCTCTTGTAGAGTATGCTCACGAAGATCATTTAACGCAGGCATCTGATGATACGCAAGGATTATGGGAAGCTGGTCAAGCGGCAATTGGCTTTATGTGGGGTTCTCGCGGAGGAGTTATACTAGATAATGAAGGTTCTTCAGCTGAAGTGACTTCAAATACTGTTCTATCTGCAGCTCCAACTGTTACTGGTGGTTCAATACCAGGAGCAACTTTATGGTGGGATGGAATAACTATAGCTACTAACGTGTCTGACAGTGAAGCAGAAGCAACTTTTGCAGCACTTGTAAGTGGTATGACTTCAGAAATGGTTGCTGCTAATAATGATGATGCAATTTGGTTAATTGATGGTTTTAAACCTGGTCCAGCTGCAGCAGGAGTTTCTGCAACTGCTCAAGGCGGTGCTAAATCTTACCCAATGTTTGCTCAAATGGGCTTGCTGCACAATGCATTAGGTGCAGAGCTAGTTGATTTTTTAAAGGGATCAGAGAGCGCTGAACAAGCACTTAGTGATGTAGAGGCTGTTTACGAAACAGCTGCTAAAGACGCAGGTTATCTGTAGTCAATATAAATAAATCAGTAAAAAGGGGTTTTCAAATTTGAAAACCCCTTGTATCTTTCTATGTAATTTAAAATCGCATAATGAAGCACAGCACATTCTTATTATTTTCTCTTCCTTCATTAAGCGTAATGTTTTTATTTATTGCAATACCTATAGTTTCTGTTTTTATTCAATCTCTACATATTGAACATAAACAAGTAATAATTGTTACAGAAAATTGTGATCCTTTTGGTTGTGAGACAACAACATCTGTGGATACTGAAGCTTCCGCAAAGTTAAAAGAAAAAGCACCTCTTGGTAAATTTAATGGATTTAAAACGTATTCAAACAGAATGCATTTTGCATTTGATGAATTAGGAGAGGCTTGGAAGAGCTCGGATAGTTTTACAGTTTTTGTTAAAAAATTATATAATTACCCCTTATATAGAGCGCTCAGTTTCACTCTTACTTATACCTTTATAGTTACTCCCTTTGTCTTATTTCTTGGTTTTTTAGTTGCCGTTGGAGTTAACAATCTTCCAAAGATGTTTAAAGGTCCAACAATTTTTGCATCTCTTCTTCCAATGATAGTTACACCTCTTGTTGGCTCATTGATACTTTTCTGGATGGTTGACGGTGATGGTGTGATTGGAGCTACACTCCAAAAAATATTTAATGATAATTCTCTTAGCTTGAAAGCATCACCTGTGCTTACCTGGATTATGTTAATGGTATACGGTATTTGGCATTTGATGCCTTTTAGTTTTATTGTTTTTTATGCAGGTCTTCAAACGGTTCCTCAAGAAACAATAGAGGCGGCAACAATAGATGGAGCATCAAAATTTCAAAGAATACGCCACGTTGTTATTCCTCATTTAATGCCACTTGCTATTTTCATAACTTTAATACTTTTGATGGATAATTTTAGAGTTTTTGAACCAATCATAGGTTTTAGAGCTGAAGCGCACGCCACCTCAATATCGTGGTTAATATGGAATCATTTGCGAGAAAGTGCTTACCCTCTCTATAACGCCGCAGGTGCTACATCTATGATTACTATTTTTGGTGTAGCAATTTTACTTTTGCCCGTACTAATTCGAACATGGCGAGATTTTAAAGAAAAAAATAAAGGTTAGGAATTTGTGAATACAAAAATTGAAAATAAATTAACCCCAGTTCGTATTATTGCTTTTATATTTGTAGCTCTTTGGTTGATTGTTGCTATGTTTCCTTTTATTTGGACATTGTGGGGATCCTTCAAAGTACAAGCTGATTTTTTTTCAAAAGCTGATTGGTCAAATGCAATATTTGGCTTTCATACTGAAAAACAAACAGGCAGTTTTTTTACTATGGGTGGATATTATGGCTCTTGGATTGAAGAAGAATTTTGGCGCGCCGTTATTAATACAAGCATAGTAGTATTTTTTACAGTTTTAATTTCTCTTACTTTTGGGACTTTAGGTGGTTATGCTCTTGCAAGGTCTACTTATCGCTACGCCTTCTGGATTTTAATGGCAGGTCTTATCTTTCGTGCGATGCCTCATATGACTTTGATTTCAGGATATCTTCAACCTTTTTTTGCATGGAATGTTTGGGGAATTCTGCCCACAACAATAATTGTGCTTGTTGCAATTAACCAACCTTTTACTTTGTGGATGCTACATTCATTTTTTTTAAACATACCAAAAGATTTAGATGAAAGCGCTATGTGCGATGGTTGTAATAGATTTCAAGCATTTAGATATGTGATCATTCCTATAATGTGGCCAGGTGTAATCACTACTGGATTATTTAGTTTCCTTCTTGCTTACAATGATTTTACAGTTACATCCATGTTGCTTTCAGATGAAAATGAAACAATGATTCCAGCAATTGCAAGTTTTCTAGGTACTGTCCAAGAAGAAGGTAAAGTAATGTATGCTGTAGCAGCCGTTGTTTCAGCAACTGCTCCATTATTCTTTTTTGTACTGTTTTTTCAAAGACAGATTGTTAGTGGATTAACAGCTGGAGCAGTAAAAGGTTAGAAGGAATTTAATATTAATGTTATATTTTACACAATGTATTTACAGCAAACACAAGTAAAAAATAAAACAGCTTTAGTTACAGGAGCTGGCAAGGGTATTGGTAAAGCTTGTGCTGTAGCTTTAGCTGAGGCAGGCGCCAATCTTATTATTCTTAGTAGGACTAAAAGCGATTTAGATAATGTTGAAAAACAAATAAAAAAACTTAAGAGAAAATGTAAATCGTATATATGTGATGTCTCAAACTATGAAGATGTAAAAAGCGTATTTAATAAAGTTTCTTCTTTAGATATATTAGTAAACAATGCAGGTGCTAATCGACCAGATCATTTTACTAAAATTAAAAAAGAAGATATGGATTATGTAGTGGATTTAAATATGAAAGCTGCTTTTCATGTAGCGCAGATGGCTGCAAAAGTTATGCTAAAGTCAAAAAATAGAAAATCAAGAGGTGGTTCTATTATCAATATGTCTTCTCAATTAGGGAAAGTTGGAGCACCAAATAGAAGTATTTATAATATGACAAAATTTGGTCTTGAAGGTTTAACAAGAGGGATGGCGTTAGATTTGGCAAAAAAAAATATCCGAGTAAATACAGTCTGCCCTACTTTTGTTGAAACCCCAATGGTAAAAAAATTTTTTGAAGATAAAAAATTTAAGAAAACAATGATGAATAATATTCCTTTGGGACGTTTTGGTACTGAAAGTGATATTGCAACGGCCGTAGTATATTTAGCATCGAATGCCTCTTCTATGATTACTGGCTCATCCTTAGTGATAGATGGTGGTTGGACCGCAAAATAATTATAATATTCTTTAAGGTATTTAGTTAAAAATTCCCCAAACCATTGGTTTAAGTAGATTTAATGGTATGGTATTATCATTTGAATTTTTGTATAATAATAAGGATATTGAAAATATTAAGAAAGGCTGCAATTTATGAAATATATACCTTTAGGAATAATCATTGTGCTTTTAACATCTGTATATTTCTCAGTTAAAATTTCTGATAAATATGCAGTTATTGCAAATAAAATTTCTCAAGAAGAAGTTACGGAAATTAGAGACTATGTATTTTCTGGAAGAAAACACTCAACAACTGCACATACAGCACATTAAGATTAATTTAATAATTAAAAAAGTTTTTAAAGTAATTTTTAAATATCCATTAATTTATGATAGCTCTATCAACTTGAATAGGTTTTTTTGTTCCTTTCTTTTTAAATGCTTCACGGTAAGTAATATAGAGAACAGAGATAAATATAACTATACCTCCAGTCCAAGTCCAAATGTCTGGTTGTTCAGCAAATATAAATAATCCGATTAAAGAAGCCCATATTAATTTAGTAAATTGAAGCGGCATCACAAAAGTAGTATCAGAAAGTTTGAAAGCTTGCGCTAAACACCAATGTGATAACAATCCTGCTGCACCCATAAATGCAAAAATTATTAATTGATTAAAGTTAACGCTTTCCCAATAAAATAGAGAAATAATAAAAAAAACAGGAGTCATGTATAGCAAATGATAAAAAATAATTGTTAGACTAGAATCAGTGTCAGACAATTTTTTAACTAAGATTAAAACAAAAGAAAAACTAAAAGAGGCAGCAAGCATCAATACTGTACCAAATTCAAAAGGCATGTAGCCAGGACGAACAATAATAATAATTCCAACAAAACCTAAGATTAGAGCTGCTGTTCTATGAAAGCGAATTACCTCACCTAGAACAATAACAGCTAAAACAGTTGTAAATAAAGGTGTTGTAAATCCAAGAGCTGTAGCTTTTTCAAAATGCATCATTCCAATTGCAGAAAACCAACAAATCATTGAAATTATATTTATTGAAGCTCTAATTAATTGAAGTTTGGTGTTACTTGATTTAAGTGCTTTAAAATTATTTCTTGCTACAAAAGGAGTAATAATCATCAATCCCATTAAGCATCGATAAAAACAAATAATGATTGGATGAAGATCAGTAGAGAGTAATTTTACTCCAGCCCCCATAAATGAACCAAAGAAAGTTGCTCCAATTGCTAATAAAGCAACATTTATTAATTTATTTTTTTTCACTATTGCGCAGCTATAACGGAAGCTGCGATAGATGCTATTCGTGATGCAGAACTATCTGCTCTACTTGTTACAACAACAGGAACTTTACCACCAACAATAAAACCAGCAGCGCAAGCTCCCATAAAGTAAACCATGATTTTTGATAAAGCGTTACCTGTTTCTAAATTCGGAACCAAAAGAATATCAGCTTTTCCAGCAACTTCATTAGAAATATTTTTGATTGCAGCAGCTTCTGGAGAAATAGCATTATCAAAAGCTAAAGGTCCATGAACATAAGCATTAATATTTTCATTTTTCGCACGTTCCATTAACTCTTTTGCCTCTACAGAACTTGGCATACTTTCAATGGGATCTTCTGTGCCTGATAAGATAGCTACTCTTGGTTTTGCAATGTCGATTTGGTTTGCAAATTCAATAACATTTTTAAGTATATGCATTTTGACATCAATACGAGGCGCAACATTTAAAGCTCCATCAGTTATAAAAAGTGGTTTATCATCTTTTAAAATTGTCATGTGCCAAATATGACTTAATCTTTTTCCTTCAATAAGACCAAATTCTTTTTTTAAGTACGTTCTCATTAAAACATCTGTATGAAGATTGCCTTTAATCATTACTTTTATTTTATTATCTCTTCCAAGTTCTGCCCCAATAATTGCAGCCTCTACATCATTAGCAGAATTAATTATTTCATAAGCATTTATATCCCATTCAATTTTTTCAGCCTTTTCATTGATCTCTTGTTTGTTTCCAATAAAAATCGGGTTTATAAGATTTAACTCAACTGATTTTTTAGCTGATTCCATTGAGGAGTCATGATTAGCACAAATGATTCCTGCTGAAAGATTAGGCGTTTTTTTAGCCAATGATACTAAATTATTAGGAATTTGAGCTTCTTTTGATTGTAGCATAAATGAATTTTTTTCTTCTATACTAGGGTGTTAAATTTTCCTATGAAATTAAGAAAAACAGCAAGAATTCTTCTTGGATTAGCTATTTCTATGATGTAAGGCTTAATAAAATTTGCTTATTTAGGGATAATTATGGATTTAGAAAATAAAAACGAATTACCAAATTCACTTGAAGAACATTGGATGCCATTTACATCCAATGATGATTTTAAAAATAATCCAAGGTTATTGGTTAAAGCCGAAGGAATGTACTACACTGACCATCATGGCAATCAATTAATTGATGCAAGTTCGGGATTATTTTGTAGTCCAGCAGGTCATGGACGTCTGGAAATCAGAGAAGCGGTATATAAACAACTTGAACAACTTGATTATGTTCAACCCTTTCAACAGGGATTCAATGGTTCATTTGAATTAGCAAGAAGAATTTCTAAACATACACCTGAAGATTTAAATAGAATTTTTTTTACTATGTGTGGTTCCTCTGCAGTTGATACAGCAATTAAAACTGTAATAGCTTATTTCAAAGCAAAAGGTGAAGGGCATCGACATCATATTGTTGGTCGCGAGAGAGGTTATCACGGAATGAACATTGGAGGAATTTCTGTTGGAGGTATGGTTGCCAACAGAAAAACGTTTTCAAGTATCTTGATGCCGAACGTACATCATTTGCGCCATACACATCTTCCAGATAATAAATTTGTAAGAGGTGAACCTGCAAAAGGTGATTATTTAGCAGAAGATTTAGAACGTATTGCGGGTCATATCGGTGGAGAAAACATCGCAGCATGTATCGTAGAGCCTGTAGCTGGTTCAACAGGAACTTTAGTGCCACCAAAAGGATATTTAAAAAAATTAAGAGAGATTTGTGATAAGCATGGTATCCTTCTTATCTTTGATGAAGTTATAACAGGCTGGGGCAGAATGGGCGAACCATTTGGAGCACAAGCATTTGATGTTACTCCTGATATTATAACAATGGCAAAAGCTATTACTAATGGCGTTGTTCCACTTGGAGCAGTAGCATCAAGAGAACACATTTATGACTCAATGGTTGATGCTGCACCTAAAGGTGCTATTGAATTTTTCCATGGTTATACATATTCAGCAATACCGTGTTCAGTTGCAGCTGGTTTAGCCATGCAAGATATTTTTGAAAAAGAAGATTTAATTAATCGTGCTAAAGAAATGTCACCATACTTTTTAGATGGCTTGTTCAGCCTAAAAGATATTGAAGGTATTGAAGATATTAGAGGTTATGGCATGATGGGTGGTATCGATTTACGAATGGATGAACGTCTTGGTAAGGCTGGTTATGCATGTTTTAAATCTTTGTTTGCTTCAGGCCTCAACCTGAAAGCAACAGGTGATTGTTTAATAGTAGCGCCACCTTTTATTTCAGAAAAAAAACATATTGATGAAATTATTGAAAAACTTCGAACGGGTATTACTAATTATTTCAAGGATCAATAGTGAAAGTTGGTGTTCCATCTGAAATCAAAGCACAAGAATTTAGAGTTGGACTTACACCTTTAAGTGTTCAAGAATTAACCAATCATGGACATGATGTTTTAGTGGAGAATAACGCAGGTTATGCTGCAGGTTTTGAAAATGCTGATTATGAAAAAGCTGGAGCTAAAATAGCTACAACAGCTGCTGATGTTTTTAATGACTCTGATATGATTGTAAAAGTTAAAGAACCTCAATCTGAAGAGGTTAATATGTTAAGAGAAAACCAGATCTTATTTACTTACTTGCATTTATCTGCAGCTCCAGAATTAACAAGAAGTTTAATTGACTCAAAATCCACTTGTATTGCTTATGAAACGGTGACTGATGAAAATAAGAGATTACCTTTATTAGCTCCAATGAGTGCTGTTGCAGGAAGAATGTCTGTTCAAGCTGGAGCACATTGCTTGGAAAAACCGCAAGGTGGCAGAGGATTATTAATTGGTGGGGCTCCAGGGGTTAATCCTGGAAATGTGCTAATTTTAGGTGGTGGAGTTGTGGGTGAAAATGCCGCAGAGATTGCAACAGGAATGAAAGCAAAAGTTCATATTATTGATAAATCGGAAGCGCGTCTTGAAGAACTTCGAGTGAAGTTTGGTGATAGAATTATTCCTTTAGTCTCAGATCATATAAATTTAAAAGATTATGTTGTTGAAACAGACTTATTAATCGGAGGCGTCTTAATTCCTGGTGCTAATGCTCCAAAATTAATATCAAGGGAAATGATTACAGATATGAAAAGAGGATCAGTAATCGTAGATGTTGCTATAGATCAAGGTGGTTGCGTAGAAACAAGTAAACCAACGACCCATGCAAATCCAACGTATGTAATTAATGATGTTGTGCATTACTGTGTTGCCAATATGCCAGGCGGTGTTCCTATGACGTCTACTATCGCTTTGAATAGTGCAACTTTACCATTTGTTTTAAAATTGGCACAAAGTGGTTATAGAGATGCTTTGAGTAGTGATGCAAATTTCCTTGCTGGCCTAAATATTTGCCAAGGCAATGTAACTTATAAGGCAGTTGCAGAAGATTTAGGGTATAATTTTGTTGATCCAAGCATAGCAATAAATTAATCTATTTAAAATGAGTAACTCCAATGATGAGTTGATGATGGAAACGATGTATTGGTGGGGAATCCCAACATTGTTTCGATGTGAAAATAGAAAAGATATATCAAATTGTGATATAGCATTAGTTGGTGTTCCTCATAGTACTGGTAATGGCACTACTGAGAGAGATCAGCATTTAGGACCAAGAGCTGTAAGGAATGTATCAGCCGGACTAAGGCGAGTTCATTTAGATTTTAATATTAATCCTTGGAAAGAAAAAAAAATATTTGATTTAGGTGATGTTGCACTTCCACATGCAAATAATAATGAGCGATGTATTGAGGATATTACAAATTTTTATACCAAGATAGCAAAAGAAAAAAAACCAGTTGTATCTATTGGTGGTGATCATTCAATTACAGGTGGTATTTTACAAGGATTGGGCTCTAATAATTTAGAAATGACAAAAGGAAAAAAAATATCCTTTCTTCATATTGATGCCCATACAGATACTTTTAGTCAGCTAGATCACTTTATGGGAGCAAAAAAGAGTGCTGCACATTGGGGCGCTTATCTTGTTGATCAAGGAATTATTAATCCAAAAAATAGTATGCAAATTGGGATGAGAGGTAATCCACGTACACTGGATTGGCTTCAACCAAGTTATGATCTTGGTTACAATGTCGTTACTATGCAAGAGTTTCAAAAGAGAGGTATTAAAGATGTTATAGATGAAACTCTTGATAAAATTGGTGATAATCCAGTTTACATTACTTTTGATTTAGATTCTTTAGATTCTTCAGTAGCTCCTGCAGTCTCAAATATTGAACCAAGTTTTACTGGTTTAACAATTGATGAAGCAAAAGCATTAATTCAATCAGTAAAAAATAAAAATGTTATAGGCGGAGATGTTGTATGTTTAATGCCTACTAAAGATCAAAAAAAATAATATCACGTCAATGGTTGCTGCTTCTATCATGTTTGAAATCATTAGTGTAATTGCCTATGAGTAATTCTAAACATAAACTCTATTAACTCTCTTAGAAATCGAAGTTAGAATTTCATGAGAAATTGTATTACATTGTTTTGCCATTTTATCTATTCCGTGAGCATGATTAATTAATTCCATGTAATCTCCAACTTTTAGTAAATTACTTTTTTGCGAAATATCAATGGTGATAGAGTCCATGGATATACGGCCTAAAATATTAAAACTTTGATTATTTAAATATACTTTTCCCGTATTGCTTAATATTCTTGAAATGCCATCAGCATACCCAATACCTATAATTGCCACTGTAATTTTTTTTTTGGTTTTAAAAGTCTGATTATATCCAATAAATTCATTTTTATTAATTTCTTTAATCTGTAAAATTTTACTCTTTAAGGTAACAACTGGTTTGATGATTTTTTTCATCTTTGTATTTAGGTGTCCACCATATAAAGCAATACCTGGTCTAACTAGATCATGATGGAAATTCTTTCCTAAATTTAATGCCATAGAATTTGATAAACTTTTGTATTCAGTATTAATATTAAGATTAAATATTTTTTTAAATTTATTATTTTGCAAATTATTATAAGTATTTTTATCTTTATCTGAACTTGATAAA
>CACFVT010000004.1 GCA_902569865.1 uncultured Alphaproteobacteria bacterium | reverse complement strand
AATCAACTTCATGGTGGTATTTTGAGTTATTTGGAAAAAACAACTTACAAAAATTCATTATGGAATGGAGAATGCTTTGTTTTTGATAATAGGGTTTCAGTAAAAAATGAACTACAAGATGGAACTTATGAGCTTTGTCATGCGTGTAGATATCCCTTATCTCAAGATCAACTCAAATCTAAAAAATTCATAAAGGGTGTTTCATGTCCTAATTGCTATGGTCAAATAAGTGAGTCTAAGAAAAAGAGTTTAATTGATAGAAATAAGCAAATATCAATCGCAAAGAAAAAAGGTTTGTACAGTCCTTATATTAAGCAAACAGTTAATGATCTCTAAAAAATACTTTATTTAGATATTTTTTAATATATAGGAGCGAAATGGCAAAAAAAACATCATATGCTTTAAAGCAACTTATACCTGAAGAAAACCCTAAAACAGGAACAAAATATATTGTTAGAAAACCAACAAAAGGTATGAAAGTTGCAGATAAATTAAGATTGAAAAAATATGACCCAGTTCTTAAGAAGCATGTATGGTTTGTTGAAAAAAAAATGCCTCCACATAGTAAGTAAAATTACCTTTTTTTATAAATTTTATAACCTACCTTTGTACCTATGACGGATAGAATAGGAATTCACTGGTTTAGATTAGATTTGCGACTAAATGATAATCCTGCACTTTATGAACTCTCTAAGGAAGTTGATAAAATTATACCTATTTATATTTATGAAGAAAATATTGAAATAGGGCATGCATCTAAATGTTGGTTAGAAAAATCATTAGAGTGTTTAGATAACGAGTTAGCTAAACTTGATAGTAAGCTCTATGTTTTTAAAGGGAATTCAAAAAAAATCATACATAGAATTATTGAAGATAAAAATATTTCACACTTCAGCTGGAATAGACTATATGACAAATATTCAATTATAAGAGATAAAGAAATAAAATCTTCTTTGAATAAAAAATCTATTGTTTGTAATACCTTCAATGGTTATTTATTATCAGAACCATGGGAAGTAAAAAATAAATCTGGAAATTTTTTTAAAGTTTTTACACCTTTTTGGAAAACAAACTTTGAGATACTTATAAATAAAAAATTATCTCTAAGTTCATCAAGTAAATATAATTTTTATAAAAAAAATATTAACTCTGTTTTAAAAATAAAGGAATTACAATTAAATATGCCTAAAAAAGAATGGATGAATAGAATACTCTCGTATTGGGATATAGGTGAAAATGCAGCTAAGTTAAAACTTAAAAAATTTATAAACAACAAATTATTTAATTATAGCACTGGCAGAGATAGGCCTGATAGTGATTTTACATCAAAAATTTCTCCACACTTACATTATGGAGAAATTTCTCCATTAAGAATTTTTAATGAAGTAATGAAATCTAATATAGACGAAAATAATAAAAAGAAATATTTGTCAGAAATTGGGTGGAGAGATTTTTCATATAATCTTTTGTTTAATTATCCTGCAATGACTGAGTTTCCAATCCAATCAAAATTTAAAAAATTTCCATGGTTAAGAGATAAAAAAAATTTACATACTTGGAAATTAGGAAAAACTGGAATTCCAATTGTTGATGCAGGAATGAAAGAGCTATATGAAATGGGCTGGATGCATAATAGAGTAAGAATGATTGTTGGCTCCTTTTTGACAAAAAATCTTTTAATTCATTGGAAAGAAGGGGAAAGGTGGTTTTTTGATACATTAGTTGATGCAGATATTGGATCCAATTCAGCAGGATGGCAATGGATTGCAGGTAGTGGGGCAGATGCCAGCCCATACTTTAGGATTTTTAATCCTATATTACAGGGTAAAAAATTTGATCCTAAAGGACAATATGTAAAAAAATTTTTACCTTCGTTAGATAAAATCCCTGAAAAATTTATTCATTCCCCATGGGAAATGACAGATGGAGAACAAGAAAGATATAATTTTATTTTAGGAAGAGATTATCCAAAACCAATCATTGATTTAAATGAAACAAGAAAAAGAGCTTTGGCTGCTTTTAAAAAAATAAGTGAATAAAGTTTCTAAAAAAAAAATTGCTGTAATTGGATCAGGTATTGCTGGAATTAGTGCATCTTATTTTCTATCATCAAAATATGATGTTCATCTATTTGAACAAAATAAATATTTAGGTGGTCATACAAGGACTATAAAAGTAAAAACAGATAATAATATTTCTATAGATACAGGTTTTATTGTTTTTAATGATAAAAATTATCCAGATTTAATTAAATTTTTTGATCATTTAAATGTTCAAACAATGAATTCAGATATGTCATTTGCTGTGTCAGATATTAATTATAATATTGAGTACGGTGGAAAAAATCTTAAATCCTTATTTGCACAATATAAAAATATTTTTAATATTAGTTATTTAAAAATGATTTATGAAATTTATCTTTTCTATAAATTATGTAGAAATTTAAAATTAGAAAATATTAAAAATAATTTTACTATCGAAGACTTTCTTAATAGTAATAATTTTTCTTCATATTTAAAAAAACTTCATATTTATCCTTTAATATCATCAATTTGGTCTATGAATCAAAACGATGTAAAAAATTTTCCTCTAAAGTTGTTTTTAAACTTTTTTAATAATCATGACTTATTTAATTTCAAATATAGACCTCAGTGGAAATATGTTCAAGGAGGTAGTAATTCATACATCAAAAAAATTTTAAATCTGAAAAAATTTAATTATACTCTTAATACAAAAATAAATAAGATAGTCAGATCTGATAATTATGTAAAAATAATTAAAAATGGTGAAGAGATTTCATTCGATTATCTTGTTATTGCCACTCATGCAGATCAAGCTTTAACAATAATTGACAACCCTACAAATGATGAAAAAAAAATCTTATCAGAGTTTGAGTATACTATGAATAGAGCATATCTTCACTCAGACAGATCAATAATGCCCAAAAATAAAAAAACATGGTCTAGTTGGAATTTTATTAAAAGCAAAAAGGAAGATATAAACTTTACATTAACTTATTGGATGAATAACCTACAAAAATTAAAAACTAAAAAAGAATATTTTGTAACTATTAATCCTGACAAGATCCCAAAAACTATACATAATGAGGTATCTTTTACACATCCAAAATTTAATTTACAAACAATGAAGTCTCAAAAAAAATTAAAATATTTACAAGGAGTTAATAATACATTCTTTTGTGGAGCCTATCATGGATATGGATTTCATGAAGATGGAATTCAATCAGCTGCCTATATTGCAAAAATGTTGAATGTTGATATCCCTTGGAAAAGAGATAATAACTTTTATAATAGACTATTATATTAAATCAAATGAACACAAAGATTATAGTTTCTTCAATAGTTCATAAACGTTATGGAAACATTAAGCATTTTTTTAAATATAAAGTACCAAGTTTATTTATAGATCTTGATGAGCTAGAAATGATACAATCAAAATCAAAAATTTTTTCAGTAAATTCATTCAATATATTTTCTTTTAATGAAAAAGATCATGGATATAGAGATGAAAGATCGATTAAAGAATTTATAATTGAAATGTTACAAAACTATGATGTAAAGTATAGGAATTTAAAAATTAAAATACTTTGTTTTCCAAGAATTTTTGGATATGTTTTTAATCCTCTTTCAATTATTTATTGTTATGATGAAGATAAATTAATCTCAATATTTTATGAAGTTAAAAACACCTCCAATGAACAGCATACTTATATATTTGCAAGAGGGCATAGTAAAATTTTAAAAGCCTTAACTCATGAATGTCAAAAAAATTTTTATGTTTCTCCTTTTATTGGAATGAAGGGTAAGTATTTATTTACAAATAAACTAACCAATGACTATATAAATATTATTATAGATCTATATGATAGTAATAATAAAAAAATACTTATGGCTTCACAATCAGGCAAATTTATAGATTTCAAAGTATCTAAATTATTAAAATATAATCTTTTAAACCCACTATTTGGTTTTAAAATAATTTCTGCCATTTTGTTTGAGGCTATAATAATTTTTTTTAAAGGTGGGAAATATTATGCTAGAAAGAAAAAACCAAAAGATACCATATCATTTGAAGGAAGTTTTTAATGCATTTATATAATAAATTTAAACCACCATTTGAAATTGTTGCGCAAAAATTTCTTTCAAAAATTAAATATGGAGAATTATCAGTAACTTTTCCCTCTGGCTCTATGCAATCATTTACAGGTATTAACAGTGCGCATAAAGCAGATTTAACTATAAATAATTACAAATTTATTTCTAAAATTTTAAAGAGAAAATCAGTTGGATTTGCAGAGTCATACATGGACGGTGATTTTAGTTCTTCTAATTTAACTAATTTATTATTGCTAGCATTTAGAAATGAAAATCATTTCTTAGTAAATTTAAAATCAAATATTTTTTTTAACATTTATTCTAAATTTAAACATTTTCTTAATGAAAACACAAAGTCTCAAAGTAAAAAAAATATTCAGTATCATTATGATCTAGGTAATAATTTTTATACAAAGTGGCTAGACAGAAGCATGACTTACTCTTCAGCATATTTTGAAAAAGAAAATCAAAATTTATTTGATGCCCAATTAAATAAATATCATAAAATAGCAGAATCACTCAATTTAAATGAGAATTCTAAAGTCCTTGAAATAGGTTGTGGCTGGGGGGGATTTTCCTCATATGCCGCAAAAAACTTTAAATCTAATATTGATGCAATTACTATATCTAAGGAGCAATATGAATATGCGTCAAATAAAATTCAAAAAGAGGGTTTGGGAGAAAAAGTATCAATTAAATTTAAGGATTATAGAGATATTGATACTCAATACTCCAATATAGCCTCTATAGAAATGTTTGAAGCTGTAGGAAAAAAATATTGGGAAAAGTACTTTGATATTGTTAGCAACTCTTTATTAATTTCTGGCAAAGCAGCATTGCAAATTATTACAATAGATGAAAAAAGATCTTTAAATTATCAAAATCAACCAGATTTTATTCAACAGTATATTTTCCCCGGTGGAATGCTTCCAACTAAAAAAGAACTTTTAGAAATAAATAACAAAGTAGGTCTTGATTTTAAAGAAATAAAAAGTTTTGGATTATCATATGCTAAAACTCTAAGTCTTTGGAATAAACAATTTCAAAGTTCATGGAATGAACTAGTTAAGCTTGGATTTAATGATAGGTTTAAAAGAATGTGGGAGTTTTATTTAGCTTACTGTGAAACAGGCTTCATAAGTCAGTCAACGGATGTCTCTCATTTTCTTATTACCAAATGAGCAAAATAAAAATCTTTTTTATGCTCTCTGGTTATCAATTAACATGGCTCATGTGTGTTTTTGGTGAAATTTTGTATAAAAGTTTTTTACTAGGCTTAATTTGTGGTCTAATTTTTTTATTTTTAGCTTTTACAAATTCACAAAATAAATTGAAATTTACATTTATAGTATTTTCAATTTCAGTAGTTGGATATTTATTTGACTCAATCTTAGTACATTTTAAAATATATAATTTTGAGTCATCTTTATATTTTGGATGGTTGCCTATATGGATGGTTGTTCTATGGCCAAGTTTTGCATCTTTATTTGATGAAGTATTTGTTTTTTTATCAAAATATAAATTAATAGCTCTTTTACTCAGCGCAGTTTTAGGTCCATTAACTTATTATTCAGGTAGTCCACTTGGCCTAATTGATATCAATCAATTATTACTCTTTTTTATTTTAATGACGACTTTTTGGCTATTTTTAATGTTTTTTTATTTAAATTATTTATTGAAAGTAAAATTTAATTAGATTCAGTTTCAGCTAATAATTTTGCTTTAGCCTCTGCAGCCTCTTGCCTATCTTTTTTATTTTTAGCACGGTTAAGGGCTTTTTCAAGATCTTGAAATGTGCAAAGGCCTGTGTCCATTGGGCTTTTTGCTTCAAGTATTGCTTCTCTAAAAGTTCCATTACGAATTGCTTCAACTGTATTTTTAGTAGATCCAGTTAGCTTTGCAATTTGTGAGCTACTTAATTCATCATCAGGATATCTTTTAATTAGCCAAAATATTGCATATGGCTTTTCTTGCCTCAATGATAATGGAGTATATTTAGAGTCCTTTTTTCTTGGAGGAAGTGAGTCAATTACCTCTGAAGAAATTAATTTTAATCTAGCTTTAGGATCACTTTCACATCTTACTATCTCTTCTTTTGTTAGTTGTTTATTATCAACTGGATCATAACCACGCATACCTACAGCAACCTCACCATCTGCTATTCCTTGAACTTCTAATTCATGAAGGCCGCAAAATTCAGATATTTGATCAAAACTAAGTGAAGTATTGTCTATCAGCCATATTGCTGTTGCTTTTGGCATAAGTGGTAATTTCATATTTTATCCTTTTATAAAAAAAAAACTCTTATAAATATATTCCTATCAATTTAATATAAAATAATTGCTTATGACAGATTTTTTAGAAATTAATGAAAAGGAAAAGACTATAAAAAGCCTTAATTTAGAGGATTTGAGTATAGAAAATTTAAAACAATATATATTTGAACTTCAGGAAGAAATTAAAAGAGTTAAAGAGGAAATTAATCTAAAAGAAAGCTCTATAAATGAAGCCAAAAAATATTTTAAATAATTATTTAGATATTTTTACCCCTTTAAAACGTTTCTGAAATCTTGCTACCTGTCCTTCAGCTTCGTTTAAATTTGCTTTTCCACCAGTCCAAGCAGGATGAGACTTTGGGTCAATATCCAACTTGAGTGTGTCGTTTTCTTTGCCCCATGTAGATTTTGTTTTAAATGTTGATCCATCAGTCATTACAACATTTATTTCATGATAATCTGGATGTATACTTTTTTTCATTTGTGAAGACTTATAGCCAAATATATTTTAAAGTAAAGTTAGATTTTCTGTCAATTTCTTATGAATTAAAGAGTTAGAAACAACTATATCTCTTGAATTTGTTGTCCATTTTTTTCCATCTGGCTCTGTTATTTTACCACCAGCCTCTTTTACAAGTAAGACACCGGAGGAGATATCCCATAAATTTAGATCTCTTTCCCAGAAACCATCAATTTTGCCAGAGGCAACATATGCTAAATCTAAAGCAGCAGCGCCTAATCTTCTTACTCCGGCAGAATTTTTAGAAATATTATCTAGTTCTTTATAAAAGTTTTTATAAACCCTATTTCCAAAAGGAATCCCTGTTCCTATCAAGCAATTTGTTAAATCATGTCTTTTTGAAACTCTTAATCGTTTATTGTTGCACCATGAACCTTGCCCTAAAGATGCCCAATAAAATTCATTTAAAATAGGATTATAAACAACACCATCAGTTATTTCATTGTTTACTATTTTTGCAATTACAATGGCAACAAGAGGAATTCCATGAATAAAGTTTGTAGTTCCATCAATTGGATCAATAACTATCATCTCCCCTTCACCTTGAATATAACCTGATTCTTCAGTTAAAAAATTAACTTTTGGATAATAATATCTTAAGGTTTCTAATAAAGATTTTTCAACTTTTAAATCAGCACTAGTAACAAAGTCACCAACATTTTTTGACTGTATTTGTAAATTTTCTATTTCACCAAAATCACGTGTTAGTATTCTACCAGCTTTTCTTGCTGCTTTTTCAAAAATATTTATTGTCGATGGCAACATCATTTTTTTACTTTTTCAACATAACTTGCATTTGTGGTACTTACTACTATGTAGTCTTCAGTTGATATAAAGGGTGGCACAGAAGTTTTTATTCCTCCAGTTAATATGGCAGGCTTATATGATGACGCAGCAGTTTGACCTTTGACTACTGCTTCAGTTTCTTCAACTTTTAAAATTATATTATCAGGCAGCTCTAAACCAACAACTGACTCTTCATAAAATTGAAGATTAATATTATCATTTTCAATTAAAAATTTAGATTGATTTTCTGTTATTATATCATCACCAACCTCAATTTGTTCGTATGTTGAATTATCCATGAAAACAAACTTATTATTTTCAGAGTATAAAAATTGACAAATTTTTTCATCCAGAATAGCCCTTTCTACACTTTCAGAGGATCTAAATCTTTCATTGATTTTTGTTCCTTCTCTAATTTCTTTCATCTCAACCTGTAAATAGGCACCTCCCTTACCTGGTTGCGTGTGTTGAGTTTTTAATACTCGCCACAATTTAGAATTAATTTCTAAAATGTTTCCAACCTTTATTTGATTACCATCAATTTTCATTTTTTTTCCCTAGAGTATATTTTTTTAATTTTTAAATTAATATTTTCTATTTTTCTGCAGTCTACTATATTAAAAGAAGGATTTAATAAAACTCTATTTTTATCTGCTATCTCTCTAATTTTTTTTAAAATAATTGAATTACCCCTAAGTTTTATATATTCAATTTTTTTTATTGCCATTCTTATACTTAGGCTACTGTCAAAACCACAATCAATGAACAATTTAAAGCTTGATTTTCCAAACTTTGAAATTAGCACTTTTTGAAAAATCAAAACATATTCAGGACCAAAGCCACTAAGAATATAATATTTAAAATGAAGTATGGGTTTGATTTTATGGATTTTAGACTCTAAAATAATGTCTTCAGCTTGATCAAGCGTACTTATTGTAAAAGCAACTAATTTTTTACTCACCTATAATAATTTTTTTAAATCAAGCATCGTTTCAATCATTCGATTTGAGAAACCCCATTCATTATCATACCAGGACAAAACTCTGCAAAATCTACCATTAAGAACTTGAGTTTGAGTTAAATCAAACACAGAACTACTTGAGTTGTGATTAAAATCTATTGAAACTAATGGCAATTCATTGGTAGTTAAAATATTTTTTAACCCCTTAGTTTTACTGGCATTAATTGCTAGTTTGTTAATTTTTTCTACTGTCGTTTTCTTCTTTGAGGTAAATGTAAAATCAATTAGTGATACATTAGGTGTTGGAACTCTTATTGCTGTTCCATCAAGCCTTCCTTTCATTTTTGGCAAAACTAAACTAAGAGCTTTAGCTGCACCAGTAGAAGTAGGAATCATCGATATAGCCGCCCCTCTTGCCCTTCTTAGATCACTATGACTTTGATCGACAGTCCTTTGATCACCAGTATAACTATGTATAGTAGTCATAAAACCACTTTCAATACCAACTCCCTTATCAAGGACCATAGCAACTGGAGCTAAACAATTAGTAGTACAAGATCCATTTGATATAATGTTATGTTTTTTTGTTAATATTTGATTATTAACACCTTGAACAATTGTAGCATCAACATTTGAAGCTGGAGCAGAAATAATTACTTTTTTTGCTCCTGCACTAATGTGCGCGTTTGATTTTTCTTTACTAGAAAAAACTCCACTACATTCTAGAACTATATCAACCTTAAGTTTTTTCCATGGAAGATTAATTGGATTTCTTTCGCTAAAAAATTTAATTGTTTTATTTTTATACTTTAATCCATCTTTGCTTTTTTTTATATTAAAGGGAAGCTTTCCATGAATACTGTCAAATTGCATTAAATGCAAACTTGAGTCTAAGCTCCCAAGTTCATTTATTGCAACTATTTCTGCACCTTTTAAGTTTTTTTCTAGAAAAGCTCTAAAAACTAATTTTCCAATTCTTCCAAATCCATTAATTGCTACTCTCATTCTCTTGCCTCTCTGTTATTTTATAATATTAATTTTTCTTGAATTTTTTTACATATATTATCAGCTGTAATATTAAAATGTTTGTAAACATCATTGTATGAACCACTTGCACCAAAAGATCTCATACCAATGAAGTTTTCATAGTCTACATATTTTTCCCACCCATTAATTACTCCAGCCTCAACTGCAAATTTTGGTTTATTGCCAATTATTTCTTTTTTATATTTTGCATTTTGCATTTCAAAAAGTTCCATAGATGGAAAAGATATAACTCTTAGATTAATATTTATTTCTTGTAATTTAATTGATGCTTGAAGTGCAATTTCAACCTCAGAACCTGAAGCAAAAATTGAAGCATCATATTTGGAATGATTTTTTATTATATAAGCCCCTTTCCTAGTTAAGTTATCTTCATAAGAATCTCTTTTATTAGTTGGCAAACCTTGTCTAGTTAATGCTAAAATAGTTGGCCCCTTAGTTTCTAGAGCTATTTCCCATGCTTCAATTGTTTCCAAAATATCACTAGGTCTTATCAAATTTAAATTTGGAATAGCTCTTAAAGCAGCTAAATGTTCTACAGGCTGATGTGTCGGACCATCTTCTCCAAGACCTATGGAGTCATGTGTCATTACATATATAACAGGAAGTTTCATTAAAGCAGATAATCTTATTGATGGTCTACAGTAATCAGAAAAAACTAGAAATGTTCCTCCGTACGGTTTAATCCCTCCATGTAATGCTAAACCATTCATTACACCGGCCATAGCATGCTCTCTTATACCGTAATAAACATAGCTTCCTTTATAATTTTCAGCATTAAAAATATCCATCTCTTTTGTTTTAGTATTATTAGATCCTGTTAAATCAGCAGACCCTCCCAGAAAGTTTACAATATGATTATTAAGGAGCTCTAGTGAACTTTCACTAGCTTTTCTTGTTGCATACTTTGTATCATCTTTAGCATATAACTTTTTAAAATTAATTATTTCAGCTTTAATATCGGAGTCTAAATTTTCATTAAAAAAATTATTGAATTTACTAGAATTTAAAAAATCTGCATTTTTATTTTCCCAATTTTTTTTAATTTCAGCGTTTCTATTTGCAAAGCCTCTCCATTCTGAGAGAAGATCATCAGGAATATAAAATTCTTTATGATTCCAATTCAAATTTTTTCTAGTAAGTTCTACCTCTTCCTTACCTAAAGGTGACCCATGAGAAGAAGCGCTAGCTTCTTTATTAGGTGAGCCAAATCCTATTTTAGTTTTACAGCAAATAATTGTTGGCTTATCAGAATTCTTAGCATTAAGTATAGCTTCATTAATTTCTTCATGATTGTGACCATTAACATTTAATACATTCCAATCATATGATTTGAAACGCACTTGAATATTATCACTACTACTTAATGATATTTCTCCATCTATTGAAATTGAGTTATCATCAAAAAAAACTATTAGCTTATTTAATTTTAAATGACCTGCTAAACTACAGGCTTCATGACTTAATCCTTCCATCAAGCAACCGTCTCCAGCAAAAACATATGTATAATGGTTAATAAAATCTTTGCCCAATGAAGAAGAAAGTTTACTTTCAGCCATTGCAAATCCAACAGCATTTGAAAGTCCTTGAGATAATGGACCAGTTGTTGTTTCAATACCCGCTAACTCGCCATACTCTGGATGCCCAGCTGTAGGAGAGCCTATTTGTCTAAATTTCTTAATATTATCCAAACTGATATCTTTGTAGCCTGTTAAATATAAACATGCATACAGAAGCATTGAGCCATGTCCATTTGATAAAATAAACCTGTCTTTATCTATCCATTTTGGATCATTTGGATCAAATTTTAAATGATTTTTAAATAAAACTGTAGCTATGTCAGCCATACCCATAGGCATGCCTGGATGACCTGAATTTGCCTTTTGAACAGCATCAATTGATAAAAAACGTATACAATTAGCTAATTGAGATAGTTTTTCTGATTTTATATTATTAGTTTTCAAATTCCCTCGGTATTTGTATTCTTTTACACTAATATTAAAATGCAATAAAGTGACATTTTAAAATAATCGAACTATAAAATACATATGAAAATTGATGAAAAAATATCTCTTTTAAAAAAAATTATTCAAGAAATAAAAAATATTTCTGAGAATTTAGATAATGATAATAATTTTGAAAAAAAGATTGATGAATTGAATAAAGAGTTGTCAGGGTTAAAAAAAGGAATTAGAGAAAGCGTTGAAGAATTGGAAGAATTTCTTGAGGAAGAAAATGCCCGATCTTGAGGTAAGCATATTTAATCAAAAATTAAAATTATCATATAAAGAAGATGAAAAACAAAGACTATTAAAGGCAGTAGAAACATTAAATAAAAATTGGAATAAATTTTCTCACTTACATGGAAAAGTAAGCGACCTGAAGATTGCTACACTTATTAGCTTAGAACTGCAGGACTCAATTGGGGGTATTCAAGCATTAAAAGATAGGCTGAATATCAAAGAAACTGATAATGAGTTATTAAAAAAAGAGATTAAGTTAACAAAAAAAGAGTCTGAAGAAAGTATTAATGCAATAAAAAAAATCAAATCAGAACTAAATAATAAGACTGATGAAGTATCAAAATTAGAATATGCTTTAGAAGAATTTCATAGTGAACTTACGCAAATTAAAAATAATATTTTAAAAAAAAATCATGAATGAATTACTTTCTCAAAAAATAAATTTGAGAAAAATTTTAACTCATAAAAGAGATTTAATAAAAAAAAATTCTACTATTGAATTTAATGTTAAGGTTTTTGAGCAAATAAATAAATATATTAATTTTAAAGAGATTCTAAATATTGCAAGTTTCATTTCAATTCGCTCAGAAATATCAACACATCAACTAAATAAAAAAATTATGGATTTAGGTAAAACATTATCATTTCCTGTAATTAAAAGAGATTCAACAGAGCTTATTTTTATAAAAAGTAATCCAAATACGAATTTTAAATTAGGTAAATATAATATTCCTGAACCAACAAATAAAAATGAGGAAACACTCCCACAATTATTTTTTGTTCCCTGCTTAGGTTTCGATTTGAATGGATATAGGCTGGGATATGGAGGAGGTTTTTATGATAAAACTTTTGCAAAATTAAGAAAATTAAATTTAAAATTTTATACTGTAGGCTTTGCTTTTGATGAGCAAAAGCAAAATAAAATACCTATAGATGGTTTTGATTATAAATTAGATTTCGTTTTAACTGAAAAACAATTATACAAGTTTATATGAAATTAGTATTTATTGGGGATATTGTCGGGAAAGAAGCTAGAGAAACATTTATTAAAAAAATTTCAGATATAAAGAATCAATATAAACCTGATGCATTGATAGTTAATGCTGAAAATGCAGCTGCCGGTTATGGGATCACAAAAAAAATTGCAGTTCAACTTATTGAAGCGGGCGTCGATGTAATAACGTTGGGAAATCACGCATGGGATCAAAGGGAAATGTTATCATACATTGAAGAATGTCCTAAAATTGTTAGGGCATTAAATTATCCAAGTGGAGTCCCTGGAAAAGGGTATTATGAACTAAAACTTAATAATGATAAAAAGATTATAATTGTGCAGGTTATGTTAAGGTTATTCATGGGTCTTTCTTTAGATGACCCGTTTAGCGTGACTAAGAATTTTTTACAAAAAGAAAAACTGGGATCAACTTGTAGTGCCATATTCATTGATATGCATGGTGAAACAACATCAGAAAAAAATGCTTTTGGTCATTATTTTGATGGGAAAGTTTCAGCTATTCTTGGAACTCATACACATATTCCTACAGCAGATGCAAAGATACTTGATGGTGGTACTGCTTATCAAACAGACGTTGGAATGACGGGTGATTATAACTCGGTTATTGGTATGGATAAAGAAAACCCTATTCATGGTTTTGTTAAAGGCTATAGATCAGAAAGCAGGTTTTTTCCTGCTGATAACAAAATAACTATATGTGGAACATACATTGAAATTGATGATAGCACTGGATTATCATTGAAAATTGTACCTTTTCAGATGTAAAAAATTACATATATTAGACACAATATTGATTTATTTAAATTACTTTACTGATAACGAACAAAATATTTATAGAGAGTTATGGCAGGCCATTCTAAATTTAAAAATATTATGCATCGAAAAGGTGCACAAGATAAAAAACGAGCAAAGATCTTTTCTAGATTAGGTAGAGAAATTTCTGTTGCAGTAAAAGAAGGGGGGCCTGATCCTGAAAAAAATATAAGATTAAGATCAGCAGTAGGAACAGCAAAGTCTTTAAATATGCCTAAAGATAATATCGAAAGAGCTATTAAAAAAGGTGAAGGGAATGATTCTGACAGTAATTATGAAGAAGTAAGATATGAAGGTTATGGTCCAGATGGTGTTGCAATTATTGTCGAAGCTCTTACTAATAATAAAAACAGAACAGCAGCAGAGGTAAGATCCACTTTTAGTAAATATGGAGGAAATCTTGGTGAGACGGGAAGTGTTAGTTTTGGTTTTAAAAGATTAGGAAGCATCACATTAAATAAAAATAATATTAATGAAGAAGAACTATTTGATTTTATTATAGAAAATGGATCTGAAGATTATGAGCTTAATGAGGATGTATACAATATTTATTGTGATCAAACAATTCTTCATCAACTTAATCAAAAAATAATTGAAAGATTTGGTCCAACAAATTTTACAGGATTAATTTGGAAAAGTGAAAATGAAATTTCTGTGTCAAAAGAAAAAGCTGAAACATTATTTAAGTTATTGAATATATTAGAAGAAAATGAAGATGTACAAGTAGTATCATCAAATTTTGATGTTAGTGATGATATATTAAACACGTTAACAGCATAGCGAAAGGAAGATTATGCCTGATAAAGCTTGGAAAAAAAGAGAAAGAGATGTTGCAAATTATTTTAATGGCCAAAGAACTCCTTTAAGTGGAGGTAATGGAAAAGTTACACGTGCGGATGTTATTCATGATGAACTTTTTATAGAGTGCAAATTAAGAGCAAAACATACAGCTGTTTCTTTATGGGATGATACAGCAAAACTTGCTAAAGATGAGGGTAAAACTCCTGTTATAGCATTGTGTGAAAAAAATAGACCAGGTTTTTGGATTATGGTTCATAGTGATGATTTAACAAAAATAAAGGATACAGAATAATGGAAGAAGTTAGCACAGTTAATAATATTGCATCTGAAAACATAGATTTCTCAATGTTTGCACTTTTTATGAGTGCCGATCTTGTTGTAAAATCAGTTATAATAATATTAATTTTAGCATCGCTATATTCATGGAGCATAATTGTTTCTAAGCTTGTCAGATTAAGACAACTTAAGCAGATGGAAAAAGAATTTGAAGAAATTTTTTGGTCAGGCAATTCTTTTGAAGATTTATACGAAACTTTAAACTTTAATAAACTTGATCCTAAGTCAAAAATTTTTTGTGCTGCAATTTCAGAATGGAAAAAAAGTAAATCAAGTCACGAAGGTGAAATAAGCGCAAACCTTTCATCACTAAAGGATAGAATGCAAAGATCCATGGTGGTAACTTTTAATAAAGAAAGTGAAATAGTGGAGAAAAATCTGACATTTTTAGCAACATCTGGTTCTACTGCACCATTTATAGGATTATTTGGAACGGTTTGGGGTATTATGAACAGTTTTAAATCAATTGCTGTTGCTCAAAATACTAATTTATCTGTAGTAGCACCAGGAATAGCAGAAGCATTATTCGCTACTGCACTTGGCCTTTTTGTGGCTATTCCTGCAGTTGTTGCATATAATAAAATTTCAAGTGATTTGTCCAAGTATTTTGTTTCTTTAGAGACTTTTATGGATGAGTTTACAACAATTTTTTTTAGACAATTAGAGAAAAAATAAATTGATAAACTTAAATAACAATTCATTAAGAAGACGTAAGAAATACTCTCAAATGAGTGAGATTAATGTCACACCTTTTGTTGATGTTATGTTAGTTTTACTAATTGTTTTCATGGTTACAGCACCACTACTAACTGTTGGTATCCCTGTAGATCTTCCAAAAGTAAAAGCATCTGCATTAACCGACCAAAAGGATCCATTAGAAATTACTGTTAAATTAGGCGGTGAGATTTATTTAGGAGAATCTAAAGTTGCAGTTGAAAATTTAATACCAAGATTAAATGCTATAACTGAATTAAATAAGGAAGCTAGGATATATGTAAGAGGTGATAGGGTGGTTGCCTATGGTAGAATAATGGAAATTATGTCATTAGTAAACTCTGCAGGATATATTAAAGTAGCTCTTGTTACTCAAAATCCAAAAGAAAATTAAATATAATGCAGTCCTTATATTACAAGGCTTTTAATTATATAGAAAACTCTAAACCAAATCATTTAGGAATTTACTTTTCTCTTTTTCTGCATTTGATTATCTTATTATTTGCTATTGGACTCCCTGACTTTTTTAAACCAAAAAAAATACCAATGCCTCAAGTAATACCAATTGAAATTTTAAATGTTTCTGATGTTACATCATTAACATCTAAAAAAGAAAATATTGAAATTAATAAAGAATCAAAAAAAATAGAACAAAAAAAATTTACCTCTTCTGAAAATACCGAAATTCAAAAAATAGATTTAAATGAAAAAACTAAGAAAAAAGTAAATACAAACGAAAAAAAGATCAATGATACTGAAATGATAAAGAAACCTGAGTCAAAAAATATTACCTTAAAAAAAAAGGAAATTAACAATTTAATTGAAGAAAAAAAGTTAAATGTAGAGAGTGGAGAAACACTAAAAGTTAATAAAATAAAACCTAAATTAAAACCAAAAGCTCCAGAACAGATAAAAGCAATAAGTGATGTAGTGATTGAAAATAAAACAAAACCAGAGATTAAGAAAGATACCAAAATTATAGATAAACCAAAACCTGTTTCAAAACCAGAGCCAGATTTTAATCTTGCAACAATGCTGAAAGACTTAAGGAATGAAGATATATCAAATACTTCTAATAACAATAATAATGAAGAAGATAAAATAGAGCAAGATAATGAGAATGAGAATAAAGCAAATATAGAAGTATCAATTTCTGAAATGGATCTTGTTTTACAGCAATTAAGAAGTTGCTTTAATCCCAGGGCAGGCACTCAAATAATAGGTGATGAAATGGTAAAAATTAGTGCAAAAATTGATAGAGAGGCTAATGTCAGAAAAGACACTGTACAAATTCTTGACACAAATATAAGTAAGAGTAATCCTTATTATGAAGCAATTACAGAAAGCGCAGTGGCCACTTTATATAACCCTCTTTGTTCTAAACTTAAATTACCTCTTGATAAGTATGAATCATGGAAAGACTTAAAGATAACAATTGATTATAGTTGGATTAAAAATTAATTATTTATAAAATGAAATATTTACTAATATTATTCTTAACTTTTACTTCAATTAATACTTATGCTCTTGAATTAACTCTTAGTCAGGGAACAGTAAAACCAACTCCAATAGCAGTCACTGATTTGTTTTCTAATAATTCTTCTCTAGAAAAAATTGGGAAAAATATCTCCTCTGTAATTTCTGATAATTTGGAAAGGTCAGGTTTGTTTATTCCTCTTGATAAAAAAGCATTTATACAATCTTCTGAGTCTTTATCTAACCAACCTAGGTTTGAAGATTGGAAAGTAATTAAGGCTCAGCACTTAGTTGCTGGTAAAATTGAAACAAACAATGAAAATATTTCTGTAGAGTTTAGATTGTTTGATGTTTTTGCTCAAAAGCAAATAGTGGGTAAAAAATATAAAACAAGTAAAAAAAACTGGAGAAGGGTAGCTCATATTATTTCAGATGCTATTTTCCAACGAATAACAGGTGAGGGTGGTTTTTTTGATACTAGAATAGTTTATGTAGCTGAAACTGGACCAAAAGATAATAGACAAAAACGATTAGCAATTATGGATCAAGACCAAGCTAATCATCGTTTTTTGACTGATGGTTCTTATTTGGTTTTAACTCCACGTTTTTCGCCTAACTCTCAAAAAATAACTTTTATGTCTTATGTAAAGGCTAATAGCCCCAGGGTTTTTATTTTCGATATAGAGACTGGGCAGCAAGAAATAGTAGGTGAATTTCCTGGAATGACTTTTGCTCCACGCTTCTCACCAGATGGAAGTAAAATTGTCATGTCTTATTCAGAACCTGATGTTGGGAATTCAGAAATTTATATTTTAGATCTCCCAACAAGAGCGACAAAAAGAATAACTAACAACTCATCAATTGATGTCTCTGGAAGTTTTTCCCCAGATGGAAAAAAAATCGTATTTAACTCTGATAGAACAGGCAGAAGACACTTGTATATTATCGATGTTAATGGAAAAAACCTTAAAAGAATAAGTAGAGAGAGGGGGAGTTACTATACACCAGTGTGGTCTCCAAGAGGAGATATGATTGCTTTTACAAAGCAAGAAGGTGGCCAGTTCTATATAGGAGTTATGGAAATTGATGGCTCCAATGAAAGGATGATAGCAAAATCTTTTCATGTTGAGGGTCCGACTTGGTCTCCAAATGGAAGATATTTGATGTATTTTAAGGACGAACGTACATCTGCAGATGGAAGTGGAGGGGATTCAAGTTTATACTCTATTGATCTTACAGGTTATAATGAGAGAAAAATTATAACTCCTTTGGGAGGTTCTGACCCAGCTTGGTCTCCATTAATGCATTAATTTTAAGGAAAAATATACATTTTTAAAAAAAATATATATGAATTAATAAAAAAAATGGTAATTAAAGTATAGATTTTTATTGATATTACACATCGGGAGAGTTTTTATATGATTATAAAATTAATAGCGAGCGCACTTTTAGTATTTTTTTTAGCAGCTTGTTCAACAACTCCAAAAGATACTGCAGACTCATCAGGATCAGGTTCTACATCTACTTCTTCAGATGTGTCTTCAAGCGCTGATACTGAAAATACAGAATCAGCTTCAATAGAACCAGGATCACAAGAGGATCTAATTGTAAATGTTGGTGATAGAGTCTTCTTCGACTATGATAGCTCTGAATTAGATTCTGATGCTAAAGAACTACTTCAGGATCAGGTGGCTTGGCTTAAACAATATTCTGATGTTTCTGTTATTATTGAAGGTCATTGTGATGAAAGAGGCACAAGAGAATATAACCTTGCATTAGGAGAAAAAAGAGCACAGTCGGTTAAAAATTACATTATAAATTTAGGAATTTCTGCTGATAGAGTGTCAACAATATCCTATGGAAAAGAAAGACCAGCTGTAGTAGGTTCCAATGATGGTGCCTGGGCTCAAAATAGAAGATCAGTAACAATAGTAAACTAAATTATTTTCAATAATGGCGCTATATTTTTATAGCGCCTTATTTTTGTCTAAATAAAAAATAATATAATTTTTGTAATGAAATACTTTTTACCTATAATTTTTTTTGTCTTTGCTAATTTATGTTTTTATTCATTAAGCGCTGAGGAGTCACTGACTGTAAAACAACAACTTGATCGTATTAAGCAAGAAGTAAGTGATTTAAATAAAGCTGTTTTTAATAAATCATTTGATAGCAATGATTTGAATTTAAAAAATAATCAAGATGATGCAGAAAGATTTACTTCTATTGATATTAGAATGTATGATTTAGAAAAAGATATAAAAAATCTAACTCTTCAACTTGAGGAAATTATATTTAAATTGGATGATTTTTCTAATTATATCCAAAAACTTGAAAATGATATGAATTTAAATTTAAATGAAATTAAGAATAAAATAGAAATTCAAAATATTGAATCTAGTGGAAAAGAAAAATCAACAACATTAGATGGAGAAGAAGAAAATACGCTAGGAAAACTAGTCATATCTGAAAATACAAATGAAATTTCTAATAATGAAGAAATAACTTTAGAAAAAAAAATGACAAATCAAGATAAAGAATTAAATACTTTAACACCTGAAGAACAATTACAAGCCGCGTTGGATCAAATGATGAAAAAAAACTATGATAAATCTAAGATTTCTCTTGAAGAATTTATTGAAAACTTCCCAGAAAATCAACTTTCTGGATCAGCACATTTTTGGTTAGGAAAAATTTATCTATTTGAGTCAAATTATAGAAAAGCAGCTATTGTATTTGGAGAGGGTGTTCAGCGTTTTCCCCAAAGTATAAAGGCGGCTGAAATGTATTATGAGTTATCTAAATCTTTAAAAGAAATGAATAAATTTTCTGAAGCATGCAAAACCTTATTAATATTAAATCAAAACTATAAAGGAAACAAATTTGCAAAAGATCCTGACAAAATAAAAGATAATATGGAATGTGAATTTGCAAATTGATGTTATTAAATGACATTAATTTTTTTTCCTATCTAAATAATTTAAAATGTTTTGAAAAATACCCACATGTTGCTGTGGGTGTATCTGGAGGACCAGATAGTATTGCTCTTGTTTATCTTATCAATAAATGGATTAAATCAAAACACGGTAAATTATCTGCCCTCATATTTGATCATAAAATTAGAAATAATTCAGAGCAAGAGTCTCACTATGTGAGAGATATTTTAAGGGATTTAAATATAAACGCTAGAATTTTAAAAATAAAAAAAAATAAATTAATCAAAAAAAATATGGAACAGGCAAGAAACAATAGGTTTGATGGAATAATTACTTTTTGTAAAAAAAATTATATCCACCATTTATTTTTAGGCCATCATTTTGATGATAATTTGGAGACTTATTTAATTAGAAAAATAAATGGTAGCAATTTTGCAGGTTTGGGATCAATGGAAGAAATTACTTATTTTAAAAAAATACAAATTTTAAGACCTTTTATTAAAATAAAAAAAAAATCAATACTTAGTTTTAATAAAAAAAATAAATTAATTTTTGTAAATGATCCATCAAATAAAGATGTAAATTATACAAGAGTAAAAGTAAGAAATTTTTTACAAAATAATAAATATAAAAAATTAATTAAAAATGATTTTATGAATTTGAAAAAAAGAAATGCCTTATTATAGAAATATGGTATGGAAATGTTTAATCGATACTATATTTGAAATTAAGCCTAAGAGCATTAAAATTAAAAGAGATACCCTTTTAAAATTTGATGATCTTATAATTGAAAAAATTATTTTGCTTTGTTTAAAATTTTTTTCAGATAAAAAATACAAAGCAAGAAGCTCAAAAATTAAACTTTTCATTAGCGAGATGAAAAAATCTAGTTTTAAGATCTTTAATCTGACTGGAGTATCTATAAAAAAAAACGATGATTTGCTTACATTTTTTCAAAAATAGGGCAAAAACTATTGTGTTTTTAGTTTTAATTCCTATGTAATAGTTACAAATGAAAAATTTTAGTAAAAACATAATTTTATGGGTTGTGATAGGGTTGCTTTTAATAGCTCTTTTTAATTTATTTCAAAACAGCTCTTCTAATAATCAATCTAAAGTAATATCTTTTTCTGATTTTCTTATAGCTGCAGATAATGGCAATATTTCAGAAGTAAAAATAATTGGAAATAATGTATCAGGCTTCTTTGAAGATGGAAGATCATTCTCAACATACTCACCTAATTACCCTGATTTAGTCAATAAATTAAATCAATCTGGTGTAAAAATAGTTGCTGAACCATCAGAGCGATCTATGCATCCGATTTTAAGTGTTTTACTATCCTGGTTCCCTATGTTGCTGTTAATTGGTGTTTGGATTTTCTTCATGAGACAAATGCAATCAGGTGGAGGGAAAGCAATGGGTTTTGGAAAATCAAAAGCAAAATTGTTAAATGAAGCTATTGGCAAGATTACATTTGATGATGTGGCTGGAATTGATGAGGCAAAGCAAGAACTAGAAGAAGTAGTTGAATTTTTAAAGGATCCAAAAAAATTCTCACGACTTGGAGGAAAGATACCAACAGGAGCCTTATTAGTTGGCCCTCCTGGAACCGGTAAAACTCTTTTAGCTAGAGCCATTGCAGGAGAAGCTAATGTTCCTTTTTTTTCAATATCAGGCTCCGACTTTGTGGAAATGTTTGTTGGTGTTGGCGCAAGTAGAGTAAGAGATATGTTTGAACAAGGAAAAAAAAATGCTCCTTGCATTATATTTATCGATGAAATTGATGCAGTAGGTAGACATAGAGGGGCAGGTTTAGGTGGTGGAAATGATGAAAGAGAACAAACTTTAAATCAATTGCTTGTTGAAATGGATGGTTTTGAAGCAAACGCTGGCGTAATTATTGTTGCAGCAACTAACAGACCAGATGTCCTTGATCCAGCACTTTTAAGACCAGGAAGATTTGATAGACAAATTACTGTATCTAATCCTGACATAATCGGTAGAGATAAAATATTAAAAGTTCATATTAAAAAAATTAAGGTTTCACCAAAGTTTGACTCTAAAATTATTGCAAGAGGTACGCCCGGTTTTTCCGGTGCTGATTTAGCTAACTTAGTAAATGAAGCTGCTTTATTGGCAGCAAGAAAAAATAAAAGAATGGTTACATTGGAAGATTTTGAAAATGCTAAAGATAAAGTGATGATGGGGTCTGAAAGAAGATCTATGGTCATGTCGGAAGATGAAAAAAAATTAACTGCTTATCATGAAGCTGGTCATGCAGTTGCAACTCTTCATTCACCTGCATCTGACCCAATTCATAAGGCTACAATTATTCCGAGAGGCAGAGCTCTTGGAATGGTAATGAGACTTCCAGAAAAAGATCAATTCTCAATGAGGGTAGATCAAATGAAAGCACATTTAGTTATAGCCACTGGAGGAAGAATAGCTGAAGAAATGATTTTTGGTAAAGACAAAATTACAAACGGAGCAGCAAGTGACATACAAATGGTTACTAACCTTGCAAGAAAAATGATTACTGAGTGGGGTATGAGTGAAAAACTTGGTAATTTACGATATAATAATGACAGTGAAGAAGTATTTTTGGGTCACTCAGTTGCACAATCAAAGAATCTCTCAGATTCAACAGCAAAAATTATCGATGACGAGGTAAGGTTTTTAGCTGAAGAAGCTGACAAATTATGTAGAAAAATTCTTCAAGACAATATTGAAGAGTTACATATTGTTGCTAAAGGTTTGTTAGAATTCGAAACTTTAAGTGGTGATGAAATTAAAGACTTAATTAAAGGAATCAAACCTTCTCGTGATGATTTTGACGATACAACTTCAGCTACCTCGACCACTCATACTTCAGTTCCAAAATCTGGTGGAACAACAGCCCCCCAACCCAACTAATAAATCATACCTCTTTATTTTATTTAATATATTCAATAAAAGGGTATATGGGCAAAATATTTGGTACTGATGGAATAAGATGCTTAGTTAATGAAGAACCTCTAACTCCAGAAACAACTCTAAAAATTTCTAAAGCTGCAGGATACTTATTAAAATCTAGAAAAAAGAAAAATTCAAGAGTAATAATTTGCAAGGACACAAGATTATCAGGTTATCTTTATGAACCTTTAATTACAGCGGGATTTATTTCAATGGGTATGGAAGTTGTGCTAGTTGGACCGTTACCAACTCCTGCAGTCCCACATTTAATGAGGTCTTTAAGGGCAGATATCGGTGTAATGATTACAGCATCTCATAATACATTTGAATATAATGGTCTTAAATTTTTTAATTCAGATGGGTATAAAATAAGTACAAAATTAGAAAATAAGATTGAAGATATTATTTTAAATAAAAAACAATATTCTAAAATTATTAATAGTAAGTTTATTACAGGAAAAGCTATTAGACTTGAGGATGCTTCAGGTAGATATTCTGAATTTTTAAAAAATACATTACAAAAGAATATAAAAATAAGAAAATTAAAAATAGTTTTAGATTGTGGGAATGGTGCAACTTATGAAATAGCCCCGCATATTTTCTGGGAACTAGGTCATGAAGTTGTGTGTATTAATGATAAACCTAATGGAAAAAATATTAATTTTAATTGTGGAGCCGTAAACATAAATGAATTATCAAAAAAAGTAATACAGGAAAGAGCTGATATAGGTTTTGCTTTTGATGGTGATGGAGACAGATTGATAATAGTAAATGAAAAAGGCGAAGAAATTGATGGTGATAAAATAATTGCATTATTTGCTAAACATCTTATAAATTTAAATAACACAAAAACTCAGTTTCCCATTATTACTACAGTAATGTCAAACTTAGGATTAGAAAATTATCTTTTAAGTAATTTAAAAATTAAATTAAAACGTTCATCGGTAGGAGATATAAATGTCATAAATGAAATGCAAAAACACAACTCGATTTTAGGAGGCGAACAATCTGGCCATATAATTTTATCTGAGTATTCAAAAACAGGAGATGGAATTTTAGCAGCATTAAAAGTAATGGAAATAATATCAAAATTAAAAAAACCAGTTAGCTCAATTTTTAATTTATATAATAATTTTCCTCAAATTAAAATTAATATACCTTACACAAAAATTTCAAAAAATTGTCTTCAATATATTAAAAACCTCAACAACAAAAAAATTAAAGATAAAAATATTAGATTATTGATAAGGTTATCTGGCACAGAACCTTTGATAAGAATATTAGTTGAGGGAAAAGACTTAGAATTAGTTCAAGCAAAAGCAAAAAGAATAGAAAAAGATATAAGGATTAATCTTGGCAAATAAATCATTAATTCCAGAAGGCTTTAAGGATCATGTTGATTTTAATACAAATGTTGAACATGAATATAAAAATAAAATTATTGATATTTTTATATCTAATGGTTTTGATTTAGTGAAAACTCCTTTGTTAGAATTTTATAAGAACAATAGCAACAATTGTTTTTTACTTGATTCAAAAAAAAAAGAACCTAAGCTATTTATAAGAGATGATATTACTCCTCAAATAATTAGAATAGCTTCATCAAGATTTAATAATAAAATTAGACCTATTAAGCTTTGTTATTATGGAGAAGTTATACGTAAGCAAGGTAGTATGCTGAGACCTGAAAGACAGTTTTTACAAGTTGGTTCTGAAATAATTGGCTCCCATTCAATTTTAGCTGATATTGAAATTATAAGTTTAGCTTACAAGTCTTTAAAAAAAATTGGTATTAAAAATATTACTTTAGAACTTACATCAAATGTTTTTCTAGATAATATATTTTCTAAAATTAAAGATTTAAAAACTCTCAAGAAACTTAAAATATTCATAAAGCAAAAAGATAAAAAAAATTCATTAAATTTAATCAAGAATAAGAAACAAAAGTTATTTTTAGAAAACTTATTTGCATTGACAGGCAACTTTAATGATTTAATTAAAAAAATTAACACACTCTCAATTTCAGATGAAATAAAAAAGGAAATAAAGAATATAAAGCAAATAGTTAAAATAATAAATTTTCAGAAAAACGATCAAATTTTTTTAGATTTTACTGAATTTAATAAAAAAAATTATCATGATGGAATAAAATTTACATTTTTTGCTAAAAATGTTCGTGGAGAAATTGCTAGTGGAGGTCGTTATAAAATAAAAAATAAATTGAAAGAAGAATCAGCTGTAGGTTTCACCTGCTTTATGGATACCGTATTAAGAGCCTCATCATTCGAAAATAGTTCTAAAAAAATACTAGTACCTTATGAAATAAAAGATAGTATAAAAAATAATTTAATTAAAAAAAATTTTATAGTTTTTTCTTTTTTTGGAGACATTAGTGATATAACTAAATCAGCAAAAAAATATTTCTGTTCACATATATATAAAAATAAAAAGGTAATAAAAATATAGTGTTTTATACGATTGTAGGAACTCAATGGGGTGACGAGGGTAAAGGAAAAATAGTAGATTGGTTATCTTCAAGAGCAGATTTAGTAGTCAGATTTCAGGGTGGAAATAATGCTGGGCATACAATTAAAGTTAATGAGGATGTATATAAACTTAATTTATTACCTTCTGGAATTATTAGAAACAAAAAATGTTTAATAGGTAATGGAGTAGTAATTGATCCGTGGGCTTTAATTAATGAAATTTCTACTTTAAAAGAACAAAAAATTCTTATTGATAAAAATAATTTATTAATTGCTGAAAATGTTTGTTTAATATTACCTATTCATAAATTAATTGATGAAATAAATGAACTTTCTAGAGGTGATAATATAATTGGAACAACAAAAAAAGGAATTGGTCCAGCTTATGAAGATAAGGTTGGAAGAAGAGCAATAAGACTGTGTGATTTGAGTGATCATAAAAATTTAAAAAACAAAATTAAAAATATGTATGATTTTCATGAGCCAAGATTAAAAAAATTTAATAAACAAGCGGATTTTGAAAAAGTATTTGAAGATTTAATTAAAATTTCAGGCAAAATTATCTATTTCAGTGCACCTGTTTGGAAAATAATTAATGATGAAGGAAAAAAAAATAAATTTATTTTATTTGAAGGAGCTCAAGGTTCATTGTTAGATATAGATTTTGGAACATATCCATATGTAACTTCTTCAAATACATCTTCTGGTCAAATTTTTTCAGGTACTGGCTTTGGTATAAAAGAAAATCATAATGTATTAGGTATTACAAAAGCTTATACAACTAGAGTTGGGTCAGGGCCATTTGTAACTGAACTGAATGATGAAATAGGAGACCATTTTGTTGAAAAAGGTCAAGAATTTGGGACAGTAACAAAAAGACGACGACGTTGTGGATGGTTTGATAGTGTTTTAGTAAAACAATCAATAGCAATAAATGGTATCACTGATGTTGTCTTAACAAAACTTGATGTTTTGGATGAGATAGAAGAAATAAAAGTCTGTGTTGGTTATGAGGTAGAGAAAATAAAATATAATTATCTCCCTTTTGATGAAAATCTGCATGATAAATTAAAGCCAATTTATGAAAAAATGCCTGGTTGGTGTACATCGACTTTTGGATTAACTGATTGGAATGAACTTCCAAAAAAAGCTAAAGATTATATAGATTTTTTAGAATCACAAATTGAAAATAATATTTCTATTATCTCTACAGGCCCAGATAGAGTTCATACAATTGATAGAAATAACTTATTGAATAATAGTTGAAACTTGTTTTTTAAGTTTTTCAAAAGCTTTTACTTCAATTTGCCTTACTCTTTCACGACTAATATTAAATTTTTTGCTTAACTCTTCAAGTTTTACAGGTTTGTCCTTTAATTTTCTTAATTTAATAATTTCTTTTTCTCTATTATTTAGAACTTTTATAGCTTTTTCAAAAATTTTCTTTCTATATAAAAGTTCATCTGTATTTGCTATTATATTATCTTGAGTATCATTAGAGTCGACCAGCATATCTTGCCATTCTGCATCGCCTTCATTTCCAACTTGAATATTCAATGATTGATCACCAGAGAATAATCTGTTGTTCATGTCTAATACTTCCGCTTCTTTAACATTCAATCGATTTGCAATTTCACGTGCATTTTCTGGAGACAAATCTCCAGAGTCAATTGAACTAAGTTGGTTTTTAAGTTTTTTTAAATTGAAAAATAATTTTTTTTGCGCAGCAGTTGTTCCAATTTTTACTAATGACCAACTATGCAAAACATATTCTTGAATCTGAGCTCTGATCCACCACATTGCGTATGTGGCAAGTCTAAATCCTCTTTCAGGGTCAAATTTTTTTACTGCTTGCATTATTCCTACATTACCCTCTGAAATTAGATCTGTAACTGGCAAACCATAACCACGATATCCCATCGCAATCTTAGCCACCAAACGTAAATGACTTGTTACTAATTTATGAGCAGCTTCTGTGTCCCCATATTCTTTGTATCTCTTTGCCAGCATATACTCTTCATCAGCAGTAAGAATAGGAAATTTTTTAATCTGTTGTAAATAAATTGATAAATTCCCCTCAGATGAAAGTACTGGTAATTGCATCCCTGCCCTATATCATATTTAAAATCGAAATTAATATTTTATTAACAAATCTAGTAAATTCTGCATATCTTCAGGCAAATTTGAGTTAAATTGCATATTTTTTTTTAATTTTGGATGAAAAAAACCTAAATGAACTGCATGCAATGCTTGTCGTTGAAAGTTTTTTAAAATTAAAAATTTATTAAAATTTTTTTTATCTAACCCATATTTACTAATTTTGTTTTTACCGTAAATTTCATCACCTACTACAGGTGAATTAATTGATGTTAAATGCAACCTTATTTGATGTGTCCTTCCTGTATGAAGTGTACATTCAATTAAAGCAGAGTTTTGAAAAGATTTAATCAACTTTATTTCTGTTTTTGAAAACTTTCCATCTTCTTTATTATTTAAGCTCATTTTTTTTCTATTTATTTTATGTCTTTCAATGTATCCTTCTATAATTTGATTAGAAGGCACTCCCCAAATAATTGCTTTATATTTTCTAGAAATTGAATGCATTTTGAACTGATTAGCTAAATGTATATGTGTAAAATTATTTTTTGCAATTACCATTAATCCACTAGTATTTTTATCTAATCTATGAATAATACCAGGCCTATTATTTCCATTCACATCACTTAGTGTATTTTTTGCATGATGAATTAATGCTTGAACTAATGTCCCTGTTTGATTTCCAGGCGCTGGATGAGTTACAATTCCCGCTTGCTTATTAATTACAATTAAATCATCATCCTCATATATAATGTTTAGAGTTATATCTTCAGCTGTATATTTTGTTTCTTCAGGTTTTAATATAGATATTTCAAAACTATCGTTTTCTCTAACTAAATATGATGGGTCAAGTATTGGAATATTGTTTAATTTAACATTCCCACTTTTGATCAACGTTTTAATTTGCATACGAGATAATTTATCAACTTTTTTGGCTAGGATCTTATCCAATCTAATTGAACTTAGTTCTTTATTTATATTTACTTTGTGAGTATAGGTTCCATTCATGAGTAATAGTTTTCTTAAATTTATTGTTATATTATTAGCAATATTAATATTTATATGTTTTGCATTTCTTTTATACGGTTTGTATTCTAAAATTTCAAACACTAAAGATTTATCAAATAATGAAATAACAAATTATTCATTAAATCTTAAAAATTCTGAGAATATCAAAGATTTAAAAATAATTGATGAAAATAATGTATTGATAGTTATTTCTGATAATGACCATTCATACTTAATTATGTATAATTTAAAAGAAAATAAAATCTTATCAAAAATAGGTAGATGATATGAGTAAAGATAAAGAAAATAGCTTTGAAAAAAATTTGCAAAAACTTGAACTAATTGTTGAAAAGTTAGAGTCTGGTGAAATTGGTTTAGAAGAGTCAGTTAAGCTATATGAAGAAGGTATGAAAATTAAGAAAATTTGTGACAACAAACTAAAAGATATTGAAATGCAGATTAAAAAAATAATGATTGAGGACAACAAAGTTACAAAAGAAGATTTTTAGTTTTATGAGTTATAAACTTTTAAATAAAATTAATTTTCCTTCTGATTTAAGAAAATTATCATTAATCGAATTAGAAAATTTATCAAATGAGCTTAGAAATAAAACTATTGAAACTGTTTCAAAAACTGGAGGACATTTAGGTGCAGGCTTAGGTGTTGTGGAGCTAACAATAGCTTTACACTTTGTTTTTAATACTCCAAGAGATAGATTGATTTGGGATGTCGGTCATCAATCATATCCTCACAAAATTCTAACTGGCAGAAAGAATAAAATTGAAACCTTAAGACAAAAAAATGGATTGTATGGATTTGTAAAAAGAAGTGAAAGTGAGTATGATCCTTTTGGTACAGCGCATAGTTCTACATCTATTTCTGCAGGCATGGGTATGAAAGTTGCCAAGGACCTGAATAATGATAATGCTAAAATTATATCTGTTATTGGCGATGGTGCGCTAAGTGCAGGAATGGCATATGAAGCATTGAACAATGTAGGTGCTAGTAACAAACAAATGATAGTAATTTTAAATGATAATGACATGTCAATTGATAGACCTGTTGGTGCAATGAGTAATTATTTAACAAAATTACTTTCTTCAAAACAATATACAAATGTTAGAAGTTTATTAAAAAAAATATCAACAAAGTTATCAAATTCAGTATCTAAAACTTTGTATAAAGCTGAGGAGTTTTCAAAAGGTTTAGTGACTGGTGGCACTTTATTTGAAGAGTTAGGTTTTTATTACTTAGGACCAATCGATGGCCATGATATTAAAACATTAGTTCAAGTTTTAGAAAATATAAAAGACTCATCAGTTGATAAACCAATTTTTCTTCATTGTGTGACCAAAAAGGGTTATGGTTATGAGCCGGCGGAAAAATCTGATGATAAATTTCATGGTGTTAATAAATTTGATGTTAAAACAGGACAATCTTTAAATTCATCAAATAAAAAAACATACTCCTCAATTTTTGGGGAAACATTATCAAATGTTGCTAAAAATGATGAAAAAATTGTTGCACTTACTGCAGCAATGATAAGTGGAACTGGTTTAGATATATTTAATTCTCAGTATCCTGATAGGTTATTTGATGTTGGTATAGCTGAACAACATGCTGTAACCATGGCTGCAGGACTTGCTACAGAAGGTTTTAAACCATATGTGGCAATTTATTCAACTTTTTTACAGCGGGCTTATGATCAAATTGTTCATGACGTAGCATTACAAAAACTTCCTGTAAGATTTGCAATTGATCGTGCTGGACTAGTTGGAGCAGACGGGCCAACCCATGCTGGATCATATGATATTACTTTTCTATCTACACTTCCAAATTTTATAATTATGGCACCTAGTAATCAAAATGAATTAATTAGAATGATTAATACAACTGTTTTTATTAATGATAGGCCTTCGGCATTTAGATATCCAAGAGGAACAGGTGAAATTAATAATAATGATAATAATATTGACCCCATAGAAATAGGAAAGGGAATTATTCTTGAAGAAGGCAATGAAGTAGCGATTTTAAATTTAGGATCAAGGTTACAAAGCTGCCAAGAAGCAATAAAAATTCTTAATGCCAATGGAATTCAACCAACTTTGGCAGATGCTAGATTTGCAAAACCAATTGATACAAATTTACTAGAACAATTATTAGATAATCATAAATACTTGCTTACTATTGAAGAAGGTTCAAGTGGTGGATTTAGTTCTAGTGTTTTAAATTATATTCATAATGAAAGAATTAAGATTACATCAACCAAAGTAAATAATATTTTTTTTCCAGATAAATTTATAGACCATCAATCTCCTGAAGAACAATATTCAGAAATAGGAATGGATGCTGATTCTATTGCCAAAAAGATCATACAGATTTATCAAGATAACGTAGTTAATTTTCAATCTTTCAATAAAAATATAAGCAATTGATTTTAAAAAAAATACGACTTGATCAAATACTCTTTGATAGAAAATTAGCTGATTCTAAAACAAAAGCTCAATCTATGATTATGGCAGGTCAAGTCTCTGTTGAAGGAAAAATCATCAATAAAAGTGGATTTAATATAAGTCCTTACTCTTTAATTGAAATCAAAAATCTTGGCCCCAAGTGGGTTTCTAGAGGAGCCTATAAATTAATTAAAGCACTTGATGAAAATAATATTAATGTAGAAAATCAAGTATGTTTGGATCTTGGCGCATCTACTGGAGGTTTTACAGAGGTATTAATTCAAAGAGGTGCAAAGAAAGTATTTTCTGTTGATGTTGGCACAAATCAATTACATGAAAGATTAAAAGAAAATAAAATAGTTATAAATTTGGAAAAGATAAACGCTCGTTATCTTACTAAAGATATAATTAGTGAATTAATTGAATTATTAGTTTGCGATGTTAGCTTTATCAGTCTTAAAAAAGTTATCTTACCTTGTTTAGAGTTACTAAAAAATAAAAGTATTATTATTGTACTCATTAAACCACAATTTGAGTCAAAAAAAAATGAAACAAAAAAAGGTGTAGTTAAAAACTCTGACATTCACGTTCGTATTTGTGATGAAATCAAAACATGGTTTGAATGTGAGTGTAATTGTGAAGTGCTGAATATTATTGAAAGCCCTATCAAAGGCCCAAAAGGTAATACAGAATTTTTACTTACTGCAAAGTATCAGAAATAGCGAAGACAATGATCTGCAATAGTGGTTGCAAGCATTGCTTCACCAACAGGAACTGCTCTAATACCTACACAAGGATCATGACGTCCTTTTGTTGAAATCGTTGTTTCTTGCAAATTAATATCAATTGTTTTTCTCTCAGATGTTATTGAGCTTGTTGGTTTTACTACAAATCGACAAACTATATTTTGTCCAGAACTAATGCCTCCAAGAATACCACCATTATTGTTGCTTAAGAAACTTGGTTTACCTTCTTTTAATATCATTTCATCTACGTTTGTTTTTCCATCCTCATTAACACTATCAAAGCCATTACCTATTTCTACACCCTTAACAGCATTAATTGTCATCAATGCTTTTGCAATATCAGAGTCTAACTTATCATATATAGGTTCACCTAGACCTGTGGGTATACCTGATGCTCTAACTTCTATTATTGCACCTAATGAGGATCCATCTTTACGAGCATTATCTATAAGATTTTTCCATTCAGTTATTATTTTTTCATCTGGGCAAAAAAATTCATTTTCAGAGATGAAATTTTCATTCCAATTATCATAGTTTATTTTGGAATTACCTATTTGAATTAGAGCACCAGTAATTTTGGCTTGATTGCCAATTTTTTTCCATATAACTTTTCTTGCAATAGCTCCTGCTGCTACTCGCATAGCAGTTTCTCTAGCACTTGATCTACCACCACCTCTGTAATCCCTTATTCCATATTTTTTCCAATAGGTATAATCAGCGTGACCAGGTCGAAATTTTTCTCTAATTTCTGAATAATCTTTAGATCTTTGGTCATTATTGTAAATTATTAGAGATATTGGATGGCCAGTTGTCTTACCCTCAAAAACACCAGATAAAATTTCTATCTTATCATCTTCATTTCTTTGAGTCGTATATTTTGATTGACCAGGTTTTCTTTTATTAAGGTAAGGTTGAATATGTTTTTCACTAAGCTCAATATTAGATGGAACTCCATCAATTACACATCCTATCGCTTTACCATGACTTTCTCCCCAAGTTGAGAATGAGAATAATTTTCCAATAGAGTTTGATGACATTATTTATTTATTGTTAAATTCATTTAATAGATCGGATACTTTTTCAGCTTCATCCACTGCTACCATTCCAACAGTATGATATCCACAGTCAACATGTTGGATCTCTCCAGTTACAGCGCTTCCTAAATCACTTAATAGATAAAGTGCTGAATTACCTACATCACCTTGACTAACATTTCTTTTTAATGGAGCATTTAGTTCATTCCATTTTAAAATAAATCTAAAATCACCTATTCCAGAAGCTGCAAGGGTTTTGATTGGACCAGCACTTATTGCGTTCACTCTTACATTCTTTTCACCAAGATCAACCGCTAAGTATCTAACACTAGCCTCTAAAGCAGCTTTGGCAACACCCATTACATTGTAATGTGGCATAACTTGTTCTGCTCCATAATAAGTTAAAGTTAAAATAGAGCCACCATCATTCATTAATGGCTCAGCTAATCTGCAAGCCTCTGTAAATGAATAACATGAAATGTGCATCGTTTGATTAAAGTTTGCTGAAGATGTGTTGTAATATTTACCTCTCAATTCATCTTTATTTGAAAAACCAATTCCATGAACTAAGAAATCAATTTTGCCCCACTTTTGTTCTAGTGTTTTGAAAACATTTTCCATACTACTAGAGTCAGCAACATCGCAAGGTATTAATATATTTGAATTTATTGATTGACCTAACGGCTCTACTCTCTTTTTAAGAGCCTCTCCTTGATAAGTTAGAGCAATAGATGCGCCATTTTCGGCTAAACATTTTGCTATTCCCCATGCTATTGACCTATCATTAGCAACACCCATTATTAGCCCTTTTTTTCCTTGCATTAACATTAAATTCCTATTTTTTATTATTTTTAAGATTATATATAAGTTTTATTACTTAATATATCGAAAATGTTAAAGCACAAAGATCTGATTGAGAACATTAAAGATCCATTCATTTTATTTAAAAAATGGTATGATTTAGCATGTAAAACAGAGATAAACGATCCAAATGCAATGACACTATCTACACTTTCTAACAATCAACCTTCATCAAGAGTAGTTTTATTAAAATCATATGATGAAATTGGTTTAGTTTTCTATACTAATTCTAATAGTAAAAAAGGTAAATCAATTAAAGAAAATAACAATGTTGCTCTTAACTTTCATTGGAAAACTCAAAATAGACAGATAAGAATAGAGGGTATTGCAAATATTGTAAGCAAAGAAGTTGCTGACTCTTATTTTAAAACACGTCCAAGAAATAGTCAGATTGGAGCATGGTCATCTAGCCAAAGTGATGATCTTTCATCTAGAGATGAATTAGTAAAAAACATTAAAGATTTTGAAATGAAATATAAAGATAAAGATATTCCTCGTCCATCACATTGGAATGGCTATCTAGTTATGCCTAATTTAATTGAGTTTTGGCAAGAAATGCCATTTAGATTTCATGACCGAGTACTTTATTTGAAAAGTGATAACTCCTGGAAAATTAAAAAACTTTATCCTTAATTACTATTCTTTCCATTTTTTTAAAATCCAAGAACTTGAATTAGATTTATCATTACCACCTATTCCAAAAAGAGTTTCTATATTATTTTTATCACAAAATTCTTTCTCAGGTGTAGTTTCATTATTTCTATCCCCACCGTTTGCAAATTTAATTACATTATTTTTATAAAGTGATTTTGCTTTTTTAATTCCATCAATAGAAGTCTTGTCAGTATCATCAAATTCAATAACATCAATGACACCTTTTATGTTTTTCATTATAATTTTTCTTTCATCAAAAGATAAAAATTCTTTACCTTTTTTATTTCTTAACCATTCATCTGAATTAAGAAGAACAATTACATCCCCATATTTACTAGCATCATTAATTAATTTTATATGACCGCTATGAATCGGATCAAAACCCCCACTGATTAAAATAATATTAGGCATTATTTTTTCTCCAATTATCAGGATTAGATAAAAAATTTTTTAAATTATTTATTTCATTTTGATTATATAATTTTCTTTTTTCTATAACAGAAATAATATCTTTCCATGTGCAAAGATAGTGAATATTAACATCTAAATTGGATAAAACTGAGTCTTCATAATCAAATATGTCGTAATAAAAAATAACAAAAATATCTTTTACTATTAATCCAGCTTTTCTCATGGCTTCAATAAATATAACTTTACTTCCACCATCCGTTGCCAGATCTTCAATTAAAATAGTATTGTCTTTTTTTTTAAATTCTCCTTCAATTTGCTGGTTTTTACCGAAACCTTTTGGCTTCTTACGGATATATAACATCGGTTTTTTCATTTTTTCAGAAATAATTGCAGCATAGGGAATGCCTGCTGTTTCACCACCTGCTATTAAATCAAATTTCAAATTATTTGATTTAAAATAATTAACAGCCTCGTTCATAATAAAATCTCTTTCGTCAATAAAAGATATAATTCTTCGACAATCTACGTAAACTGGAGATTTTAAACCTGATGTTAATGTAAAATGATCATTAAAAGAGAACTGAACTGATCCAATATCAATTAATTTCTCAGCTATTAATTCAGACATATCTAAGTAATTAAAGCAATGTGATCTTTTGAAAAGTTACCAGGAACAATCATAACTGGCACTCTTAGATTTGCAATTTCTTGACTTACTAGAGAATTAATAATCATATTTGATTCTTTATTTTTAGGATCAGAATTTGCAGCTAAAACTAATACATTAATTTTTTCTTCTTCTTCAAGAAGTTTTTTTAATTCAGCAATTGTTTCTCCCTCTCTAAGTGCCAAAGAAGGAATTTCACCAGTTTTATTTTTTACATGACTTGCTGCTTTTTGAAGAAGGTTTTCAGCTACTTCTCTTGCTTCATTTTTCATAATTTCTGTTACACCTTGAGTTGTTAAAACATCCAAAGGCTCTATAAATGTTGCTATAATTATTTTTCGGCTTGTTTTCTTTGATCTGGCACAGGCGTACTCAAGAGCAATTTCCATCTCTGGTGAATCATCAGCAATAACTAATATGTACCTACTATCACTCATTAATACCTCCTAAACAATGTTGCAGCAAGAAATCCTGATAATATAGCAAATACGATAGTAAAAAAACCATAAGCTGCTGCATTTTTGTGTGCAAAATCATATATTTGACTTCCCATGCCAGATTTTTGTAAAGTTAAAATTTTTTCTTTCTTATTTAAAATTATATTATTTTTTATTTGATAAACTTGAACTTTATATTTTCCAGGGATTGACTCAGCTGGGAAAAAAACCCGTGTTTGAAAAAGTTTATTTTCTATTTTTGCAACTTTATATTGTTTGAATAAACTTTTATTTTTTTTAATTCTAACAAAATTATCTTGCCAATTCTTTAATGATACATCAGATATAAAATTTCTTTGTGATAATTTATTTTCTAACAATAAATCAAAGCTAAGCTCTTCTTTAATTATGGTAGACATTGGTAAAATATCTTCAAGCTTTGATGATGACGAAATAAAAAAAATACTGGGAATTTTATCATAAGAAATTTGTTTTGTATTAAACCAAAAACCTAAAATTCTCTCTTTTTTTTGAATTAATGCTTTTTTCGGAGGACCTTTAATAGTAATAATAGTTTCTTGATCATCATTTAAAATTCCAAAAATAATTATTTCTTTACCATTAAAATCTGTTTCAATTTTAATATTATTTTGAGATAAATCAAAATATGCCTCAGCCAAAATGGCTTTTGTAAAAAAAAACACAATGATAAAAACAATAGATTGTAATTTATTATTCATTTTACTTTATTTTATTCATATTATAAATTTTCTTTAATTTTTTCTTTCATAGCAAACAAATATCTTTCTATAAGCATTCCAATAAAGGCAAAAGTAAAAATAATTACATAAGATATTTTTAAAATTGTTAAATCAATAATTAAAGTAGGTTCTTGAATTATCATATATATTGGAAGAAAATATGTTAAAACGATAAAAGAAAATCTCAATAAATTTTCCCTTTCAGAACTTTTGCCAATATTGTACCAATAAAACAATTTCAATAATAAGCACCCTGATAAAATAAAGATAGTTATCTGCAATAAATAATCGAAATCAATTTCAAAAAATCGACTTACATAGTATAAAGCTAATAATCCCATCCCTGTATAAGTAATAAAATATTGTTTAAAATTTTTCATTTGAATCAATACAATGAAGTAGTAAATAAATCTGAGGGCATAAGAATCAAGTCAGTTAAAATCTTAGCACAAACAAGTAATACTAAAATTGCTAAAATACCTCTCAAATATTCAGCTTTTAATTTTGATCCAATTTTAACTCCAATTTGTGCACCAATAACTCCACCAAGGATCATAAGAGCAGATAAAACTATATCAACAGTTTGGTTTAAATAAGATTGAAAAAAGGTTGAGTTTGCTGTTACAAAAATAATTTGAAATAATGAAGTTCCCACAACAACATTTGTAGACATACCCAATATGTAAACCATTGCAGGTATCATAATAAAGCCGCCACCAACACCCATCATTGCTGATAACACTCCAACAAAAAAACCAATTAAAATAGGTGGAATTGCAGAAATATATAATTTTGAGCGGTGAAAACGAAGCTTAAAAGGAAGTCCATGTATCCAAGAATGTTGATGTAGTTTAGTTCTAATTGCTGAAGTAGTTTGATAATTTTTTATAGTTGTTTTTGCACTTTCGAAAGCCATTGATATTCCAATAAAACCAAGAAAAATTAAAAATAAAAATTGAATAACAATATCAATTTGACCATAAGTCTTAAGTAATTTAAATAAATTAACCCCTAGAGTTGATCCAATTATACCGCCAGATAATAAAAAAAAACCCATCTTAAAATCAACATTTTTTTTACGCCAGTGTGCTATAACTCCAGATACACTGGAAGCTAAAACATGTGGAGCCTCAGAACCAACTGCAACTACAGGTGGAATACCTAGAAAAATCAAAAGAGGAGTCATTAAAAAACCTCCTCCAACACCGAACAGGCCAGATAATGCACCTACAATCATTCCAATAAAAACAATTAAGAAGATATTGATATTCATTTCGGCTATAGGAAGGTATATTGACATGATTTATGGTATTAATTTATAATCTTATTATTAAGATTATCCAGTAAATTATAGTTTTTTTATAGACTTCTCAATTTTAATTGCCTCTTTTAAATCAGCCTGAGTATTAATGTTAAAAAAATAATTTTTGTCTTTAAAATTTAGAAGTTCGTAATTTTGTTGCTCTACCCAATGCATAATTTTTCTATTATCTTTAGCTAAAAATTCTTCTAAACTTTTAATTAATGAAATATGCCAAAAACCAATTACAGGATGTGTTTTGTTGAAGGATTTTGCTATAACTATATTAGTTTTATTATTAAAGTTAGTGCTTAAAAATTTATCCACCAAACTTTTACTTAAAAATGGAGTATCGGATGGTGATGTAAAAATCCATTCAATATTTTTTTTATTTTCTAATATCCATTTCATTGATGAAAATATTCCAGCAAGAGGACCTTGAAAATTTTTTAGCTCATCCTTTATTAAATGTAAGCCTGTTTTTAAAAACTGTTCTTCATTTGAGTTTACATTTAAAACTATTTCCATCTCTAGCTTTTTAAAATTTTGAATAATTCTATCAAGTACGGATATATGATTGAGCCTTTTTAGAGTTTTATAACCACCACCAAATCGACGTGATTGGCCACCAGCAAGAATAACTATTATTGTTTTTGATTTATTTATGATCAATTCTTTTTTCACCTGATAGTACTAGATATTTTTTGCCTTTTGCTCTTCCGATTAAAGTAAGATTAGTTTTCCTAGCAAGCTCAACACCCCAAGATGTAAAACCTGAGCGTGATATTAAAATAGGTATCTTCATTTTTACAGTTTTGATGACCATCTCACTAGTCAACCTTCCTGTAGTATAAAAAATTTTATTATTTCCATTAATTTTTTCTAAAAACATATATCCTGCGATTTTATCTACGGCATTGTGACGACCAACATCTTCCATATAAATAATTGGATTATTATTTTCAATAATTGCACAACCATGAATAGCTCCAGCTTCAAGATATAAACTTGGTGTTAAATTAATTTTTTTTGAAATTTCATAGATCCATGAATGTTTTATTTTTTTTTTGGATTTAATTTTACTTTTTAAGATCTCATCATAAACATCACCAAATACTGTTCCAACCGCACATCCACTTGTAGTAATTTTTCTTTTTAATTTTTTCTCATAATTAGTTTTTCGAGATGTTCTTACAACCACAACTTTGAGGTCAGGGTCATATTCGATTTTTTTAATCTTATCACTTTTTTTGAGCATATTTTGATTTAATAAGTAACCCACTGCAAGATATCCAGGATGATCACCAACTGTCATTAGTGTTACAATTTCTTGATTATTTAAATAAATAGTAAGATCTTTCTCTATTATAACCTTTGTTTTAGTTTTCTTAAAACTTTCATCAAAGCCATTTATTTCCTTAGTTAAATATCTATCTAGTGGGTTAGGTGCAACTAAATATTTAATTTTTTTACTCATACTGTATTCTGATATTATCTTTATATGAACATTATAGAAATTTTTACAAAATCTTTATTTTTAATCATTTCTTTTGATAATGATTTGTGGGAAATTATTATTTTATCATTATACGTTAGTATTTTTGCTCTCATTGTTGCTTCAATTTTCGGATTATTAATCGGTTATTATATAGCTATAAAAAATTTCCTGTTTAAAAGTTTTATTTTAATAGTGCTTAATTCATTGATGGGCATTCCACCTGTAGTAGTGGGGTTGATAGTATATTTCATGTTTGCTTCTGGAGGCCCTTTGGGTGTTTTGCAATTGCTATATACACCTACTGCTATGATAATAGCACAAGTAATAATTATTTTTCCAATTGTTACTTCCATATCACACGAAATTTTTGATCAAAATTGGAGAGAGTATAAAGATCAATTAAGATCTATTAATATGCCCTTTTTCGGTGTGGCATTTATAATTACTAAACACAGTTATTTTCTTGTTATTACAGCACTGCTCTCTGCTTTTGGAAGAGCTATATCTGAAGTAGGAGCTGTAATGATTGTAGGAGGAAACATAGATCACTTTACAAGAGTGATGACTACAGCAATTTCGCTTGAGACAAGAATGGGTAATCTTGAATATGCAATGGCTTTAGGTATAGTTTTAATTTTGCTAACAATTATAATATATTCATTAGTTTACATTTTTAATAAGAAAAATATATGAGCAAAATTATCGGTATCACTGGTTTGAAAGATGTTGGAAAAACATATTATGCTAGTCTAATAATCAAACTATTGGTCAAGAGTGGTTACAAGATTGGATCGATAAAACATGCACATCATGATTTTGATATTGATAAACCCGGCACAGATAGTTTTAAACATCGAGAGGCTGGCTCTAATCAAGTTATTATTAGTTCTTCAAAACGTTGGGCAAAAATAATAGAAAATAATGATAAAAATGAAAAAAATTTAAAGGAATTAATTAAAGAGTTTCAAGATGTAGATATTATTGTTGTAGAAGGTTTTAAAAAAGAAAACCATCCAAAAATCGAAATATTAGGCAAAGGTTTAAAAAATAAAAATAAAGAAGCTAATAATGTAATAGCATTTGTTTCTGATGAGTTAAAAGATACAAGAACTCCTGTATTTAAAAAAAATGATACTAAAAACTTAGTTGAATTTATAATAAAAAAAATTCTATGAATAAGAAACCGCTGTATTTGAGGCAAATATTAAATTTTATTAAAAGATGTCCAAGTGAAATTAATAAAACTGAAATAATTAATCTTCAAGATGCAGAAGACAAAATTTTGGCAGAAAATATATATTCAAAGATAAGCTTACCACCTTTTAAAAATTCAGCAGTAGATGGATATGCTTTGTTAAAAAAAGATTTAAATAAAATACCAAAAAAAATTAATCAAAATAGAGTTGCGGCAGGGGATAGAGTTAATCATAAAATAAAAGAAGGAGAGGTTATTAGGATTTTTACTGGTGCCAAAATGCCTTTAAATTCAAATACTGTTGTAATGCAGGAAAATACAGAAATCATCGATAATAAACTTTTTTTAATTAAAGTTCCAGCTTATGGAGATAACTGTAGAAATAAGGGCGAGGATATTTCTAAGGGAAGTCTTGTATTAAAAAAAGGTACAAAAATTGATAATAAGAATTTAAACTTAATTGCTGCAATTGGTTATAGTAAAATAAAGGTTTATGTAAAAATTAAAATTGGTTTTTTTACGAGTGGTAACGAGTTAGTAAAACCAACAACAAAATTAAGAAATTCTAAAATAAATAATTCAAATTATTATCTACTAAACTCTCTTTTAAATAAAAATTATATAACAAAGAAATTCTTGGGTAATTTTCCTGACAACGCCTATCAAATAAAGAAAAGATTATTAAATGAAGTGTCTAATTACAATATTATAATTACAACAGGTGGGGCTTCAGTTGGAGATGAAGACCATTTAATTAATACTTTAAAAAATAACGGAAAAATTTTTTTTTGGCGAGCTGCAATTAAGCCAGGAAGACCTATTGCAATTGGGAAAATTAAGCAAACATATATAGTTTGTTTACCAGGCAATCCTGTTTCCGTTCAATTGTTATATGTATTTGTTGTTAAGCCTTTAATTTACAAATTAATTGGCTCAATAATTAATAATATTAAGCCAGAGAAGATTAAAACAAATTTTTCTATGATAAAAAAAACAAAAAGACTCGAATGGCTTAGGGTATCAAAAAAATTAGTTAAAAATAAATATGTTCTTTCTAAACATCCAAAACAAGGTTCAGGAATGATATCCTCTATATCTTATTCAGATGGTGTAGTAGAGATTCCTGAAGATGTAAGTATTATTAAAAAAGGAGATATTTTTGATTACTATGATTTTGACAAATTATTTTATTAAATTTTAAATTTATATTTAATTATAATTTTTTCACTTTCATTATAACTTTCAAGAAATTCATAACCTGATTGAGTGCAATAGTGCTCAAAGTCAGCAATAGCAAGAGGGTCTGTGGCTATTATCTTTATTACTATGCTATTCTTTAGTTCTTGTGCAAGTTTTCTTGCTTTAAGTACCGGGATTGGACATTCTGTACCACTAGTATCAAGAACTATTTCATCATTTTCAACTGAATCTTTCATTTTAATCTGATACAAAATATATATTAATAATTCAATTTAAATGGATAAATTTATTTCTCAAACAGATAGCTCTTTAAAGAAAAAGAAGAGAAGATGGCAGCCAAAAGGTAGGCAAGCTGAAAATAAATTTTATGATGATGTATTAAATCTTTTTAAGGGATCTAATTTTAAAAGAGATGAGCTAATTGAATATTTGCATATTTTGCAGGATAATTTTGGCGTATTATATGACAAACACTTAGTTGCCTTATCAACAATAATTAACTTACCTCTTGCAGAAATTTATGAAGTTGCAACATTTTATGCACATTTTAATATAGTAAAAAATTCAGAAACTTTTGAACCGCTCACACTAGTAAGAGTATGTGAGAGCTTAACCTGTGAATTATTTGGTGCACAAAAATTACTTAACGATTTAAAGAACAGTGAAAACAAAAATATTAAAGTTGTTCCTGGTCCTTGCATGGGTAGATGTGATGTGGCCCCAACAGTTTGTGTTGGAAAAAACTATGTCGATAAAGCTTCTGTAAATTCTGTACAAGATGTAATTAAAAATAAGAAATTTGAAACGATTATACCAAATTATATTTCTTTTGAAGATTATAAAAAAAATGGGGGATATAATATTGCACAACAAGTTAAGGAGGGGCAAATAACAAACGATAAAATAATATCATTACTCAAAGATAGTGGTTTAAAAGGTAAGGGAGGGGCCGGCTTTCCCACAGGTACAAAGTGGGAAATTGTTTCTAAATATAGTGGAAAAAAGTATGTAGCTGTTAATGGTGATGAAGGAGAGCCTGGAACTTTTAAAGATAGAACTTATTTAGAAAAAGATCCTCATAGATTTCTTGAAGGGGCAGTAATTGCATCTTTATTTATTAAGGCATCTAATGTTTATATTTATATGAGAGATGAGTATCCTTCTGTAATAAAAATATTGAATGATGAAATTTTAAAGTTGGAAAAAGAAGAGATTATTCCTCATGGTCATATTGTATTAAGAAGAGGTGCTGGGGCTTATATATGCGGAGAAGAGTCTGCAATGATTGAGAGTATTGAGGGCAAAAGAGGTCTCCCAAGACATAGACCACCTTATGTGGCAGAAGTTGGATTATTTAATTCACCCACCCTAACTAACAATCTTGAAACACTATTTTGGATAAGGGATATATTAGAAAAAGGACCAAATTGGTTTGCAGATAAAGGAATTCATGGAAATAAAGGTTTTCATAGTTTTTCAGTCTCAGGAAGAGTTAAAAATCCTGGCGTTAAAGTAGCTCCAGCAGGTATTACAATCCAAGAATTAATAGATGATTATTGTGGTGGGATGGAAGACAATCATGTCTTTAAAGGGTATCTTCCTGGCGGTGCCTCCGGAGGAATTTTACCTTCTAAAATGAATAATATTCCTCTAGATTATGGTTCTAAAGAATTAACTGAAGCCGGATGTTTTTTAGGATCTGCAGCCATAGTAATCTTGTCTGATAAAGATGACATGAAAGATGTAGCTCTCAACTTATTAAAATTTTTTGAAGAGGAAAGTTGTGGACAATGTACTCCATGCAGAGTTGGAACTGAAAAAACAGTGAAACTGATGAAAGAAAAAATTTGGAATAAAGAAAAACTTAAAGATTTATCAGAGGTAATGTCTCAAGCCTCAATTTGTGGTTTGGGTCAAGCGGCTACAAATCCACTTAATTCAGTTCTAAAATATTTTTCAAATGAGATAGATTATGAGTAATAAAAAAATAAAGTTTTATCTTAATGATAAGCTAGTTGAGGCAAATAAAGATGAAACAATCTGGCAGGTAGCGAATAGACTCGGTAATGAAATTCCTCATTTGTGTTATTCAAGCAAACCTGGGTACAGAGCTGATGGAAACTGTAGAGCATGTATGGTTGAAATTGAAGGAGAAAGAGTATTAGCAGCGTCATGTATTAGAAAACCTTCAACTGATATGAAGGTGCAAACTGCTTCAGATAAAGCAAAAAAATCTAGAACATTAGTTTTCGAATTATTATTAGCTGACCAACCTGAAAGAGAAATTGCACATGATAATAATTCTGATTTTTGGAATTGGATTGATAAAGTTGATCTAAAAGAAAATAGATTCCCAAAAAAAATTCCTTGTCAATCGGATAATTCACATCCGAGTATGGCAGTAAATTTAGATGCCTGCATTCAGTGCAACCTTTGTGTACGTGCTTGTAGAGAAGTTCAAGTAAATGATGTTATTGGAATGGCATACAGAGGAGAAAACTCAAAAATAGTTTTTGATTTTGATGATCCAATGGGAGATAGTTCATGTGTAGCTTGTGGGGAGTGTGTACAAGCTTGTCCTACAGGAGCATTAATGCCTGCAACTGTTGTCAACAAAGAAGGCATAGGTCAAAGTGATGTAGATAAAAAGGTAAACAGTGTGTGCCCTTATTGCGGTGTAGGATGTCAAATTGAATACAATGTTAAAGATAATGATATAAAGTATGTAAACGGCATTGATGGTCCAGCTAACAAAAATAGACTTTGTGTAAAAGGAAGGTTTGGCTTTGATTATGTTAGTAATCCAGAGAGATTAACGAAACCCTTAATAAGAATAAAAGGAAAACAAAAAGATTTACATCCAAATATTGATTTCTCAAATTTACATGAATATTTTAGAGAGGCTAGCTGGGAAGAAGCATTAAATTATGCAGCAAATGGATTTCTTGAAATTAAGAAGAAAAGAAACGGAAAAAGCAATCTTGCTGGTTTTGGATCAGCTAAGTGTTCAAATGAGGAAGCATATCTTTTTCAAAAACTTATTCGAACTGGCTTTAACACCAATAACGTTGATCATTGCACGCGTCTTTGTCATGCATCATCTGTTGCTGCTTTGCTTGAAACTATCGGTTCTGGTGCTGTCACTGCACCTTTTTATGAAGTTGAACATTCAGAGGTTATCATTGTAATTGGTGCTAACCCGTCTGAAAACCATCCTGTTGCTGCAACTTTTTTTAAAAATGCAGCAAAGAAAGGATCGAAACTAATTGTAATGGATCCAAGAGGTCATGCATTAAAAAAACACGCAACACACATGTTGCAATTTAAATCAGGATCAGATGTTGCTCTCTTAAATTCCATAATGAATGTCATAATTGAGGAAAATTTATATAACGAAGAATACATCAAAAAACAAACGTCAGGCTTTGTTGACCTAAAAGATCATTTAAAAAATTATCCACCAGAATTGATGGAAGAACAAACTGGTATAGACGCAAAAATGATTCGAGAGGTTGCAAGGTTGTTTGCAAATACTAATAAGGGGATAATTTTTTGGGGAATGGGAATATCACAGCATGTTCACGGAACTGATAATGCAAGATGCTTGATATCCTTAGCATTGATGACTGGCAATGTTGGAAGAAGAGGTTCTGGATTGCACCCTCTTCGCGGTCAAAATAATGTGCAAGGAGCTTCTGATGCTGGACTAATCCCAATGATGTACCCAGACTATCAGTTAGTTGAAAACAATGACAAAAAAGATTTTTTTGAAAAATTTTGGAACACATCTTTAGACAATAAAAAAGGCTTAACAGTTGTTGAAATTATGGATGCCATTCATGAAAATACAATTAAGGGTATGTATATACTTGGAGAAAATCCTGCAATGTCTGATCCAGATCTTAATCACGCAAGAGAAGCCCTTCAAATGCTAGATCACTTGGTAGTTCAAGATATTTTTTTAACTGAAACTGCAACTTATGCAGATGTAATTTTTCCTGCTTCAGCATGGCCTGAAAAAAATGGAACTGTTACTAATACAAATCGACAAGTTCAAATGGGTCGCAAGGCTCTTGATGCACCTGGTGCAGCAAAAGAGGATTGGTGGATCACAAATGAATTAGGAAAAAGAATGGGCTTAGATTGGCATTACAAACATCCGAAGGAAATTTATGAAGAGATGTCAAATACCATGCCTTCATTAAATAATATTTCGTGGGATAGGTTAGAAAAAGAAAATTCAGTAACTTATCCAAGTAGTTCTCCAACTACTCCTGGTGATGAAATAGTATTTGGAGATAAATTTCCTAATGAGTCTGGAAGAGGAAAATTTGTTCCAGCAAGTGTTACCTCTCCAGATGAAATTCCTGATGATGAATTTGAAATGATTCTTACTACTGGAAGGCAGCTTGAGCATTGGCACACAGGAGCTATGACTAGAAAAGCCTCTAATTTAGATGCGATAGAACCTGAAGCAACTGTTTCAATATCACCCAATGAAATTGTAAAGAAAAATATGAAACCAGGAGATAAGATAAAAGTTTCAACTAGAAGGGGGACTGTTAATATAAGAGTAAGAGAGGATAGAACAATTCCTGAAGGTGTAATTTTCATACCTTTTTGTTATAATGAAGCCGCTGCAAATCTTTTGACTAATCCAGCTCTTGATCCCTATGGAAAAATTCCTGAATTTAAGTATTGCGCTGCGAAAATAGAAAAGATAAATTAAAAACATGAGAAAATTAATATTAATACTTTTTTTAGTTATATCTCCATTAACTGCTTGCTCAACTATTTCAGAAATTAATGAAAAAGTGAAAGGTGACGGTGTCCCTTATATTCCTGGAATTTAAAATATAAATCACTTGTCGAATTTTTAATTTAATTGTAAATGGCTATTTTAGTGCCGCGTTAGCTCATTTGGTAGAGCAGTTGATTTGTAATCATCAGGTGGTCAGTTCGATTCCGACACGCGGCACCATTTTAAAAAAAATTATAAGTTAAGATTTAAAAAATTCATAAAGAGCAATTGAAGCTGCATTTGATACATTCAAGCTATCAATTTGATAATGGGTGTTCTTTTGCATTTGTAATTGTATAATCTCATCGCATTCTTTTTTTACTAGATCTCTTATACCCTTACCTTCTGAACCAAATACTAATATTGATTTTTTTGAAAAATTTATATTGTCTGAATTTTCATTATTTGATGAGTCAAACCCATAAGCCCAATAACCAGTTTTTTTTAATTCTGAAATACTTCTTTTTAAATTTGTCACTTTGAAATAGTTTACAATTTCTGCAGCTCCTGATGCAGCCTTGTATAAAGAGGGAGTAAGGTCTGGCGCGTTGTCCTTAGCTACTATTATTCCCTTGCAGTTAAACAAAGCACATGAACGCATTATTGATCCTATATTTTGTGGATCAGTTATTTGATCTAAGGCTAATAAAACAGATTTATGATTTAGCTTTTCATTTTTTAAAAATTGTTGAAGATTTGGTCTTTCAAAATCATTTGTTTTTAATATAATCCCTTGTGTAGATTTTTCATCTCCATACATTTTTTGAAATTCTTTTTGATGTAAAAATGTAATTTTCTGTATTTTTGATTTGTAATTATCTGCTAATTTTTGGTGATTTTCAGTAATTAAAAGTTCGTAATGATTTCTTTTATCATTTAATAATGCTGCTTTAACTGCGTGTAATCCATAGATTATTTGTTTTTTCCTAGTATTGCTAGGTTTTTGATAGTTATTTTTTGGCATTTTTATTTATCACAGATTTGTCTATTAAATACAATCTAGATATATACAAATTCCAATTTTTTGTCTAAAAGGAGCGCGCTTTTAAGAACATTTGAATCTTAGGGTGGACGGTAAGTTGTTTTAGATTGACAATCATACTAATTAATTAGTATGTGCCATTTCTTCAAGTTTGGAGGGGTGGTCGAGTGGTTAAAGGCAGCGGACTGTAAATCCGCCCGCGTGAGCGTACGTAGGTTCGAATCCTACCCCCTCCACCATAATTGGAGAGTAGGCATAAAGGCAATGAGTGAGTGAGTCGGTTTCAAAAGCGGGTGTAGCTTAGTGGTAAAGCTCCAGCCTTCCAAGCTGGCTACGAGGGTTCGATTCCCTTCACCCGCTCCAAAATGAATATTTAATACTGGGGTAATAAAAATGGCTAAAGCAAAATTTGAAAGAAATAAACCGCATTGTAATATCGGTACTGTTGGACACGTTGATCACGGTAAAACTACTTTAACTGCTGCAATAACTAAAGTTCTGGCAGAAGCTGGAGGAGCAGAGTTTACTGACTATGCAAACATAGATAAAGCTCCTGAGGAAAGGGAACGTGGAATTACAATTTCTACAGCTCATGTAGAATATGAAACTGAAGCAAGACACTATGCACACGTAGATTGTCCTGGTCATGCCGACTATGTAAAAAATATGATTACAGGTGCCGCACAGATGGACGGGGGAATTCTTGTTGTTAATGCTGCTGATGGACCAATGCCACAAACAAGAGAACATATTCTTTTAGCAAGACAAGTGGGTGTTCCAGCTCTTGTTGTCTACATGAATAAAGTTGACCAAGTTGACGATAAAGAATTAATTGATTTAGTTGAAATGGAAATTAGAGAACTCCTTACATCATATGAATTCCCTGGTGATAAAATCCCAATCATCAAAGGATCTGCCCTAGCTGCTTTAGAAGGAAGAGATGATGAAATAGGAAAAAATTCAATTATTGAGCTTATGAAAGCTGTTGATGAGTCTATACCTCAACCAACCAGACCTATAGATCAACCATTTCTAATGCCAGTAGAGGATGTATTTTCAATATCTGGAAGAGGAACTGTTGTAACTGGTCGTATTGAACAAGGACAAGTTAAGGTTGGTGAAGAAATTGAAATATTAGGAATAAGAGAAGCTCAAAAAACCACATGTACTGGTGTAGAAATGTTTAGAAAACTTTTAGACTCAGGTGAAGCAGGTGATAACGTAGGTGTTTTACTTAGAGGTACTAAAAGAGAAGAGGTTGAAAGAGGTCAAGTCTTAGCTAAACCTGGATCTATCAAACCTCACACTAAATTTAAAGCTGAAGCTTATGTTCTTAAAAAAGAAGAGGGTGGAAGACATACCCCTTTCTTCTCTAATTATAGACCTCAGTTCTATTTTAGAACAACAGATGTAACTGGCACAATCAAACTTCCGGAAGGAACTGAAATGGTTATGCCAGGAGATAACATTACAATGGAAGTTACCTTGCTTTCTCCAATTGCTATGGATAAAGGTTTAAAATTCGCAATTAGAGAAGGTGGTAGAACTGTTGGTGCTGGAGTTGTAGCTGAAATTATTGAATAGGTATTTGAGACCGCTCTATTAGTTTTAGCTATATCTGAATTTTAGGAGTGTAGCTCAACTGGTAGAGCACCGGTCTCCAAAACCGGGGGCTGCGGGTTCAAGTCCTGCCACTCCTGCCAATAATTAATTGAAAAAAATATGGAAAATAAAAAAACATCACCTGCACTTTTTGTCAGACAAGTTCGACAAGAATTACAAAAGGTTACTTGGCCCTCAAGAAGAGATACACTTATTTCTTCTTTAATAGTAATTTTGTTGATTTTTTTATTTTCAATCTTTTTTCTTCTTAGTGATCAGGTTTGGTCTTTTTCAATTAAGAAAATTATAGAAATAGGTTCAGGTTTATAAGATGATAAAATGTAGATGGTATGTGCTTCACGCTTACTCAGGATATGAAAAAAAAGTTGCTGACAGTATTTTGGATCAAGCAGGTAAACTTGGTATTTCTGATCAAATTGAAGAAGTATCAGTCCCAACTCAAAATATTGTAGAGGTCAAAAGAGGAGTTAGGATAAACACTGAAAGAAAAATATTTCCAGGTTATATACTTATTAAAATGAATCTTAATGATGACACATGGCACATCATTAAAAATACTCCTAAATTATCTGGTTTTTTAGGAAATAAAGGTCAACCAGTTCCAATAAGCAATGCTGAAGCTAAAAGAATATCAGAGCAAGTAATTGATGGAGTTGAAAAATCTAGACCAGCAGTTATGTATGATGTAGGTGAGCAAGTTAAGGTTATTGATGGACCTTTTGCATCCTTTAATGGAGAAATTGAGCAAATTGATGAAGAAAAAGCTAGATTAAGAGTTGCAGTTTCTATATTTGGCAGATCTACACCCGTAGATTTAGAGTATTCACAAGTTGAGAAGGCATAAATAGAGTAGGAGTAAATATGGCAAAAGAAGTA
>CACFVT010000003.1 GCA_902569865.1 uncultured Alphaproteobacteria bacterium | reverse complement strand
TATATTCAGAAAGAGGATATAGTTATAACCATATCAAACAATGGATATATAAAGAGATCCCTACTTGAAAATTACAGAGCTCAAAACAGAGGAGGTAAAGGAAAAACTGGAATGTCAACCAGAGAAGAAGATTTTGTAAAAGAAATTCATCTTGCTGATACTCATACAAAATTACTTGTATTTTCTTCATTAGGTAAAGTATATTCTCTTAAGTCACATGATATTCCCGAAGCTTCTTTAAAAGCAAGAGGCAAACCTATCATAAATTTACTTCCCTTTACAAAAGATGAAAAAATAGCAACATTTCTTCCTTTGCCTTTAGATGAAAATTCATGGTCTGAAAATTTAATAATTTTTGCTACAAAGAAAGGTATGGTAAGAAAAAATAAATTAATTGATGTAGCTAAAAGTGGCAAAAGAGAACTAAGAGAGAGTGGAAAACTTGCTATAAAGCTTGACCCCACTGATAAACTTATTGGCATAAAATTAGCAAATTTTGAAGATGATATTCTTTTATCAACAAAAAATGGAAAGTGTTTAAGGTTCCCTTTAGAAAAACTTAGACTTTTTTCTGGCTTAAATTCTGCAGGTGTTAAAGGAATGAATTTAGATAAAAGTAACTATGTAATTTCTCAATCAATATTAAAACATTCTAAAATTGATATTAATATTAGACAAGACTATTTAAAAGCTGCCTCTGAAAATAGAAAAAATACTGGAAATTTAAAACCAGAATTTAATGAATTAAATAATAATGAAGAATTTCTTTTATCATTAACAACAAATGGTTATGGAAAAAGATCTTCTGCATATGAATATAGAATATCAAATAGAGGAGGAAAAGGTATTACAGGCATTTTAACTTCCAGCAAAAATGGTGAAGTTTTAGATTGTTTTGTCGTTAATCAAGATGATCAAATCATTCTGGTAACAGATAAAGGTCAAATTATTCGTGTTAATGTTAGTCAAATAAGAATTGCAGGTAGATCAACTAAAGGTGTTAGTGTATTTAAAATACCTGATACTGATTCAATAGTTTCAGTGTCACGAATACAAGAAATAGATAGTTAATATGTCCAAAATTGGAGTTTACCCAGGTACTTTTGATCCTATGACGAATGGCCATTTAAATATAATTAAAAGATCATTTAAGATAGTAGATCAATTAATAATAGGTGTAGCTGATAATCTAAATAAAATACCTTTGTTAAGCATTACAGAGAGAAAAGATATTATAAAAAATGATTTAGAAATAGAAAATTTAAGCAATAAAAACATTAAAATTTTGTCAGTTAAAGGTCTTTTAACAGAATTTGCAAAAGATCAAAATGCAGATTGTATAATTAGAGGTCTAAGAGCTGTATCAGATTTTGAATATGAATTTCAAATGACTGGAATGAATTATCAACTTTCTCCAGATATAGAAACTATTTTTTTAATGTCTTCAGATAATAATTCTTTCATCTCATCTAATTTAGTAAAAGAAGTTCATAAACTAGGTGGAGATGTATCAAAATTTGTTTCTAAAAATACTATAAGAGTTTTAAATAATAAAAACTCTTAATCATAGGTCTTGCGTTCATGAAATTTGAACTATATAGACAAGACATTGTTGGGCCCTTAGCTCAGTTGGTAGAGCAATTCCCTTTTAAGGAATGGGTCACAGGTTCGAATCCTGTAGGGCTCACCATTTCTTTATGAAACAAACAGTGATAAAAAATATAGCAACTGGAATTTCAAAAAAATGTGATATTTTGAACAAAAATGAAAATTTTTTAGAAGTTGTTCTTGAGGAAACAACAATAAAAATAATTCTTAAAAAAAAATCAGATATTTACATTGGCTCTTATAAAAATATGGAGTTTATTTCCGAAGGTTAATTCTATTTTTAATAATAGATTTTTCATTTCTTAAGTCTTCTTTTAAGAATTTATCAATTTCTTTTTTTTTAATAATTTTACCTTTTCCCACACCTGGGCAATTAATAGAAATATCTTTGTTCCATACTTTAGCATTCATATTATCATTCCAAAAAGGCCATGTCCTGCACTGAGAAGGTCTATTTTCATAAACTGAACATTTTTTATCTTTTAAAAATATACAATTACCTTTCAATTCTGATAGTTCTGCTAAGTGGATAAATCCATCAGTAATTTCACAATATTGTTCTTTAAATTTTTTTATAGAAATTTGAAAATATTTTGAAAATCTTTTTAAATCAATATCACTTAAATAAACATAGCCATAAGATTCTCTTGAAACGCAACACTTTCCAGAACCTTGACATTGAAATCTTATTCCGTTTTGATAATCAATAGTATCATCCTGCATTTAATGTCCTAATTGCAGTATCTCGTTCATGTATGTATAATAAGTCTCTTAGGTTTTTGTTATTATCTAGCTTAGGGTCATTAGTAATGATATTTTCTGCATATATTTTAGCTTCTTCAAGAAGATCTCCATCATAACTTAAATCAGCTATATTAAAAGATGGTAAACCTGATTGCCTTTTTCCTAGGACTTCGCCTGGTCCTCTAATTTTTAAATCTTCTTCTGCTATAATGAAACCGTCGTTGGTTTCAGTCATAATATTTAATCTTTTTTTTGCTGTCTCATTTATATTTTCTTTATGTAATAGAATACAATAAGATTCTTTATTATTTCTTCCTACCCGACCTCTGAGTTGATGCAGTTGTGCTAATCCAAACCTTTCTGCGTGCTCAATAATCATTGTAGTGGCTGATTTAATATCAATACCAACTTCTATAACTGTTGTTGCGACTAGAATACGATAATCTTCTTTTTTAAATATTTCCATTTTTAATTCTTTATCTTTTTCGTTCATTTGACCATGAATAAGCATAACCTTGTTTTTGAATATTTTATTTAAAACATTATAACGATCAGTAGCTGCTTTTAAATCAAGTTCTTGTGATTCCTCTATAAGAGGGCAAACCCAAAAAAATTTGTCACTTGAATTATTTATTTTATTTTTAATTCTTTCAATCAAGTTTTTTTCTTTATTAAGAGTTAGCATTGATGTTGTTATAGGTTTTCGACCTATAGGTTTTTCAATAATCCTACTTTCATCCATATCGCCATAAGCTGCTAAAGTTAAGGTTCTTGGAATTGGTGTGGCACTCATAACTAAAATAGATGGTCTGAAACCTTTATAATTAAAAGCCATTCTTTGATAAACCCCAAATCTATGTTGTTCATCAATAACTGATAAACCTAATTTATTAAAGTGTACCCCTTCTTGTATTAATGCATGAGTCCCAATTATTATTTGTATATTACCACTTTTAATTTTATCTAATTTTTCTAATCTTTTCTTTCCTTTATCTTTCCCTGTAAGTATATCTATTTTAATAGGAATATCTTTAATTAGTTTTGATATATTTTCATAATGCTGGTAAGCTAGTATACTAGTAGGGGCCATTAACGTTACTTGATAACCTGATTCAATTACAGTGAGCATCGAAATTAATGCAACAATAGTTTTTCCCGAACCAACGTCTCCTTGAAGCAATCTAATCATTTGTTTATTAGAAAAAAGATCATATTGTATTTCATCGAGAACAGTTAATTGTGATTTAGTTAATTTAAATTCTAAATTATTAATTAAATTATTTCTTAATTTTTCTTTATTTTTAAAAGAAATTGATTTTTTCTTTTTATCAATTGTTCTGACAATATAAATTGCTAGCTGATGTGCTAATAATTCATCAAAGGCCAGTCTTCTCCTGTAAAAATTTTTTTCATTATATGTATCGTTTATTTCTGGATTATGTAATTTTTCTATAGCTCCCTTCCATGAGATGAATTTATATTTTTTTATTAATCTTTCATCAATCCACTCATCTAAATTAGGCACTAATTGCAATACTTGATTTGAAAGTTTTATAAATTTTTTTAAGTTTAGTCCTGCAGTTAAGCTATAAACTGCTTCTTTTTCTTTTAATAACTGAATTTCAGATAAATTTTCTACACTTGATGGGTGTGTAATTTGAAATTTATTTTTGAAAAACTCTAATTTACCTGAAATCATTTTTATACTTTTGATAGGTAACACTGATCTTATGGCAGGGTGTCTTGCATTAAAATATACAATTTCTATTGGAGTTTCATTTGCTAAACAGCTAACTTTATATGGCTGTCTCCTAAATTTTGATGGATAATGTTTTATAACCTGTATTTTTAATGTAACTAACTGATTTATTGGTGCATCATTAATATTTTCATAATATTTTTTTTCAATTATTTTATAGGGAAAATGCCAAAGGAAATGTACATTTAGATTTATGCCTAATTTATTTATAATATTTTCTAATTTTGGTCCAACTCCCTTTAATTTATTGATTGGTGAGAGTAATAAGTCTAAATGTGCAGGTCTCATAGAATATTAAAATAATTTTACTATATTCTATTATTGATTATATGACATTAAATTCACTGAAAAAAATTATCAAATATAGATCAACTTATTCAGGCACAAAAGAAACAGATATATTATACAAAGAGTATTTTATTAAAAACTTAGATAAATTTAGTGAAGATGAAATAAAATTATTAAAATCTGTCTTTGATATCTATTCAGATGATGAAATTTACAATATTCTTACCAAGAAAAAAACAGTAGATATAAAATTTAAGAATCTTTTTGAGAAAATAAATACATTCTAAATGAAGTCAATAGGTCCTGTTATTGATAAAACTGAAGCTTTTATAATTTCAGAAATATTTCATAAAAGCGATAGTTCGTTAGTTTATATAGGAAAAGATGACAGAGAAATAATAAATATTAAAAACAAACTAACTTGGTTGATTCCAAATCAAAAAATATTACTTTATAAAGCTTGGGATCAAATTCCATATGATAATATTTCACCTTCTAAAGAAATTCTAACAAATCGATTAGAAACTCTTTTTTATCTTAGTTCCAATAAAGAAGAAAAAATAATTCTTTTAACAACATTGAATGCAATTATTCAGAAATCTCTACCAATAAATGAAATTACAAAAAATTTTGTTACAATTTCAAAAAAGTCTAAAATAGAAATAGATAAGTTTCTTTTTTTACTCATTAAATTAGGATATGAAAGAACATCGATAGTAAGAGATAAATCAGAATTTGCATTAAGAGGTTCTTTAATTGATATTTTTCTTCCACAATTTGATAAACCAATAAGATTAGATTTATTTGATGATTACATTGAATCAATTTTTGAATTTGATCAAATATCTCAAAAAAGAATTAAAGAATCTGACATGGATTTTTTTACATTAAATCCAAGTAGTGAATTAATTATTGATAATAAAAACTTAGAAAGGTTTAGAACTGAATTTAGAGCCTTATTTCCAAATTATAGAAAGAGTCAAGTTTATGAATTGTTTTCATCTGGACAAACTCCTTCTGGAGGTGAGCAATTTTTACCTCTTTTTTATGAAAATTTAGAAACATTATTTGATTATTGTGAAAGTAGTAAATTGATCATTCATAATGATATCATTCAATTATTTGATGAAAGAATAGAAAATTTAAATGATTACTATGAAGCAAGAAGTAACTCTAATGAATCTTTTTTTCTAAAACCACAATATTTATTTATTGAAAAAAATTATTTTAATCAAATACTAGATAAATTTAAAGTAACAAAGTTATCAGTATTTAAAAATGAAGGCTATATAGGTACAAATATAAAAAAAATAAATAATATTTCTTCAATTAGAGAAAAAATTGATTTCCAATTTATCAAAAAATACTTTGATATTAATTCTAATAAAAAAATTATTATTTGCTGTAATACGCAAGGATCATTAGAAAAAGTCTATCAAATATTAAATGAAAATATATATATTTCACCTTTTGAGATTAAAAACTTATCTAACTTATCTAATAATAATAATATATATATTTCTGTTTTAAAGCTTGAAGAGTCATTTGAGCAAAATAATATAATTTATATTAATGAAAAAACTATTTTTGGCTATTCATTATCTGTTAAATCAATAACAAAAGGTAAAAAAAATAAATTTCTTTTTGAAGAATTAAATAAACTTACTCAAGGTTCATTATTGGTGCACTCAGAATATGGTATATGCAGATTTAATAATATCAAAAAGATTGATTTAAATGATTCTATTCATGATTGTTTAGAGTTAGAGTTTTCAGATAATCAAAAACTCTTCTTACCTGTTGAAAATCTTAATTATATTACAAAATATGGTAATGAAGATGAGAATACCATAAGTCTAGATAGGTTAGGTGCTTCAAGCTGGCAAAAAAGAAAAGCAGAAGCTAAAAAGAAAATTAGAGAAGCTTCAAAAAAGTTAATTAAAATTGCTTCTAAAAGACTTCAATCAAAATCTCTGCCAATGAATATTGATAATGTTGAATATGATAAATTTTGTAGCACCTTTCCTTATGTTGAGACTGACGATCAATTAAATGCTATTAATGATGTGATAAATGATTTTGAATCTGGCAAACCAGTTGATAGACTTATAGTTGGGGATGTTGCTTTTGGAAAGACAGAAGTAATAATTAGAGCTTTATTTCTTGCTGCAAAATCAAATATTCAGTCAATTGTTTTTGTTCCAACTACTCTTTTATCCCGACAACATTATAATAATTTTTTAAAAAGATTTAACTTATTTAATATTACTATTGCAGAAATTTCACGTTTAATAACACAAAAAGAAAAAAAACAAATTTTTGAAGATTGTGCTGAAGGTAAAATTGATATTCTTATAGGTACGCATGCATTATTAAGTGATAAATTATCATTTAAAAATCTAGGATTAATTATTTATGACGAAGAGCAAAAATTAGGAACCTTACAAAAAGAAAAATTTAAAGATATAACCCCAAATGCTCATGTGCTATCACTATCAGCAACTCCTATTCCAAGAACTCTGTCTATGTCTTTATCTGGTATAAGAGATTTAAGTTTAATATTAACTGCTCCTTTTGAAAGATTATCTGTAAGGAGTTATGTTGCAAAATTTGATGAATTAACAATAAAAGAAGCTATTAAAAGAGAGGTGTATGGAAGAAAAAATGGAGTTTATTTTGTAACCCCAAGAAAAAAAGATATTCCATTTATTGAAAATTTTTTAAAAGAATATCTCCCTGATATTAAATATGTTGTAACACATGGTCAATTAAAACCTTCTTTATTGGAAAGTAGAATCTCTAAGTTTTATAATCAAGAAGTTCCTTTGATGATAAGTACAAATATTATAGAGAATGGTCTTGATTTACCACATGTAAATACAATCATAGTTTATAGGTCTAATTTATTTTCATTAGCTTCACTCTATCAATTAAAAGGTAGAGTTGGACGTTCATCCAAAAGAGGATATGCTTATATTACCTATAAAGAAAATGAACTTAAAGATAATGGTAAGAAAAGACTATCAATAATTAATTCATCAGAGTCTTTAGGATCTGGATTTAATATTGCTGCACAAGATCTAGATATGAGAGGAGGTGGGTCTATAATTGGTGAGGAGCAAAGTGGATTCATTAAAGAGATTGGCACTGAACTTTATCATCAGATGCTAGAGGAAGAAATACTTTTACAAAAACAAAAAGTATCTAATAACAATGAAGTAAGAAATTTATTTCAGCCAACAATTAAAATACCTGAAGAAATTTTTATACCTGATGATTATATTGATGATTTGGATTTGAGACTTTCAATCTATAAAAGAATATCTAGTGTAAATAATAATGATGAATTATCTAACTTAATAATTGAGCTTAGAGATAGATTTGGATCAATACCTAAGCAATTAAATAATTTATTTAGCTTAATAGAAATTAAAATACTTTGTATTGACTATAATGTTGATAAATTTGAATTTAACAGGAAGGGCATTGTCATTGGTTTTTATAAAAACAATCCAACAAATCCTCAAAAACTATTAGATTTATCTATGAATAGACATAGTCAATTTACTTTAAGGCCAGATCAAAAAATATTTTATGATTTTAAGGGGCATTTAAATACAAGTAGATTTAAGTTATCTAAGGAAATTTTAGAACAAATAAAATAATTTATTAAATATTTATGAATGGCGGAGAGACAGAGATTCGAACTCTGGAAGGTGTTGCCACCTTGCTGGTTTTCAAGACCAGTGCTTTCAACCGCTCAGCCATCTCTCCGTTTTGTGCGATTCGTTATACTTTTAATTAAATTAAAGTCAAAATATAAAGGATATAAAAATATACGAATTTAGAAAAATTTGTTATCTCTTATTAATGTTTATTAAATATCTTTTTATTTTAATTATATTTTTATCCTCATCATTAAAAGCTTGTGAAAAACCAATAATGCCAACAAATACTGAATGGAATAATTGGTTAAAAGATGTTCGTATAGAGGCTAAGGAAAAAAATATTAGTGATAAAACAATTAATTTATATTTATCAAATGTGAAACCTCAAAAAAAAATAATTTTAAGGGATAGATGTCAACCTGAGTCAACAATTACTTTAAAAGAATATTTGTACTATAGAGTAGATAAATCAAGAATAATTGCAGGTAAAAATGTTTTAGAAGAACACTCAATTCTTTTAAATAAAATTTCACAGCACTTTGGTATTCAACCCAGATTTATTGTTGCTGTTTTGGGAATGGAGAGTTTTTATGGTCGTAATCAAGGTAAAGTTGATACAATTACAGCTGTAACAACTCTAGCTTACGATAGAAGAAGAAGTGATTTTTATAGAAAGCAGTTATTTGCAGCACTAAAAATCCTTGATGATGGATTAGTGCCATCAGGTCAATTAATAGGCAGTTGGGGTGGTGCTGTTGGTATGACTCAAATGATACCAACAACTTTCTTAGAAAGTGCATATGATTGGGATGGAGATGGAATAGATATTTGGAATAGTTATGCTGATGGCTTTGCAAGTACAGCAAATTATTTAACTTCGATAGATAAAAATCCTTGGTCAATTGACAGTACTTGGGGAAGAGAAGTTGTTCCTCCAGAAAATATTGAAGAAATATACACATCATTACAGCAAGAAAATCCAAAAGGTTGTGGCGCTGTAAAAAGAAGATCCATTGCTAAATCATTGCCAGAATGGTCTAATTTAGGTTTTAAAACTATTACAAAATCAGAACTTCCTAAAAGGTTAGATCTTGAGGCACGCTTGATAGCTCCAGACGGAGTAAAAGGTAGAATGTTTTTAGTTTATCCTAATTATAAAAATATTTTATATTATAATTGTTCATCTTATTATGCTATTTCCATAGGACTACTTAGTGATGAAATTAATAATTAGTTTATTTTTTTTTATTTTGATTTCTTGTGAAAACATTTCAAAAAATAATGTTATTGATAAATTAGAAAAGACTAAAAATGTTATTCAAGAAAAAGCTAAAAAAAATATTGAAAAATCAGACGACTCAAAAAAAGAAAATTTTTCAAAAAATAATATTTTTTATTTAATAGGTGATCCTTATTATATTGAGGGAGTAAAATACACTCCAAAGGAGAATTATGCCTATGAAGAAGTTGGTCTTGCAACTTATTATGATAAAGATTTACATAATCAAAAAACTTTAAACAATGATTTAAATAAGGTTACAGAATTACTTGGAAGACACAAAACTTTACCTTTACCTAGTATTGTAAAAATAACTAATTTAGAAAATGGTTTATCATTAACAATAAAAATAGTTGATAGACATGATGATAATGCTTCAATTATTCAAGTTTCAAGAAAAGTAGCCCAACTTTTAAGATTTTATAAGAATAAAATAGCAAAAGTTAAAGTAGAAATTTTATCTGATCCATCAAAACAATGGAAAAATGTTACTATGTCAATTAACGATGATAATTTTAATTCAACTGTTGATTCTGCTCCAACAGAAATTGTATCAATTACCAATATAGATACTGATATTATTGAAGATAATGGAAATGAAATTCTTGAACAACCTATTGAAATTGGTTTTGAAGAAGTCGAAAATTTAACCTTATATTTGCATGTTAATAATTTTAAAAATTATCAAGAAATTCAGAAAATAATTAATGAAATTCAATTAAAAGAAAAATATACTTCAGAAAACATGGGTACATTTTATAAATTAATAATTGGTCCAATTGAAAATGATATTGCTAATAAATTAGTTTCGACATTTATTCGTAAAGGCTATAAAGAGAATAAAATAATTTTAGAATAATCTTACTTACAACATAAATAAAAACTATAAATAATATTATGAAAATTAAATTTATCCCATTTATTTTATTAATTTTTTTAATTTCAACAAAATCTTTTTCAATAGATACAAAAGCTGAACAGGCAATCGTTATAGATTTTGATACAAATGAAATACTTTTTGAAAAAAACTATAATTTAAAAACACCTCCTGCATCGATGACTAAAATTTTGACAGTTTATGTAGCTTTTGATAGATTAAAAAATACTGATCTTTCTATAAATAATGAGTGTACAGTTTCAGCAAAAGCTTACAAAATGGGAGGATCAAGAACATTTTTAGAGATAGATGATAAAGTTTCAATTGATGATCTTTTAAAGGGAATTATTATTCAATCCGGTAATGATGCATCGGTTGCTTTAGCAGAATGTTTAGCTGGTACTGAGGAAGATTTTGCAAAATTGATGAATGTTTATGCAAAAAGATTAGGAATGAATAATTCTAACTTTGTTAATTCTTCAGGTTGGCCTGAAGATGATCATTATTCTACAGTTTTTGACTTAGCTATCGTATCAAACGCTATTATAAGAGATTTTCCAAATCTATACCTTTATTTTTCAGATGAAGAATTTACTTACAACGAAATTAAACAACCAAATAGAAATAAGTTATTGCAATCTGTTCAAGGAGCTGATGGTTTAAAAACTGGCTTTACAAAAGCGTCAGGTTGGGGGATCGCTGCTACCGCTAGAAGAGATGATAGACGAATTACTGTAGTTATTAATGGAACAAATAGTTCTAGATCAAGAATGAATGAGTCATCCAATTTGATTAATTGGGCATTTTCACAAACAAGTAAAATGAAACTAGTTGATGAAGGTCAGCTTATTGTTAAAGCAGACGTTTGGCTGGGAAATAAACCAAGGGTAAATTTAATATCATCAAGAAAAGTAATATCAACTCTTTCATTTGATCAGTTGCAATTAATTAAATCTTCAATTCAATATACAAAACCAATTGAAGCACCAATTATAAAAGGAAATACATATGGAAAGCTTTTAATTGAAATTGATGGTAAACCAAATATAGAAGTTGACTTAATTGCTGAGTATGATGTTGGACCTATAAATCCTATTTTAAAAATTTTTGCGGCTATTAAATATCTTATTTTTGGTACAAGTTTAGATGTATAAAAGAAAAGGTTTGTTTTTAACTTTTGAAGGTCCAGAAGCTAGTGGTAAATCATCACAAATCTTACTTTTAAAAAAGTACCTAAAAAAAAATAATATTTCTTTTATTAGCACAAGAGAGCCAGGTGGTACAAAAATTGCAGAATCACTACGTAAACTAATTTTAAAGGTTAAGTCAGACATAAACATAGAAGAAGAAATATTGATGCTTATGGCAGCTAGATCCCACCATATTAATAATGTTATATTACCTGCTCTAGAAAAAGGAAAGGTAGTTATTTCAGATAGATTTGCAGACTCAACTTTTGTCTATCAAGGATATGTAAATAAATTTGGTATTCAAAATGCAAAAAATTTACATAAAAATATTTTAAATAATTTTTTACCAGATAAAACCTTTTTATTCAAATTATCTACAAAATTAATAATTTCAAGAATAAAAAAAAGAAAATCAAAAAATAAATACGATAAATTAGATAAGAATTTTCATGATCAAGTAAATAAAGGATATAAAATAATTTATAATAAAAAAAGATTCATAAAAATTGATGCATCCAAAACAATTAATCAGATTCATAAAAAAATTATCTCAAATATAAATTCATTAATATTTACAAAATGATAGGTTTTGAAAAAGAATTTAAAATAATTAAAAATAAATTAACAGAAGAAAAATTAAATAATTCAATCTTAATTAGTGGTATCAAAGGAATAGGTAAATTATTTTTTGTCACTAAAATTATTGAAGATTATATAAATTTAAAAATTAACCCCAAACAAATTAGTCATCATTTATCCTTATTAAAGAATAATTCACATCCAAATATTAGAATATTAAAAAAAAAAATTGATGAAAAAACAAACAAAATTAAAAATAATATTGTCATTGATCAAGTAAGAGAACTAAATAATTTTTATCACGAAACTAATATAATAGAAAATCTACCAAAATTTATATTAATTGATAGTGCTGATGATTTAAACTTAAACTCATCAAATGCTTTATTAAAAATATTAGAAGAACCTCAAGCTAATACTTATTTTTTTTTAATATCTCATCAACCATCTGCATTATTGCCTACTATCAAATCTAGATGTTTAAAAATTAATTTATCTTCACATAATTTTGATAATTTCAAAAAAATTTTAATTTCTCAAAATGTTGAGACTGATGATGAAATTTTTAAATTATTATTTGATATCACTAATGGCTCCCCAGGTTTATCACTTAACTTTAATATTGATATAATTTTAGATATATTTGACCAGTTAATAAATTCAATAATTGATAATGATACATTTTCAGTAAATAATAATAATATAACTAATCTTTTTAGTAACTTTGAAAATGAAAAATATAAAATATTTTTATCACTAATTAAGTTTATTCTTATTGTATTTAAAAAAGTGAAAATGGGATTAGATATTGATGAAAGTTATTTATCTCAAAAAATATTAAAAATAGAAAATTTATCAGAAAAAATTACAATTGATACTATTGATAATAAATTAGATTACTTGATAAATAATGAAAATGATTTATTCACTTTTAATCTAGATAAAAAAATATTTATGATTAACTTTTTTGCTATTAAATAATACTTATGTCATATTTTATTACTACTCCAATATATTATGTAAATGATGTTCCTCATATTGGTCATGCCTATACTACAATTGCTTGCGATATTTTATCACGATTTAGTAAATTAAAAGGTGATGAAACTTTTTTTTTAACCGGAACAGATGAACATGGTCAAAAAGTAGAAAAGGCTGCATTGTCTAATAAAAAAGAAACACAGGATTTTGTTGATGAAATGTCTCAAAATTTTCGAGATTTGATTCCTTATCTTGGATGTGAAATTGATGATTTTATAAGAACTACTGAAAAAAGACATAAAATCTCTGCACAATTTTTGTGGAATAAATTAAAAAATAATGATGAAATATATTTATCTAATTATGAAGGTTGGTATTCTATAAGAGATGAAGCATTTTATTTAGAATCAGAATTAACAAAAACTGATAAAGGCTTTATTGCTCCATCAGGAGCTCCAGTAGATTGGGTAAAGGAAGAAAGTTATTTTTTTAAATTATCAAAATGGGAAGATAAACTAATTGAATTTTATGAAAAAAATCCTGAATCTATTCTTCCTCGCTCAAGGTATAATGAAGTTTTGAGCTTTATTAAAGGAGGTTTAAAGGATTTATCAATTTCAAGAACTACTTTTAAGTGGGGTGTTAAAGTTCCAAATGCTAAGCACCATGTTATGTATGTGTGGATTGACGCTCTTTGCAATTATATCACTGCATTAAATTACCCAAATACTGCTAATGAATCATTTAAAAAATTTTGGCCAGGTATTCATGTAGTTGGAAAAGATATATTAAGATTCCACGCAGTATATTGGCCTGCTTTTTTAATGGCTGCAGGGTTAGAGCCTCCTAAACAAATTTTTGCTCATGGTTGGTGGACTAATGAAGGTCAAAAAATATCTAAATCACTTGGAAATATAATAAATCCTTATGATATCATAGAAAAATATGGTCTTGATCAAATTAGATTTTTTCTTTTTAGAGAAGTCCCTTTTGGAAATGATGGTGATTTTTCAAAAGATGCAATTGCGCAAAGAGTGAATGCAGATTTATCAAATAATTATGGAAATTTAATTCAAAGAATAAGTTCATTTATAATTAAAAATTCTGACTCAAAAGTTTGTAAACCTTCAAATTATAAAGAAATAGATACAAAATTGTTAGAATCATTTGATGAAACTTTATTTCATTATCTTAAAAATATGAATTCTTTTCAAATTGATAAAGCCCTTAAAAATATTTTTGATTATTTATCAGAAGTTAATGCTTATGTTGACAGTCAAGCCCCTTGGTCATTAAAAAATACAGATAATCAAAGAATGCAAGATGTTTTATACTTAGTAACAATGTTAACAATCAAAATTTCAATACTTTTATACCCAGTAATACCTTCTAGTATTGATAAAGCCCTTAATATTTATAATTTATCAATTGATAATTTAACCTTAACTAATATTGTAAATTTTTCACCTGAATTAATTAATTTAAATATTCCCAAACCACTTTTTCCTCGAATTGATTTGTGATTGACTCTCACTGTCACTTAAATTTTGAAAGTTTAAGTAAAGATCTTCAAAATATTATGAAAAGATGTAATAATAATGGTGTCACACATTTGCTTTCAATAAATACTAGACCAAAAGATTTTGAGACTCATTTGAATTTAATTAGTGATTTTGCTAATATCTATATATCATATGGTATTCATCCTGAAAGCATCAACAATGAAACAATTCTATCTTATAAAGAAATAGATAAAATAATTAAAAATCCTAAATTGATAGCACTAGGTGAAACTGGATTAGATTTTTATCATTCTATTAAATATAAAGAAAAACAAATTGAAGTATTTGAAGCTCATATTGAAGCATCAAAAATTTATGATTTACCCATAATTATTCATCAAAGAGATTCTGAAGATGAAATAATTAAGATTCTTAATAAATTTAAAAATGATAATTTAAAAATAGTTTTTCATTGTTTTACTGGCTCAAAAAAACTATTAGAATTCTGCATTGAAAATAAGTATTACATATCTCTTTCTGGGATTGTAACTTTTAAAAACGCAAATTCTCTTAGGGAAATTATTCTTAATGCCCCATTAGATCATTTATTAATTGAGACAGATAGTCCTTTTTTAGCTCCTGTACCAATGAGAGGTAAATCCAATGAGCCATCTTTTGTTAAATACACTGGCGAATTTCTTGCAAAATTTTACTCAATGACAAAAGAAAATTTTTTTGAACTAACAGATAATAATTTTTACAAATTGTTTTCTCGGGTAAAAAGAGATAATTAAATCTAATGATAGTTAGAATACTGGGTTGTGGTGGTTCTTTTGGCTCACCACTTGCATGGAATAGAAATGGCAATATTGATGTAAATAATCCTAAAAATCATCGAACTAGATCATCTGTTTTAATCAATATCAATGACCAGAATTTATTGATTGATACAAGTCCTGATTTACGTGCACAGTTATATAATGCAAAATGTACAAAAATTGATGCAGTATTATTTACTCATGAACATTCAGATCATACTTCAGGTTTACCAGATATGAGAGCAATGTCCTTAATCAATCAATCAATAATTCCAGCATTTCTATCTAGTGACATAAAAAAGTCCATGATTAAAAATTATAAATATATTTTTGAGGGCCATAAAGATTATTCACCATTTATGTCACTTAAGACAATTAGTGATAATTTTAATATCGGTAATACTAAAATTGAAACTTTTAAACATAATCATGGTTCTATAGATGTTCAAACATACAGAATTAATAATTTTGCATATTCAACTGATTTAAAAAACTTTTATGAAAAAGATATTGATAAATTAAAAGATTTAGATTTATGGATTGTCGGTTTACTTAGATATGATCCACATCCTTCTCATGCAGGATTTGATCAAATTAACGAATACATTAAATATTTAAAACCTAAAAAGACTTTATTCACTCATATGACAGCTCTTTTGGATTATGAAGAGTTATTATCAAAATGTTATGAAAATATTGAACCTTCATATGATGGTATGACTATAGAGTTATGAGAGATAAAAATATTGGTTTCATTGGACTAGGTAATGTTGGTAGTAAAATTGCCTATAATATCCTACAAAACAAAAATTTTAGTTTGTATGTTTTTGACTTAAATAAAAAAACTTCAAAAAAATTAGTTTCTGAAGGTGCCATATTTTGTAATTCAATTGAGGAATTAATTCACAATGTTACAGTTTTCATAACTTGTTTACCGTCACCAAATTCAGTCAAAAATGTTTTACTTAATTCTATTCCCTTTTTAAATAAAAATCATCTTTGGATAGAAATGAGTACAACAGATGAAGAAGAGATGAAAATGTTATCTAATTTGATATTTAAAAAAAAAGCTTCAGTACTAGAAGCTCCTATTACAGGAGGTCAACACACAGCTGAAAGTGGTAATATATCTATATTAGTTGCTGGAAGCAAAAAAACCTATAAGAGAGCTTTTCCAATCTTAAGTTGTGTTGGACATCAAATTTTACACTGTGGTAAAATTGGTAACGCTTCAACCCTTAAAGTAGTAACAAATTATTTAGCTTCTATAAATCTCTTAGCAATTGGGGAAGCTCTAATGGTTTGTAAAAAATACGGATTGGATCTCAAAACAGCATATAATGGAATAAAAATAAGTTCAGGTAATAGTTTTGTTCATGAAACAGAAAGTCAGGTCATTTTGAATGGCTCATATGATGTTGGTTTTACAATGGATTTAGTTTGTAAAGATGTAGGACTTTTTAATAAATTAACTAATAAATTTAAAATTCCTGCACAAATTAGCCATCTTATGGTAAAAATTTTTAAAAAAGGTCAAAAAAAATTAGGTAAAAGATCTTTGAGTACAAGTATTGTAAAATTACTTGAAGAGGATTGTAGTGAAAGTTTACGATCTAAAGATTTTCCTTCAGTTCTAGTTGATTTAAATAAAAAGAAAAAAGGTATAGAGGTATGAAATGACGAAAAAAGATTTCAGTCCTACAGTTTATAAATTTAAAAACTCAGTAATGGAACATGTCGAAAACTCAGATTTATTTAAGAGTTATCTTAAAACCATTGAATTCACCCAAGTGTACGGTGGTACATTATGGGCTGAAGGTCCATGTTATATTCCACACAAAGATATGCTTGTATGGAGTGATAATCCAAATAATAGAATCATGAAATTAATTGATGGTCAAATTTCAGAATTTAGAAATCCTTCAAATTTTTGCAATGGAAACACAATTGATAATGAAGAAAATTTAATATCGTGCTCACATGGAGGTCGTTGTGTTTATAAAACTGATGATGATTTGAATGTATCTATAATTGTAGATTCATATGAAGGAAAAAAATTAAATTCACCAAATGACATATGTGTTAAATCTGATGATACAATATGGTTTACAGACCCTCCTTATGGAATTTTATCAGACTATGAAGGTTACCCTGGTGAACAAGAATATGATGGATGTTTTGTATTTAGATTTAATCCCCATACAAAAAAATTGGATGTTATGACAAAAAATCTTGATAGACCAAACGGTATAGCTTTTTCACATGATGAAAAAAAACTTTACGTTGCTGACACAGGTGAAAATATAAAATGCTTATATGTTTTTGACATTATAGATAGTAAAATAACAAATCAAAAATTAGTCTATGACTTTAAGCCATTTTTTTCTGATGGCTTTAGAAGTGATAAAGATGGTAATATTTGGACAAGTGCTGGCAAGGCTATAAAATGCTTTAATCCTAATAATGAATTGATAGGTCAAATATTGGTTCCTGAATTAGTATCCAATTTAGAATTTGGAGGAAAAGAAGGTAATATTTTATACGTTACAGCTACAAGCTCATTATATAAAATGGAATTAAATCAAGTAGGTGCAAAATTTAAATGAAAATAGATTTAAAAAATCAAAAATGCCAAGCTTGTACAGGTGATACTCTCAAATTTGATGAAAAACAAATTATAAAATATTTGTCAAAATTAGATAATTGGTCAGTAAATGAAGAACAAAAAATGATTTTTAAAAAATTAAAATTTAAAAATTTTAATGAAGCTCTTAATTTTACTAATCAAATAGCACATTTGGCAGAAGTAGAAGGTCATCACCCTGATATATCTCTTGGATGGGGTTATGTATTAATTATGTTACACACACATTCTATTAAAGGTCTCTCTATAAATGATTTTATATTAGCAGCTAAAATTGATACTATAGATTAATTTATTAACAAATAATATAATCACTTTACAAAAAATGTGTTTCGATTATGTAAATATAATTAATTCATATATATAATTAATATTATTTTTAATTAAACATCTTATAATAAATATAATTTATGAAATTTGAAAAATATTTTAAAAATTACAATAAATCAATTTACAATTTATTAAATGATCTTGATATATCTTTAATTGATAAATCAGTAGAATTAATTCAAGAGTGTAAAATAAATAAAGGCAAAACTTATATTATTGGAAATGGGGGAAGCGCTTCAATTGCTAGTCACGTAAGTGTTGATTTTACTAAAGTAGCAAATGTACCATCTAATACATTTAATAATGCTAATTTAATTACTTGCTTTGCTAATGACTATGGTCACGAAAACTGGATTAAAGAAGCTATAAAAGCATATACTCAAAAAAACGATATTTTAATTCTTATAAGTAGTAGTGGAACTTCAAATAATATAATTAATGCTGCAAAATATTGTAATGAAAATAATATTTCCCTTATTACTTTGAGTGGTTTTGATAAATCAAATCCTTTGGCCAAGCTTGGTGATATTAATATTCATATAAATTCAAATAATTATAATTATATAGAAATGTCACATCATATTATTTTATTATCTATAGTAGATATTTTTGCTGGGAATTTACTTTAAATTTTAAGTTCCACAAAATGTTTCATGTACCTTTTCTTCCTCATTTGGCTCTCTTATAAATTCATTAGGCTTATCATTTTGATAAGGATTTTTTAAATTTATTATAAAACTATCTAAATTATTATATTTCCCTTTTTCGACTTCACTTAATACCTTTTCAACAATATGATTTCTTGGAACTATTTTTGGATTAGTTTTTTTGTTTATGGTTTTTTTATTATTATTTAATTTTCTTCTTTCTTTTAATTTTTCATACCATTCTTTCATGAAATTATGTTTTTGAATGACATTATTTTCAATATCAGCAAATGTATTTGTATAATCCAGTTTAAATACATGCATTAAATCTAGTAATTCTTTAATTAGTTTTTCGTCATTTTCATTGAAGTTATTAATATTAATTTTATCTCTCATCATTGACATCCATGATACATGATATTTTTTTTCATATAGTTTAAGCATTTTTTCAATTTTTTTTATAGCTTTATCTTGATTTGCATCAATTAAATGTAAAATAGTTTCAGCTAAACGAGCTAAATTCCAGAGAGCAATTCTTGGCTGATTATTAAATGCATATCTTCCATTATGATCAATTGAACTGAATTTTTTATTAGGATTATATTCATCCATAAAAGCACAAGGGCCGTAATCAATTGTTTCTCCGCTAATAGACATGTTATCTGTATTCATAACTCCGTGAATAAAGCCAATTCTTTGCCAATCGACAATTAAATTAATTTGACTTTCAGCTATTTTTTCAAAAAATTTTAAATACCTATCATTATTTTTTGATATTTCTGGATACAATCTTTTAATTGAATATTCTAATAAATCTTCCACATCTTTTTTTTCTTTACTTAAACTTGCAAGTTGAAATGTGCCAACACGTATATGACTTTTTGCAACTCTTACTAAAATTCCACCTTCTTCAAAATTTGTTCTAAATATTTTTTCTCCAGTTTTTAAAATTGCTAAAGATCGAGTTGTGCTAATATTTAAATTGTGCATAGCTTCACTAATTATATATTCTCTAAGCATTGATTTTAGTGTTCCTTTGCCATCTCCATTTCTAGAGTAGGGGGTTTTTCCAGATCCTTTTAACTGTATATCAAATCTTTTATTTTTTTTGTTTATATGTTCTCCTAAGAAGGTTGCTCTACCATCACCAAGAATAGTGAAATGACCAAACTGATGACCCGCATAAGCTTGAGAAAAATAATTAATGTTTTTATTATTAATTGAATTTATTAACAAATTCTCAAATTTGCTTTCTTCAATATTTAGAAATTTTAACAAGCTCTTATTTTTTAAAATAACTTTTAAATTTTTAAAATTTTCAGGTTGAGTATTTGAGTAGAAAATTTTAGGTAAAGTTAAGTAAGAATTCTCAAAATTCCAATTAGTATCCATGAATTGTACCTGCTAAATTATTATATCATAAATTATAATATTTATCTATTATACCATTCATAATTACTTATATTAATTTATAATGATTTATATAAAATATTTAATCTGTTAAAAAATTTTTTGAATGACTATATTATATAATGAATAAAAAAATTAGATCTTTAAGCGCTTCTTGTTTGTGTAACGGAATCTCGATGATAATTAAAGGAGAATTTCGACCTGTAATAAATTGCCATTGCATTCAATGCGCAAAAACTCATGGTAACTATGCTGCTTATACTTCAGTACTAGAGGAGAATATTGTTTTTAAATCAAAAAAAACTCTTAAATGGTATAAATCATCAACCAAAGCAAAGAGAGGTTTTTGCAATAATTGTGGAGCAAGCATTTTTTTTAAAAGATCTGGAAGTAGAGCTGTTTCTATATCAGCTGGTTTATTTAAAAATCCAAGTAAATTGAAAACAATTTCTCATATTTATGTAAAAAACAAAAGAGATTATTATAAGATTGAAGACAAGTTACCTAAATTTAAAAAATATACTTAAATATGAGTGATATTAATTCTATTGTTGATTTTGAAAAACATCCAATAAATGATAACGATTATATTAAAAAATGTAACGCATTAATTAAAAAAAACTCTTTATTAGTTTTAGAAAACTTTTTATTAATAGATAGCCGTGAAAAAATTTTAAAAGAAACAAAATCTTTAGAAGATAAAGCTTTTTATTGTGATCAGAAGCATACAATTTTATTAAATAAACAATCACCTGATTTGGATATGTTTGATCCTATAAATCAATTAATGACCAGTGATAAAGGTTGTGTTCCTCATGACCTCATTAGTGAAAAATCAGATTTAAACTTGTTGTATAATTCAAATACTTTTAAAGATTTTCTAAAATATGTCTTAGAACTTGATCAGATTTTTCCTTATGCTGATAATCTTTCTTCGATTAATTTAAATTATTACCAAAAAGGTCAACAACTTGGATGGCATTTTGATAATGCTTCATTTGCAATTACGTTAATGATCCAATCTGCTCCTTTAGGTGGTGAATTTGAATATATTTCTGAGGGAAGAGACTCAAATAATGACTATATTGATAAGACACTCATATCTAATATTATTGAAGGTAAAAAAAAACCAAAGAAAATTGATGCAAGTGATGGTACATTAATATTATTTTATGGAAGAAATTATCTTCATAGAGTAACCCCAGTTGAAAGTGATATTCCTAGAATCTTAATTACACTAAATTATAATCAAGAGGAAAATATTGAACTATCTGAAAATGCAAGATTAACTTTCTTTGGAAGAGTTAAATAATTTATTAACAATTAATTTTTAAAATTAAAAATCTAATATATCATTTTTGTAAATATTGTGAAAATTTACATCATATTTCAAATGTTATGAATTTATTAGAAAGATTAGATAAAGGACCTATAATTTGTGCTGAGGGTTATTTATTTGCTATGGAAAGAAGAGGTTACTTATCTGCAGGAGCCTTTGTTCCTGAAGTAGTAATTGAACATCCTGAAGTTGTTACACAACTTCATAGAGAATTTATTAGAGCTGGAAGTGATGTTGTCCAAGCTTTCACTTATTATGGACATAGAGAAAAATTACGCATTATTGGTAAAGAACATTTATTAGAAGAATTACAAAAGAATGCATTAGAAATAGCTAAAAATGCTGCAAATGAATTTAAAGATTTGGATTTAATGGTTTGTGGAGATGTAGCAAACACTAATATATATGATCCGAATGACCCTTCAACCCTAAAACAATGTCAAAAAATGTATGAAGAACAAGTTTATTGGGCAAAAGAAGCAGGTGTGGATTTTATTGTTGCAGAAACAATTAATTGGACTGGTGAAATGAAAATAGCATTAGAAGCTATTAAAAAAGAAAATATGATTGCTGTCACAAATTTTGCAATACCAAGAGGAGGCGTCACAAGAGAAGGTTATACTCCGGCTGAAGCATGTAAAATGATGGAAGATAATGGCGCTGATGTAGTAGGTTTAAATTGTTACAGAGGACCTGAAATGACAATGAAGTATCTTGATGAAATTAGAAAAAATGTTTCTTGTCATGTTGCAGCATTACCAGTTCCTTATAGAACAACTGAAGAAGAGCCAGGTTTTTTAAATATTTCTGATCATAATTGCGATTGCATTCCGGGAAATAATGCATTTCCAGTAGCATTAGACAATTTATATTGTAACAGATTTGAGATGGGAGAATTTGCAAAAGATTGTTTTAAAAAAAATATTAATTTTATTGGAATTTGCTGTGGTGCAGAAGCACACCATGTAAGGCAGATGTCTATGGCTATTGGAAAGAAACCGATCTCAATGAAATATATTCCTAATATGGATAAACATTTTCATCATGGTAATGATAAAAGTTTAAAAGATGTTAATAAAAAAATAACCTATTAATTGTAATTATAATAAAATAATTGCTTGCCTTTAGCTTTAAAATTATTAATTAATTCTTTAACCTCTTTAGTTTTAAACCAATCAATATATATATTTGCGTCTTTATAATTTAAATTTTTATTCAATTTTGAATTAACTAGAATAATTCCATACTGATTGAAAAGGGGTGGAAAATCTTCACATACAATTTTTAAATTATCCCTCTTATTAAATGCAATCCATGTACTTCTATCTGATAAAGTATAACCTTTTTTTTCGTTTGAAATTAATAAGGTACTTCCCATTCCTTGACCAACACTTAAGTACCATTCATTAGTTTTATTAATATTAATATTTACCAAATCCCACATTTCTAATTCCTTAAGATGGGTACCGCTATCATCACCTCTGGATATAAATAAAGATTTATTATTATAAATTTCTTCTAGTTTTTGTTGTACAGATGTACATTTACCATTATCTTTTTTTGGTCCAACTAAAACGTAATCATTATACATAATTTCATACCTTTTTTCACCATACCCATTATTCATAAATTCTTCCTCAGAAGGTTTATGATGAACTAGTAAAATTTCTGCATTACCATCTTTTGCAGTTCTAATTGCTTGACCAGTGCCTAATGATAAGACCTGAACCCTAATATTGTATTTATCATAAAATTTCTCATTTAAGAGATTTAGAAGTCCTGTATCATATGTAGATGTCGTGCTTGCAACAATAATCTTACTTGCATTAGCATCTGCAGCAATTAAAAATAAAAATATATTTATTAAGATTATTTTAATTTTATTGTTTATATTCATTTTTAATCAATCTAACCTATCCAATAAGTAAATAAAGAATAATTTATTTATTAATGAGGAAATATGAAAATAATATTTCCAATTATTTCAATTTAAATATAATAATATTTTAATGAATGAATTATCAATTAATATAGAGTGGAATTTACAAGAAGAATCATTAAAACCAGAAACTTTTTCTAAAAATCATAAAATTTATATTAACGATAATATTTTTAATGCAGGTCCCGCCCCAGAATACGGTGGTAAAGAAAATGAAATCAATCCAGAACAATCCCTAGTAGCTTCTATAAGTAGTTGTCACATGATGACATTTTTAGCCCTTGCAGCAAAAATGCAATGGCCTGTTAAATCCTATAAAGATAAAGCTTTAGCTTTTTTGGGAAAAAACTCAAAAGGAAAAATGTGTGTTAACAAAATTGAATTAAATCCAAAAATAGTATTTGAGGGTGATTTTTCTGTCTCATCTGAAGAGATGGATAAAATGCAAGATCGTTCTCATCGATATTGTTTTGTTGCTAATTCATTATCTGATGAAGTAGAAATAATAATAAAAGTATGAATGATTTAATTAATCAAGAACTTAAAAATAATATACTAACAATTACACTTAATAATCCTTTAGCTCAAAATACCTTAAGTCTTGATATAATTAATAATTTAAAAAAAATTATTTTAAATGCAGATACTAATAACGAAGTTAAAGTTGTAATTATTGCGTCAACTGGAAAAATATTTTCAGCAGGTCATAATTTAAAAGAAATCAACAATCATAGAAAAGATAGAGATAAGGGATTAGATTTTTTCACTACTTTAATTAATAGCTGTTCTGATCTTATGTTAAGTATAATACATAACTCTAAACCAGTTATAGCGGAAGTTAATGGTGTTGCTACTGCAGCAGGCTGTCAATTAGTAGCGAGTTGTGACTTAGCTTATGCAAGTGATATTTCTACATTTGCTACTCCAGGAGTTAATATTGGATTATTTTGCTCAACACCAATGGTTGCCTTATCTAGAGTAGTTAAAAATAAACATGCAATGGAGATGCTTTTAACAGGTGATTTTATTAATGCAGATAAAGCAAAATCAATAGGTTTAATTAATAACAGTTTTATGGAACAAGAATTATTTAATGAAATAAATTTAATTGCTAATAAATTATCAAAAAAATCAACTTTAACTTTGAAAATTGGAAAAAAAGCTTTTTATAATCAATCAGAAATGAAAATTACAGATGCCTACAAATATGCTTCTGAAGTTATGATTAAAAACATGATGGAAAAAGATTCTGAAGAGGGTATTCGAGCTTTTATTGAAAAAAGAAAACCGAATTGGAATTAAATGAATACAGTTTTACTAGATAGAAATTTGGCCTTAGAGGCTGTCAGAGTTACTGAAATTGCAGCTATAGCAAGTTCTTTTCACATGGGTAGAGGAGATGAAAAAGCTGCTGATCAAGCAGCTGTTAATGCAATGAGAGATTTTTTAAATGAACTTGATGTCAATGGTAAGGTAGTCATTGGAGAAGGTGAAAGAGATAAGGCGCCAATGTTATATATAGGAGAAACTATTGGTAAGGGCAAAGTAAAAGTAGATATTGCATTAGATCCTTTGGAGGGCACAACAATCACAGCTCAAGGTGGTGAAAATGCCTTATCCGTGTTAGCTATAGGTGAAGAAGGAAGTTTTTTGCATGCTCCTGACATTTATATGAAAAAAATTGCATATGGATACAAATATGAAAATTTAGAAATTAATATAGATGATGAACCTAGTAAAATAGTTAAAGAATTTGCTAATTTTTCAAAAATTAGATTAGAAAATATTGTTGTTTGCATTTTAGATAGGCCTCGACATCAAGAATTAATTAACGAAGTAAGGTCAACAGGAGCTAGAATTAAATTAATATCTGATGGTGATGTAAGTGCTGTGATAGCTACTTCGATTGATGATAGTGGTATTGATTTATACATGGGAACAGGTGGTTCTCCTGAGGGTGTATTAGCTGCAGCAGCTTTAAGGTGCTTAGGTGGTAAAATTTATACTAAATTAATTTATGATAATGATGAAATCTTTGAAAGAGCAAAAAAAATGGGTGTTATAAAAAAAAATCAAATATTTGAAACAAATGATCTGGCTAAAGGAGATGTAATGTTTTCTGCAACAGGTGTTACTGACGGAACTTTATTAAAAGGGGTTAGAGTTAACAATAATTACGCCCATACACACTCTGTTGTGATGAGATCAAAAACTAGTACTATTCGTTATATTAATGCAAATCATAATTTAAATATTAAAAAATATAGATCATATTTTAAATAATATAGATAACTGATTGAATTTATTATATATTTTCAAAATATGATTATACTATTACAGAGGTATTATTTTGGTTTTTTTAAGCTATATCAATAAAATTAAAAAAAAATAAAATTCAATGAAGAAAATACTAGTCTTATTCACACTTATAGCGATTGGACTTCTAAGCTATTATTTTTATAATCAAAATAACACTCAAGTTTCTACTGAATTATATGAATATGTTAAGATAGAGAAAGGAAGTATAAAGAAAGTAGTTTCTGCAACAGGAAAAATTATTCCAACTTCAACATTAATATTATCATCTGAAATATCGGGTAAAATTGTTGAAATTAAAAAAGATTACAATGAAAAAATTAACAAGGGAGATGTTTTGGCTATATTTGATCAAAACCCTTTCATTTTAAATGTTGATGAAACAGAAACGTCAGTAGAAATTTCTAAATCTAAACTTAAACAAAAAAATGCCAGTTTAGAAAAAGCTAAATCAGAATTAAATAATTCCATATCTAATAAAAAAGGTTCAGAATCAAAACTTGATGATTTTTCATTATATTTAAAAAAATTATCAGGTAATTTAGAAGATAAAAAAGCCCTTTATAAAAATAATTTTATTTCCAAAAAAGAATATGAAGATGCATTATTTGAATATGAGAGTGCAATTTTTCAATATAGTTCATTAGAGTCAGATATTTTATCTTTAAATGCCATAATTAATTCTCGACAAGCACAAATAAAAATAATTGATGCAGAAATTGAAGAAGTTAAAAAACTAATTGAGCAAACACAATTAAAACTAGAAAGCGAAAAACTAGATTTGAGTAAAACTAGAATTGTATCTCCAATTGATGGTTTTATTTTAGATAGACATATCAGCGTAGGTGATGTTTTAGGAGCTTATCAAAAAGATTCTATAATGTTTACTATTGCAGAAACTCTCTCTAAAATGAATATTGAAATATTTATTGATGAATCAGATATCGGTAATATTAAAGTCGATCAAACTGTTGAATTCTCAACAGATGCATTCCCAGATAGAAAGTTAACAGCTACAATTACTCAAATAAGATATTCACCTATAGATGATCAAAATGTTATTACATATGAAGTTTTAGCTTCTTTTGAAAATCCTAATAACATTCTTTTACCTGGAATGACTGCTAATGTTGATATTATAGTTAAAAACAAAAATGATATATTAAAAGTAAAAAACTCTGCTTTATCAGTTAAATTAAATCAAAAGCCTAAAAAACAAAGTTCAAGTGGAAGCGGATGGGGTAGTGGTAGACCATCTCAAATGCAAGAAATAATGGGACAATTAGATATGACTGCGGATCAACAAAACAAAATGAGAGGTGTTTATCCTAAGCTTGGAAAATTAAGAGCATCTTTAGAAGCTAAAAATATGTCTCCAGAAAAAATTAGCAAAGAAATTCAGCTCTTTATAGAAAATGGTTTAATTGAATTATTAACTGATGAACAAAGAAATAAGTATTTTGCACTTAAAGAATCTCTAAATGTTAAAAAAGTATATAAACTTGTTGATGGTGATCATCAGAAAATTGATCTAATTACTGGATTAAATTCTGGTGGTTACACAGAAATTATAAAAGGTGAACTAAGTGAAGGTGATGAAGTTATATCCAAAATAACCGTTGAAACCACTTCTAAAAAAGCTCTCAGACTTTTTTAAATGATAAATATTAATGCCATTACTAAAGAATACATTATGGGAGATAATAAACTTTTAGCTCTCAATGAAGTTGATGTATCGATAAAAGAAGGAGAATTTGTCTCAATAATGGGTTCCTCTGGCTCTGGTAAATCTACCCTTATGAATATTATTGGTTGTCTTGATGTTCCAACTAGTGGCGATTATTTTTTTAGAAATAAAAATATATCCAATTACAATTCTAACATGCTTGCTGAATTAAGAAATAAAGATATCGGATTTATTTTTCAAAATTTTAATTTATTACCCAGATTGAATGCTTTAGAAAATGTTAATTTACCTCTTTTATATTCAGGAAAAAATGTAAAAGAAAGAACTAAACTTTCAATGGAAGCATTAGAAAATGTAGGTTTAAAAGATCGAAAAGATCACAAACCAAATCAGTTATCTGGTGGACAGCAACAAAGAGTTTCAATTGCAAGGGCTATCGCTGGGAATCCTAAATTAATATTAGCAGATGAACCTACTGGTGCATTAGATAGTTATACTAGTTTAGAGATTATGAAAATTTTAAATGATTTAAATTCTAATGGAATTACAATAATTCTAGTAACACATGAGAAAGATATAGCACAATATGGCTCCCGTATTATCAAGATGAAAGATGGTAAAATTATAGAGGATAAAAAAAATGTCTCTAGTTGATTTAATTTATCTTTCACAAAAAAGTCTAAGATCTAATATTTTAAGAAGTGTACTAACTTCACTTGGAATTATTATTGGAGTTAGTTCAGTTATTACTATGATTTCAATAGGTGCTGGAGCTAGATTAGAAGTAGAGCAGCAAATAGAAAGGTTTGGTTCTAATAATTTAATTTTAAGATCCCAAAGTTCAAATAATAGAGGTGTCTCGATGGGAAATAATTCTGTTAATAGTTTAACATTAAAAGATATGGAAGCTTTAAAAAATGAGTTACCTGCTATTGCAGCTATTGCACCAAGAGTTAGTCTAAGTACCCAGATAATTGCAAATGGTAATAATTGGTTAGCTACTGTTACAGGCTCTACAAACGATTATTTTGCATTAGGAAATTGGAAATTCGAAAATGGAAGAAAATTTCAAGAAGACGAAATTAATTCAGGTTCAAGAGTAGCTATAATAGGTAAAACTGTTCAAAAAAACTTATTTGGCACTGACAGTCCGATTGATGAAGTAATCAGAATAAATAAAGTGCCTTTTACTGTAATCGGATTATTAGATGCAAAGGGTGGAACTGCATGGGCAGATCTTGATGATACAATTATCGTGCCATTAAAGACTGCAAAACAACGTTTAGTTGCTAAAAAATTTCCAGGCGATCAAATAAGAAGCATGACTATTAATGTATCTTCATCAGAATTACTTTTTAAAACTGAAAAAGACATTGATACAGTAATGAGAAAACTGCACAAAATCTCTGCTAATGGTAATCCTGATTTTGTAATAAGAAATTATGCACAATTTTTAAATGCTAGACAAGAGTCATCAAGAGTAATGTCAATTCTCTTAGCAACAGTTGCAGGAATTTCATTGATAGTAGGGGGAATTGGTATAATGAATATCATGTTAGTAACGGTTACTGAACGCACAAAAGAAATAGGTGTTTGTATGTCAGTTGGCGCAAAAAAAAGAGATGTATTACTTCAATTTTTAATAGAATCTTTAATGATATCTCTAATTGGTGGATGTTTAGGTATAGCACTCGGATTAGGCGTCATATTCGGTGTAAGTGAGTATTTTAACTGGAAAATGAGTTTAGACTATATGTCATTAGTTTTATCATTTGTTTTTTCTTCTTCTATTGGTGTAATTTTTGGTTTTTATCCAGCAAGAAAAGCTGCTAGTTTAAATCCTATAGATGCTCTACGTTACGAATAAACATCTTATAAATTCATCTAATGATTGATGTAGTTGCTGCTGTAATAAAAAAACATAATAAATATTTTATAGCTCAACGTAATAGACAAAAACATTTTGCATATCATTGGGAATTTCCAGGTGGTAAAGTAGATCACGATGAGAGTTTTGAATATGCACTTAAAAGAGAAATTAATGAAGAATTATCAATTAATATTAAAATTAATAAAAAAATAACATCTCAAAAACATAAAGATGAAAAAATTAATGTAGAGGTCCATTATTTTTTATGTGAGGCTTTAAATACGAATATTATTTTATCTGAGCATGAAGATATGAAATGGGTATATAAGCAAGATTTATTACATTACAAATTAGCACCTGGTGATTCTAAAATTATAAAATATTTATTGTAATTTTCTAGTAGCTATATATACGCCCACAGCTGCAATAAACAATCCTATCAAGTCATTTCTCAATAACTCTTCATCGAGAATTAACCATGCCATAAGTGCTGTAGTTGGAGGTACGAGAAAAAATAAATTTGATGTTTTTGATGCGGAACCAATTTTAATTAAATACATCAAGATAGTAAATGCACCGAATGAAACCATAATTATTTGCCAACTCATTGAAAATATAAATGAATTAGTGAAATTAATATAAGATACTTCAAAAAAAACGGAGATAAAAAATAAAAAAATTGCTGCAGCTACAGCTTGATAAAAATTATTTATTGATAGAGGTAATTTATTAGTAAATTTTTTTTGCCATATTGTGGCAGTAGTTGCTCCTAATAAAGCTACTATAGAGGCAATAATACCAAGTGTTGGAATAGATTTTCCTATATCAAGACCAATGACTAATGCAGTGCCTACTAATCCTAATAAAATCCCTATCCATTGAGTCAGTGTAACTTTTTCTTTTAAAATAGGTCCGCACAAAATATTTGTTAATACTGGTTGCAATCCAACAATTAATGCTGACAGAGTTGCTGATAGTCCTAGGCTATAAGAAAAAAATACGCCTCCAAGATAAAATCCATGAAAGAATATACCGGTGATAGCAGATTGAATAACTAATGATTTCTTCACAAAAATCTTTTCTTTAAAAAAATATGCGAATAATAAAAATCCTAATGCTACAATAATAAATCTAAATGAAAGTGAAGCAAAGGGACTTGCTGATTGAACAATTATTTGACCACTAACAAAAGCTGAACTCCAAAAAAAAACAAATAAGAATGGAAAAAAATTTAACATTTCATATATATACAGATAATTAAATTAATTTATTAATATTTTAAGGAGAAACTATGTCAATTCTACAAAAATACAGTGATGCATTTATGAATAAAGACGAAGCTGCAATGAATGAAGTGCTTCATGATGACTATAAGTTTACAATGCATGCATCTGGTAATGTTTTATCAAAGCAAGATGTAATTAAATGGGCATTGAGTGATGATATAAATAGAGACAAGGTAAGAATAGTTTATGAAAATGATGAAATAGGTGTAGAGCACTCTTTTGTCACTTTTAGTGATGGTAATAAACAAGCTGTAATGGCTGTTTTTAAGTTCCAAGATGGAAAAATTATTTCTCTTGAAACTGGTGCAACAAATATGCCAAAATAAATTGATATTCAAAGCAAGTAATGAATATTACTTGCTTTTTTTATGAATTTTCTGATCACTATATTAAAAATCAAAAAAATTCCAAATTTATCATGGAGTTCTAATGATCCTTTTAATTTTAGACCAAAATTAAAAACATTTATTTATCTTATTTTAGGTTTGATCTTATTTGGATTAGGTGAAACTCTTCTTATTACTGCTAATCAAGGAGTAAGTCCTTGGACTGTTCTTGCTCAAGGACTTTCATTTCAATTGAATTTATCAATAGGCATAACAACATTTATTGTAAGTATAACTGTTTTGTTTTTATGGTATCCCTTAAAACAAAAACCAGGACTGGGAACTTTATTAAACGTAATTTTAATTTCAATTGTAATAGATTTAACATCTCAAATTTTACCATATCCAAAAACTTTGTTTTATCAAATTTCACAATCTTTGATTGCAGTTCTTATAGTTGGTATAGGTAGTGGATTTTACTTAACTGCAAACTTAGGTCCTGGACCAAGGGATGGTCTAATGACAGGTTTGCAAAAATTAACTGACAAACCAATTGCGTTAATTAGAACACTTATAGAAGTAACTCTAGTAGTTATTGGTTTTTATTTTGGTGGAGTAGTAGGAATTGGAACTTTATTATTTGCATTTGGAATAGGTCCTGCAGTTTCTTTAGGTATTTTTATTGTTATTAAATTTTTTAAATAGTTAAAGTTTTTTTTGACTCAATATTACATCTACAATTACAGCAATTAATAAATTCATCATTGTTATTGCGCAAATAATTATAAAACTAAAAAAATATATCCATGCCCACCAATATATTTCTTGCAGAGGTAGCATAACAGTTTCCCAGCTAGATAATGTTAAAACTTGGAAAAGTGTTATCAATGAAGCTCCAACATCTCTCCATCTATATGGTATAACATCTCCAAATAGAATTGAGCCAATTGTAGCATAAATATAAAGAATAATAAAAAGTAGTAAACTCACATAAAAGACTTTTTTTATTGAGTTTATTAATGCTTCAATTATTTTTTTTAATTCTGGAATTACTGAAATTAATCTCAATACCCTAAAAACACGTAATAAACGTAATAATAAATAACTTGAATTATTTGGTATTGGAATCAATGATATAAATACAATTATTGAGTCAAATATATTCCAGCCATTTTTAAAAAAATCTCTTTTATTAGGCTCGCTAAAAAAACGTATTAAAATTTCTATAACAAAAAAAACTGTAATTCCATAATCAAGAAACTGAATAGAATTCTTAATAATAGGATTTAAATCGTATGTACTAATGCCGACTGTTATTGCATTTAAAATAATAATAAAAATTACAGAAAATTGAAAAATTTTAGATGAATTTAACTTAAATAATGTATTTCTCACTCAATAATTCTTATACTTAAAAAAAATTAATTTTAAATAGTAATATTTTCTTCATCATCTATAGTATTTTATATGGCAAAAGAAAATCAAGAAAAATTTCAATGTCCTGAGTGTGATTCTAAAAATATTAGATTAAGGTTTAAAGTTAATACTAAAGACAAATACAATGTATACGCTAATGTTTCTGAAGAAATCCAGTGTGGTAATTGTTTTATGGATATACCAGCTAATGTATCTATTTTTAAAAATGATAATGACATTGAGAATAATAAAAAAATTTGGGAGTCTTTTTACAAGCCAGAGCACTTAAAAAATGCTGCTCAATGTTCAAAGTGTAATTTGTATTACTGGCAAATTGAAAAACAGCTATTTGAAATGAATATTATTTCTCCTGATATCTTTTACCAAACGTATGATACTAAAGGAAGTGGTGGAAAAATGGTTTGCCACTTATGTGACCCAGAAGCTTTCAAAAACAATAAACAATAAGGAATAATTATGAACTAATAAAATCTTAGACTTTAAAAAAAAGTCTAAGACATATTTTTAATTATTATGATTTAGAATTATATTCCCTGTTTTTCCATCCATTGACTCAATAAGATCTTTATTTAAATCCATTCTTTTTGATCTGGCTGCAGAAGCTCTTTCCATTGCATCATTATCTGCATATAAAGAAACAAACATCAAGGTTGTATCATTTACACGAACTTCTATTAATTGTTCTGCTTCCGCAAATTCTGTAGGTGCATTATTTTTATAAGTTTCTTCAACTTGATCAGCACCATCTTTTGATTTAAAGTTTAAAGTTGTTATTCTAGCTACAGACATTATACCTCCATTAAAAATAAATATACTAACTTATTAATAAACAAATAATAATTAATTTTTAATATTTATTAACTTATATGTTAATTTATTAAAATTGACTTTAAAAAATCAAGATTTTCTATCAATCTTCTTAATTCACTAGGATCTAATCCTTTTATATTATCTTTAAATAAATTTTGATAATCTAAAGTATCAATTCTGTCAGTGTATATTTCATTTAATGATATTGTATTAGAATTATCATAGTCATAATTTCCTATTAATATTTTAGATAGTGCAGGAAAAAATAAAGATGTAGTTGTATATGTTGCAAAACCTATATCTCTATCTTCATCAACTCTTTTGTCAATGAAAGTAAAATATATCAAAATTCTTGCAGCTCTAGTAAGTTCAGCAACAGATAATTCTCCATTAGAAGATACATCTAAGAAATTAAATGTTTCATTAATGCAATTTTGTGGATTAGAGTCGTTAGTACAGGTTTCAATTAGATTTGAATTCATCAAACTTACAATTTCACCATAGATTATTTGGTACATACTTGGTATTGAATTACATTCTTCATAAACGCTAAATTCATTAGAATTTAAGAATGAATAATCTATACCGTCCCAATCATCTGGTGGAGTTAGCTCCATAAGTTGATTTTGTGAATTTTTATTTAAAAAATAATAATAAGATCCATCGAGTTCACCCCATTTATAAGCTATCCAACCATCTATATCTTTAGTTGTTTTTGATATATTTAAGCCTACGTAATCCTCATCAATCCAAAGACTATTATTCTTTCCAATGACATGTACTTGTAAACCTGCTTGACAATCCATACTCCAGATACCTTGAAATTTTTTGGGGAATTCATTTTCAAAAATCAATTCTGCTTTTACAGGATAAAAAAAAATAAAAATTGCAAAAAAAATAAATATTTTATTCTTCATACGGCATCACTCTTATATCATCACCATAGATAATAACGACTCTTTGACCTTTTGTTATTGCCTCTTTATCACCTTGAACAAAAACTTTATCTTCATTATTTTTACATGTAGCAATACTTTCACCACATTCATCTATTGTTATAATATATTGAAAGCCATTATGATTGCCAAGTGTTGCTTGGATTACAGTACCTGCAGCAACGCCACCAATAGTTCCAAAGACTACTGCAATATCTTGACATTTTGTACCAATTATTTCCTCTTCACCACAAACTGCAGTACCAAGTAATCCACCTATCATTCCCCCTGCTGTTGCACCAATCCAATTAGCCTCACCCTTAATTTTGACTGGAGATGATGATTTAATAATACCATATTCAATCGCTGTTATTTTTTGTGCATCACTTGTTTTTACATTCGTTGGTGATGTATTTGAACATGCATGTATGAAAAAAATTGATATAAGAAAGAAGTATTTAATCATTATTTAAATTTACCCCAATAGTTTTATTTATTTTAAATTTAACGTTATTTATTTTTTCTTTTTTATTATTAATTTGTGAATTCATATTACAACTCAATAAGGTTAAGATTATGGCAAATAATAATATTTTTTCAAATAAAATAAGAAAATGATTATAAATTATCATAAATACAGTAACTTTGTTTTGATATATTTTTATCTAATTCAGCAAAAAAAGAAGTATTAGACTTAATTCTAGCTTTTCTCATTATAGCTAATTTTCATCATTACTTCATTTCTTCTCAAAACAGGTAGTGTGAAAGGTCCATCATATGTTGCTTTTATAGCTGGTTCAATAAAATTAATTTTATCTTTAATTAAATAATCTTTTAGTTCTTCATAATGTTTTTGAAAATTTTTATCTGTTAATCTTCCAGAATATTTAATTACTGCATAAACTCCACCTTCTAAAACTACAAGACTTACTCTATTATTTGTTGGCTTTGGTGCAGTTTTGAAAGTAAACTTTGATGGTAAAAAAAACTGCATTACCATTTTTCCATCTTCTTTTGATTGAGTAACAGGAGCTGTCATATCAATTTTAACAGATTGAGTGACAGGTACAGTCATATTAATTTTTTCTGATTGCATGTTTTCTCCAGAAATATAATTAAATAAATACCTAAATCCAGAGTCTTCATTAGAATATTCTACTTCTACTGCTAAACGATCATTATATTTTCTTACTTCATATTTTCCATTTGATTTAAGTATTTGAAATTTTGGTTCTTCTAAAGCCATGGATATATTAGTATAAATTATTGTAAATAAAGCAATGATTAAAGGATATTTTGATATTTTAATCATAATGTATATATATAATATCTTTTTATAAAATTCATTAAACTAAAATGAATAAGACAAACAATTTATTAATTATATTAAATATACTTTTCTTACTTTATTATTCATTTCAACTTTTGATTTTTACTGATGAATTTGCCTTAAATAATTTAGGATCTTTTAATCATGCAATTGCAGGTTTAAGTGAAGTTGTAGGTATAATTTTTTTTTCATTAGCAATTTCACTTTTTCTTATTCTAAAGAAGTCAATTAATGGACAACTCCCTTTATTTCTTACAATCTTTTTAATCCAATTATTAATATTTATAAATTTTTTGAGATATATTTTTTCTAATAGTCCTGGAGAAACTACCATTGAATCAATTACATTTAATTCAATATTATTTTTATTAGGTTTGTTAATTAGTATTATTTTTATTTCAAGAAATTATAAACTATTAAGATAGTCATTTTTATTAATTTTGATCATTTTAACTATTGTTATTTTTGAATTACCAATTATGTCTATTTTAATTTAATAATTTATTTTTTGGAAATTTATGAATACCATATTTTGGAACAATAAAAGATGAGTGATTTAAAAATTGATGAATTAAAAATTGATAAACTTGCTAATCTGGCAGTTAAAAGAGGTGTAGGATTGCAAAAAGGTCAAAATCTTCTTATCACAGCACCAATTGAATCTATCCCACTTGTTAGAAAAATTGCTGAACATGCGTATAGGGAAGGAGCAAATATTGTAACGCCCTTATTTACTGATTCTGATATTATACTATCACGTTTCAAATTTGCACCAAATGAATCTTTTGATACAGCAACTGATTGGCTATACAATGGTATGGGCGAAGCCTTTGATAATAATACTGCAAGAATGGCAATAGCAGGTGACGATCCAATGCTTCTTTCCAAAATGGATCCTGAAAAAGTATCTAGAGCTAATAAAGCTATGGCCAAAGCTTATAAACCGGCTAGAGAGAGAATTACTGAATTTAAAATAAATTGGAATATAGTTTCTTGGCCTGGTAGTGCTTGGGCTTCAAGAGTTTTTCCAGACTTACCATTAGATGAAGCAATAGTTAAATTAGCTGATGCAATATTTGATGCTTCAAGAGCCTCAGTTGATGATCCAATCCAAGCATGGGATGATCATAATGAGAAATTAAGAATTAAAACTAAATGGTTAAATGAAAAAAATTTTGCAGCCCTGCAATATAATGGTCCTAATACTGATCTTAAAATTGGTTTAGCAGATGATCATGAATGGATGGGAGGGGCTTCTAAAGCTCAAAACGGTATTATTTGTAATCCTAATATTCCGTCAGAAGAAGTCTTTACCACACCTCACGCATATAAAGTAGAGGGAACAGTTTCTTCAACAAAACCATTATCTTACCAAGGAACTCTGATAGATAATATTAACGTAACTTTTAAAGAAGGCAAAATTATTGAATCTAAGGCGAGCAAAGGAGAAGAGGTACTCAGAAAAGTACTTAAATCAGATGAGGGTGCAAGCCGTATAGGTGAAGTTGCACTTGTGCCTCATAGCTCTCCAATCTCCCAGAGTGGTATAATTTTTTATAATACATTATTTGATGAAAATGCTGCATCTCATATTGCACTAGGTCAATGTTATTCAAAATGTTTCAAAGGTGATTCGGACTTATCTAAAGATGAAATTTCTAAAAGAGGCGGCAATTCTAGTATGATACATATTGATTGGATGATTGGGTCTGATCAAATTGATGTTGATGGAATTGATAAAAATGGCAATGCTATTCCAGTATTCAGAAAAGGTGAGTGGGCAAATTAATAAATTGATTAATTTATTTTAATAAGGTTTTCTTTATTCATCAAAATAGGTCTACCATCATGAGCTGTATTAAGAGGATAATATCCATCATTATCTTTTGCACATAATGTAAGACCTTTTCTTTTTTCTTTACCTAAATTAACTTCCATCTCAACAATAACCAATTTAATATTTTCTAATTCTCTAATTATTTTCATATTTTTCCTCTATTTAAACATTAATAAAAAACAAATTATCACAAAGTCTCTCTGGTAGTTATAAATATTAATATTATATATTCATTATGAATAAAACTTCAGTAAATTACGTAAAAAAAAACATCTCTAGTTTTCATTGGAAATGTAAACATACTTGGAGGCTTAGTGCTAAAAATACAGCATGGTGTTTATTAGGTTGCTCAATTGGTGATTTTGGAACTATTTTGTACTTTCAGTTAACTGGGATCCCATGGGCAACTTTATCAATCATGATCTTGGCTATTTTCAATGGAATTGTTACAAGTATTGCTCTTGAAACTATTGTTTTATCTAGGCAAATGATTTTAAGTAAAGCTTTTAAAATTGCAGTTGGTATGAGCTTAATTTCAATGATATCTATGGAAATATCAATGAACACTGTAGATTGGGTATTATTAGGAGAGGCTAAACTTGTTTGGTGGATAATTCCCTTAATGTTGTTAGCTGGTTTTGTGACTCCATGGCCCTATAATTATTATCGGTTAAAAAAATACAATATTACTTGTCATTAAATTATTAAAATTAAGTTAAAATTTATTACTATTTCTTGACAGTATTTATGATTAAATTAGATAATTATTCAATTTTTTTCTATTTTTAGTATTATAAAGAATATGTCAGTCAAATTTTCCTATTTAAAAAAGGCAAATTTGAGTTTTTTTTATGAGATTTCTAGCTAAACTAATTATTATTTTATTAACCTTATTTGCTTCTATTTTAATTATTGGTTTTATTTTTAATTTTTCAATTGTTTTTCCATTTACAATTACAAATGATTTTAATGATGTACCAGTTCATCGTTTGCAGGCTGTTCGGTTAGCAACTGCGGCAACTTTTGCATATTTTGGTACACTTTATATATTTTTCCAAACTAAAAAATTATACCCAATTCAGTTTTTGGGAATTTTTTTGTTCTTTTTAGCAACAATTGGAAGTGTAGTTTTTTACAAGTATCAAGTTTCTTTATCAGAATATGCAGTATCAATTTTCTGGTTAATAATATCTATTGTTTTATATCAGGCAGGAAAACCTGAATTTAGAAATTACTTTCTTCGTAAATAGTTTTTTAATATATATTTAATTAATTATATGAGTGAGCTACAATGGTATGTATATCTTATTGGATTTTTCTTCTTATTTCTAGGTGTATATTTTTACTATCAAAAAAGAAAATATGGGATTAATGAAAAACAAAAAATATTTAGAAATAGAGCTATGTATATTTTTCTTACTATTGCCATCATATGTGTTGGTTACTCTTGGATATAAATGTAAATAATGAAAGATTTTATAATGAATGATGAAGATTTTAAAAATATAGAAGACATACAAAGAATTCTTAAATATCTTGATAATGGTAAACTTGATATAGAAGCATGGCCTAATGCCTTAGAATTAAAAATAAGTTTAGATAAAATGATTAGTGAGCATAATGAATATATGGAACATATGAAACACCATCATTAAAATCCTATATAATATTATTATTCATTCTTTTCTAAAAACTTCTTCTAATTCTATCCATCCTTCATCTTTAGTTCTATTTTCTAAAGGCATGAACATGTGTTCATGAACTTTCTCCCATTTCTGAAATATAGAATTCTCTCTCATTATTTTTGTATCTTGTTCAAAATTTTCACCATAATATTCAAAAAAACTAAACAATCTGTCATCTTGAGAAAAAACAGAATAATTTTTAATTTTACAATTTGTAATTCTTTCTAATATTTCAGGCCAAACATCTGAATGTGTTTTTTTATATTCTTTAATACATTCAGGTTTAATAGCCCTGACCATCCCTTTTCTAATCATATTAACTCTCCATTATAAAAAATTAATTTTTTAACTATTAATTTAAATATATATCAAATTTGTATAAATTATTAACGTGACAATAAAAATAAATTATGTGCCCGTAGCTCAGTAGGATAGAGCACCAGATTCCTAATCTGGGGGTCGCATGTTCGAATCATGCCGGGCACGCCAAATATTGATTTTTTTAATTTAAGTTTCATTTATAATTATCTATAAATTATGGATAAAATATTACAAAGATCTAACGGGAAAATAGATATTGAGTTTTCAAACAATAATTTTAAAAAAAATTTTCAGAGTGGTTGTTGTAAAATCTTAAATCCTAATAGTTACAATAGTAATACCGAATTAGTATTAATTAATACAGCTGGAGGTATAACTTGTAATGATAAAATTGAAATTAATGCTTTAATAGAAAAATCAAAATTAAGTATTTGCACCCAAGCTGCTGAAAAAGTTTATGCAGGAATTGGTGATCCAGCAAAAGTTGATATTAATATAACTTTAAATAATTCTAATTTGTATTGGTTACCAAAAGAATTAATTTTATTTAATAATTCAAAACTAGATAGAAAAATTAATATAAATCTTTTAAATAATTCTAATTTGATTTTCTGTGAAACTTCTATCTTTGGAAGAAAAGCAATGTCTGAACAAGTTAAAAATTTATCATTTTTTGATCAATGGAAAATTCATATCAATTCTTCGTTAAAGCATTTTGAAGCTATTAATATCAAAGGATCATTTAATGATAATTACAATAATCCTTTTTCATTTGGTAATAAATCATCTTTATCAACAATTTTAATATTTGGCGAAATTATTCATCAACTTGAACCAGAATTAACAAATATTATTAACAATACAGATAATCATTATTGTGAAATGACAAAATTTGATGATAAAATTATTATAAGAAGCTTAGCAGATGATAATTATTATTTAAAAAAAACATTAAATTATATTTTGAATAATATAATGCATGATAAGCTTCCAAAAAATTGGGATTTATAAATGAAATTAACACCAAGGGAAAAAGATAAGTTAATGATTAGTATGGCAGCAAATGTTGCAAGAAAACGCTTAGAAAGAGGTGTAAAACTTAATTACCCCGAGGCTATAGCTCTAATAACAGATTTTGTTATAGAAGGTGCAAGAGACGGTAAAATGGTATCAGAATTAATGGAGTTAGGTGCTCATGTTATAAAAAAAGATGATTGTATGGATGGAATTCCAGATATGATTCAAGAAGTACAAGTTGAAGCTACATTTCCTGATGGCACAAAATTAGTCACCGTACATAAACCAATAAGATGATGAAACCTGGAGAAATAATTACAAAACAAAACAATGATATCATTCTTAATGAAGATAGAAATTCAATAACTTTGAAAATATCAAATACTGGAGATCGTCCTATACAAGTTGGAAGTCATTACCATTTTGCAGAAACAAACGAATATTTAAAATTTTATAGAGAAAAATCAAAAGGTATGCGTTTAAATATACCATCTGGTACAGCTGTTCGATTTGAACCTGGCCAATCAAAAGATGTCGAATTAATTCCTATAAAAGGAAATAGAAAAATATTTGGTTTTAATAAAAAAGTTATGGGGCAATTATAATGAAAAAAATAAATAGAGATGCATATGCTGATATGTATGGGCCAACAACTGGAGATAAAATTAGACTAGCTGATACAGAACTTTTTATTGAAGTAGAAAAAGATTTAACGACCTATGGAGAGGAAGTTAAATTTGGTGGAGGTAAAGTTATTCGAGATGGAATGGGTCAGTCTCAAGTATCACGTAAAGATGGTGCTATGGATACAGTTATTACAAATGCTTTAATTGTTGATGTAAACGGGATTTATAAAGCTGATATAGGACTTAAAGATGGATTGATTAACGAAATTGGTAAAGCTGGTAATCCTGATACTCAACCAAATGTAAATATTATTATTGGACCTGGAACAGAAATAATAGCTGGTGAAGGTAAAATTATAACAGCTGGAGGATTTGATAGTCACATTCATTTTATTTGCCCTCAACAAATTGATGATGCACTTCACTCAGGTATCACGACTATGTTAGGTGGTGGTACTGGCCCAGCACACGGTACGTTAGCTACGACTGTTACACCTGGACCTTGGCATATAGAGAAAATGATACAATCTGCAGATGCTTTTTCAATGAATTTAGCTTTTGCAGGTAAAGGCAATAGTTCATTACCTCAAGCACTTGAAGAACAAGTAGTTGCTGGTGCGTGTTCATTAAAATTACACGAAGATTGGGGCACAACTCCAGCCGCAATAGATAATTGTTTAAATGTTGCTGATAAACATGACATTCAAGTTATGATTCATACTGATACATTAAATGAAAGTGGATTTGTAGAAAGCACAATTAAGGCAATTAATGGAAGAACTATTCATGCCTTTCACACAGAAGGAGCTGGGGGAGGTCATGCTCCAGATATTATAAAAGTTTGTGGTGAAGAATATGTAATTCCATCTTCTACAAACCCTACAAGACCATATACAGTTAATACAGTAGAAGAACATTTAGATATGTTAATGGTTTGTCATCATCTAGATAAATCAATACCTGAGGATGTAGCTTTTGCTGAAAGTCGTATACGGAAAGAAACAATTGCTGCAGAAGATATACTTCATGATATGGGTGCATTTTCAATCATTGCATCTGATAGTCAAGCAATGGGTCGTGTGGGTGAAGTTATTATTAGAACATGGCAAACAGCACATAAAATGAAAGTTCAACGTGGAAAATTAAAAGAAGAGAAGGGTGATAATGATAATTTACGTGTGAAAAGATATATTGCTAAATATACAATTAATCCTGCCATAGCGCATGGTATTTCTGATCATATTGGCAGTATCGAAAAAAACAAACGTGCAGATATTGTCATTTGGGATACAGCCTTTTTTGGTGTCAAACCTGAAATGGTACTGCAGGGCGGAAGTATAGCTTGTGCACAAATGGGTGATCCTAATGCATCAATTCCTACACCACAGCCAGTATATTCACGACCAATGTTTTCATCTTTTGGAAAATCTTTGGAGAAATCATCTGTTATCTTTGTCAGTCAAATATCTTTGGATAAAGATTCACATAAAAATTCTGGTATTGGTAAATCTTTATTACCAGTTAAAAATATTAGGAAAATTTCTAAAAAAGATATGGTATTAAATAATTATTGTCCAAACATAGAGGTTAATCCAGAAACTTATGAAGTTATTGCAGATGGCGAATTAATTACTTGTGAACCTGCTAAAATATTACCATTAGCTCAACGTTATTTTATGTACTAATATGTATACATCTTTCAAAATTATAAATCATAATGATATTAATAAAGAGTTTGTAGATGAAATTTCATTATCTTATGAAGAAAGATTCATTCGTCGAAAAAAACTAATTGCAAATAAAGGTACTGAATTTTTAGTAAATCTGGAAGAAACTGTTAGTGTTGATGAGAGCCATTTTTTTGAATTAGAAAATGGTAAATTAATTAAAGTAATATCTAAAAAAGAAAATTTAATTGAAATAACTGGAGATAATTTAAAACAAATTATTTGGCATATTGGAAATAGACACTTACCTTGTCAAATAGAAGAAAATAGAATTGTTATTCAAGATGATGCAGTAATTTTAGATATGATTTTAAAATTACATGGAAATGTAAAAAAGGTATTTGAAAAATTTAATCCAGATGGCGGAGCATACGGAATGGGACGCACTCATAGTCATAAACATTGAAATGAAAGATCCACTTCAAATCTTACAAATTTGGTTTTCATCCTCCTTTCCATTAGGCTCCTATGCATATTCACATGGACTTGAAGCAATTATAGATCATAAAAAAATTAATAATAAAGGAGACGTCAGTGAATTTTTAAATGCTTTATTATTTTATGGTACTTTGAGAAATGATTATATTTTTTTAAATTCGATCTACAAAGGTGATGAAATTAATGATCTAATTTTAGCAAGCGCTTCCACTAAAGAAAGGCATACAGAAATGATTGATATGGGTAATTCATTTAGAAAAATCATGAAAGACAGCTGGGAACTATCATTAGCTGACAATACAGCTTTTGTTTATTGTGTAGGTAAAGCTGCCCTTCATTTTAAAATTAATTTTAATGATTTGATTAGATTTTATCTTCAATCCTATATCTCTAATTTAATTAATGTATGTGTTAAACATATTCCTATTTCACAAAAAGATGGCCAAACATTAAATGTTTATTTTATAGATCAAATACAAAAATTTTTAGATCAATCAAAAAAACTTTCTCTTAAAGACATTGGTACAACTTTTTTTGTAGCTGATATTTTTGCAATTAAGCATGAAAATTTAGATTCAAGGATTTATTTAACGTGAATAATATTAACGGACCCTTAAAAGTTGGTATAGGAGGGGGAATAGGTACAGGAAAAACTAGTTTAACAGAATCGTTATGTCGCCATTTATCAAAAAAATTTTCAATAGCAGTTATATCAAACGATATTTATACAACAGAAGATGCTGAATATTTAATGAAGACTCAAGTTCTTCCAATGGAAAGAATTAAAGGTGTTGAAACGGGAGGATGTCCACATACAGCTATAAGGGAAGATTGTTCAATCAACCTACTTGCAGTAGATGAAATGAAAAAAAAATTTCCTGATTTAGAATTAATACTTATTGAATCTGGTGGTGATAATTTAGCAGCAACTTTTAGCCCAGAGTTAGTTGATTTAACAATTTACATGATTGATGTTGCTCAAGGTGCTGACATTCCAAGAAAAAAAGCCCCAGCAATAAAAAAATCTGATTTACTGGTCATCAATAAAGTTGATCTTGCTCCTCATGTTAATGTTGATTTAGAGCAAATGAAAGTCGATGTAAATGAAGCCAGAAATGGTTTACCTTATATTTTTGGTGAAATGAAAAATAATAAAGGAATTGAAAAAATTTCTGACTTCTTAATTTCTCAAGGCGGATTATAATTATTATATTTTTTGCCATATTTGAATCATTCCGAACAAGTGAAGATTAATATTCTAATATCTTATTACAAACACATTTAGACCTCTTTGATGTCAATTTTGATCTTTAGATTATAACTGTGGCACTGATAGATAAAATAGTTCTTTTATTTTGCACTGTACTTGTTGTGAATTTACTCCTTGTAGGTGCCACAATTTATTTTAATTGATTTTTAATAATAATAATTAATTTAATAATTCTGATACTTTTTTAATATGTTTTGGTTTTATTTCACAACATCCACCAATAATAGTAGCTCCTTTATCAATCATTTTTTTAGAAAAATTATAAAACATTTCATCTGAATAATCATCTCTAGTGCCTAATACTTCAATTGGATTTGTTCCTATTTGATCTGGTTCTTTTATCCATGCTGTATGAGGTAGAGGATCATTTAATTTCCATAAGTTAGCTTTATAACCATAGGGTATCTCAAGTTTTGATAATTCATCAGCTATTTGTTCAATAGTCTCAGGTGACACACAAGAGAGTATAACACCAAGTATATTATATTTTTTACATTCGCTTATAACATCATATACTTTTTCATCAGAAGGCAGTTTTCCATTAGCTTTAATATGTAATCCTACTAATGCTGGTATTTTTATTTTTTCAGTTACGGATAATGCTATTTGGCATTCTCTCAGACTTGACATTACATCTAAATAATAAAAATCCACATATTGTTGGAGACATAAAGCCTGATCAAGAAATCCACTTTCTATAATCTTGGAATCTCTTTCATCTTTTACATATGTATCATTTTGTGCAGGTAGGCTTCCAGCTATCATTATATTCTTTTTTGATAGTTCTTTTGCCTTTAATGCCAATTCTCCCGCTATTTTATTTGCATATTCAAATTGATCATTTGCTTTATTCTCAATCATTCTTACACGTCTTGCAGAAAAATTATTTGTTACAATGACATTGGCGCCTGCATTAATAAAGTTAAGATGAGTATCTATTACCAGTTGATGATATTTTTTTTCTAATAAAGCAGATGCTGACCACAAAGAACCTTTAGATTGTAATCCTTTTGATAAAAGTTCCTGTCCCATTCCACCATCTAATATTCGAACTGATTTAAAATAATTTGTATCAATCATTACTGAGTTCTTTTTTCATAAAATTAACATATTTACAACATCCATTAGACAAACATTATTCATAAGTATCTTTAAACAATAATTAAAAAAGGAAAATAAATGTCATTACTAAAGTTAAAAACGAAAACTGAACCTCTTCATAAAACTAAAAATATTATGAGTTACCATAATAATGTTAAAAATGATATCTCTGAACCTATAACGCAAATTAAGGAAACAAGCTCTCTCATGATTGGTGAAGGAGCTAGTATAAAAGGTGAAATAAAAGAAGAAAATGAAATTAATGTACAAGGTACAATAGAGGGTGATATTTCATGCAATGAATTAATAGTTGGCAAGACTGGATCTATAAAAGGTAAAATAAAAACTAACAAACTATATGTTGAAGGAAATGTAGAAGGGGAGATTGATGTTAGAGAATTATTAAAACTTATGTCATCAAGTTATGTGTCAGGAAAAATAACCTACGGAAGTCTTCAAATTAATGAAGGGGGAAAATTAATTTCAGAGAGTATAGTATTTAAAGACAAAGATATTCTTCAGGAAGAATTTAAAGATTGGAAAACAATATGATTATAATTGATTTGATAATAATTTTTTGTGTAGGAATGTATTTAGTTTTGAAAATTTCTAGCTCATATTAATTTTATTTCTTAAGAAAAACATAATTATACCAAAAAAATATCTCAATTTATTTTTATAAGAATTTTTGTGGCACTGATAAAACTAATAATAGTATTTATAATCACCTTATTTTTCATAAATATTCTCCTAATCGATGCCACAATTGGATTTCTTTAATTGATTATTTGCTAAATATTCAATAAAAATTGCTCATATGATATTATTTATGAACAATGATTAAAAATAGATTTGTTAAATCAGTTGTTCTTGAAGCTAAAGGTAAATTATCTTTAAAAAGTTTTCCATATCCTGAAGTAAAAAAAGACTCAGCAATTATTCGAATGGAATATTCTGGTATTTGTGGAACAGACAAACATTCATTTGAAGGTTTTTTTCATCAAAAGGGAGGAAGGCCCATACCTCTACCAGTAATTCAAGGACATGAAAATGTAGGTATAATTGAAGAGATCAATGGTAAGATTTTGGATCATGATGGAAATGAATTGCATGTAGGGGATAGAGTTGTCCCAGCCCCAAATATTTCATGTGGTGAATGTTTTGCTTGTCGAAATAATCGACCATACTATTATTGTGAATGTAAGTTAGATTATGGAAATAATATAGGAGCAGGTGAGCCACCTCATATTTTTGGTGGATGGAGTGAATACTTGTATATTTTACCAGGTAGCCATTTATTTAAATATCCTGATACACTTGATCCTAAATTTGGAACTTTTATTGAACCTCTCTCAGTCACAGGATGTTTAGATAAAGCTCGTCAATGGTCTTCAGAGTGGGAACCATTTAGAAGTGGTGATACTGTAGTTATTTTAGGAACAGGACCAATAGGTTTATTTCATTTAATAAAAGCTAATCTGATGGGTGCAGGAAAAATTTATTCTGTTGATCCCTATAAATTTAGAACATCACTTGCTAAAGAATTTGGAGCAACAGAAGTTATAACGAGTGATGATAGAGAGGAAATAAATGATAGTATAATGCGATTAACCGATAATTTAGGTGCAGATTTAGTTGTTGATTGTTCAGGTGTTTCAGAAGGTTTTACTATTGCCTTGGAATTAATAAGAGAAGGGGGGATGGTTTTAGAAGTAGGAATTTTTTCTAATTCACATGATATTCCTATCAATCCTCATTCACATATTCTTGAAAAAAGTGCTAGAGTTATAGGAATTGGTGGTGATGATATCTCTCAATATTATCCATCTATAAAATTGCTTGAAAGAAATATTGACAAATTGCCATGGGAAAAAATTATATCTCATCAGTTTAACATTGATAATGTTCATGAGGCAATGGATGTTGCTATGAGTGACCAATCAATGAAAGTTATTTTAAATCCCTAATTATTTAATAAGATATTAGGTAATCACTATTTTTTAAATCACTACATCCTTCAATATTGTGGTTATAATAATCATCATTTTTATAATCTAAATATTCATTTCCTGATTGTTTATGCATTATATCTTTTGTAGTATCTGAGACATGAGATTTTGAGTTATCTAAATTTTTACCACATTTAGACGGTGCACCTAATAAATGAAGAATTTCATGTAAAATAGTAGCCTCTGCATCACCAAAATTAAGATCATTTACATCATTTAAGTGATCTTTCTTTGTGCATGTAAATATTCTTTTGTTTTTTTTAAGATTTAACTCACTACCAATATATTTTTTAAAACGTGAGTAGGTATAATAAACAGAAATTTTACCTTCAAAATCAGCTTTGCCACAAACATCATAATTTATATATTTTCTTCTTTCCCAACCTTCAAAAAAAATAATAAATTTTTTATCAGAAAAATTTTGAAACTTATCTTTATTTAAATAAATAATTTTTTTTATTTTTTCTGAAATGTCTATTTTTTTATTATTTTCTTCTTTTTTTTTATTATCAAACCAATTCATAGTTTTATTTACACGTAAGAAAGTAACATCAATCTGATTTTTATTAGTTATATCAAAACGTAATTCTTGATTTGCTGATTTATCCAAAAACCATTTATTTATAGCTAATAAAGAAAACTCTATATTTGAATTAACATCGAATCTTCTATCTTCTCTCTCACAAGGTAATAAATATACTGCATGAATTTGTTTACCATTAATAATATCTGGACTGTCAATATAAGATCTTCCTTCCAAATAATCATCTTCATGAATAACTAATTCCACATCTATTAAATCATTACATGAATCTGGTAGGATAGGTTTAGGAACCAAATATTTCCAATTTTCGTTTATATATTGAAAATAGATAACAAAACCTAAAATCACTAGAAAAAAACTAATCATCGGAATTAAAAAATAACGATGCATTTTATTGAAATTATATTAGTTTTTTATTTTGGCATATCTGTAGCGCCAGTTTCAGAGCGGATAATTTTTCCATCTTTGATAGTATAGACAACCATAACTGCTTGTCTTGAGCCATCTTTAAAGGTTACAAAACTATGAGCTACTCCAATTTCATCATTTTCATAAATTATTCTATTATTTTCTGATTTAGGTGCATCGTCACTCATAAACCATGTAGCTAAGACATCTCTTCCGATTTCTTCACCAGTAGAATGTTTTACCCAAACAAAATCTTCACTCATTACCTCATTAAATTGAGCTAAATCTTTATTCTCTTCCGCATCCCAAAGTTTTTTTATTATTGACATTTTTATCCTTTTTAAATTATTTTTTGTATTTATTAGATTAATAATATTGATAATAATAAATTTATCAAGGCAAAGGCTTTTAAATTTAATCTTTGTTATTTTATAACAGTTAAAATTTAATAATATTTTCTTTTAAAAATATGTTTTTTTTCTGATACTATTAATTTAATTTATTTTAGGAGGACGTAAATTATGAGCTCTATAGAAGTTAAAAGTTTTAGTAACCCTGATGAAGTATCAACTGCATTTAATAATGCTAAAATAGAGTCTGTTAAAGTTGGCGGACAAAGATTAATGAGATTGACATTACAACCAGGTTGGAAATGGTCAAAAGATATTAAGCCTGTTGTAAAAACAGAAAGTTGTCAAACTAAACACTTAGGAATTATTATTGCAGGTACAGTTTGTGCGAGGCATGAAGATGGAACTGAAGTTAGTTACACAAAGGGTGACGCTTACTCTATTGACCCTGGTCATGATGGTTGGGTTGTTGGAGATGAACCAGCTGAAGTTATAGAATTTCACGGTGCTTGGGGAGAATAATTTATTAAATTAATTAAAAGGAGATAAATTTATCTTCAAAATTTAATATTTTATAATTAAAGAATCAACTTAAAGTAATAACACAATAACAGAAAGATATTTTATGGATAAAGAAATGTTAGCAATGGTTGCTTTTAAAGAAGGAATGTTTGATAAGTTTATGGGCTGGTTTCAATCAGAAGAAGGAATGGAAATAAGAAAAACAATCGCTCACGTTGAACAAACCAGACCAGGTTTTGCTCCAGATAAAAGTTATGCAATGATGAAGGTTACTGTGCACAATGAAGAAAATATGAGGCAATTTGCTTCTGGAAACCATCCTAATCCAAATGCAAAAGCAATGTTTGATGATTGTGTTGACAATGTCCAGTTGTGGGATTTATCTAAAACAGAAGTATAATTTATAAAGGAGGCACTATGATTGAGGCTTGGGGTGGAATATTAAATTTAGTTTTATATTCCATAAGCATGTTAGGTTTAGGGTACTACGCTGTTCTTACTGTGTTTAGTCCAAACACACTTGTAACAAGGTATGATTTAGGAGAAAAATCAGTCCCAATTATAAGAATTGTTGGAAGTTTTGTTCTTCCAACTCTGATTATAGGTGTTTGGATTATTTTTAGAGAAAATGGACCACTTGGTTGCTGGATTTTCTTTGTCTTTAACTTTCTTGTATCATTATGTCAGGTGCTATTAAGTTGGGGGACACGATTAAAAATTATTGATCCAGACTCAAAAACAGATGTTGGTGATGAAGTAGTAGGGCACGTATTTGTTGTGATAGCTATTATCCTCATACTTAGACTTTCTGATACAATATATGCTTAATTAACTTTTATTATCTATGCTGGGATTTTATATCCCAGCATTAAAAAATGATTGTTAATTTATATTAATATTAAAAGTTATTTAAATTATTTCCCATTTTAGTTAGTATAATATTTTACCTTAAAAGAATATAAATATGAGCTATAATTTTAATAATGCAATAATTAGAAAAACAAATAAAAACATTCAAAATGGATTAAGTTCACAAAATTTACATCCTCAGTATGAAATGGTGCTAAACGAACATAACAATTATGTAAAAGCAATTAAAGAAGCTGGTCTAAAAATTCACATATTAGAACCACTAGAAAAATATCCCGATAGTATATTTGTAGAAGATCCTGCACTTACCTATAAATCTAATCTTATTATATTAAATCCCTTTGATCGAAGCAGAAACGGTGAAAAAGATATTATTAAAGAGGAAATTAAACATCTTTTTGATAATATATTATTAGTAGAAAATGGTTTTGTTGAAGGTGGTGACATTTTAAATATAAATAATCATTTTATTGTAGGTCTCTCAAATAGAACAAATAAATTGGGTGCAGAAAATTTATCTAATATTCTTAAAAAACTGGGTGCTACAGTTGATATATGTAAGACACCAGAAGACATTCTTCATTTTAAGTCTGAATGTAGCGTAATAGATGATGATGTAATTTTAGTAAGCTACAAAATGGCAAAATTAGATTATTTAAAATCAAATTATAATCTAATTGAATTACCAATAGGAGAAGAGGGTGCCTCCAACTCTCTTAGAATAAATGATAAATTATTACTTCCTGATGGTTTTGTTAAAGCAGAAGAGATTTTATCTAAAAAATATAATATTATAAAACTAAAGGTTGATGAAATTTCAAAAGTTGATGCAGGGTTAAGTTGTATGAGTTTAAGATGGTGAAAAATTATATTTTAATTGTCTTTAGTTTATCTATTTTTTTATCCATTATAAAAAACCATAATGGAGGAATTAAAGCCATGATTAGCATAATGGAATAATTTGCTGGCATCTCAATTACTTTTTCTTCTTGTGATAATAGTGGGTAATGTTTGGACGCACTTTGATGATGTTCTGCGTGTAAACCTAGATTAAACGTCGACCAATTAGCGGAAATATGGCGACTATTCCATGAATGATGGTCAGTAAATCTTTCGTATTTTCCATTCTGCATTTTTCTCTCTAAACCATAATGTTGAATATAATTCACAAGTTCCAGTAAAGTAATAGAAACAAAAGAATGAAAGCTAACAAATACTAAGCCGTTAATACCAGCAATAAAAAACGCAATGAATAAAAAAATAATTTCTAATACAAAATAATGTAACATTCTATTTTGAAGACTTAGTGTATTTATATTTTTTTTATCAAGAATATTTTTTTCAATATTCCAAGAAGAAATTACACTATTAATGACACAACGAATGAAATAGAAATAAAAATTTTCACC
>CACFVT010000002.1 GCA_902569865.1 uncultured Alphaproteobacteria bacterium | reverse complement strand
AGAGTAACTCAATTGTAGCTAACTGATGAACAGATCCTACCATAAGTCCATCATCTCTTTTTCCGTAACCATCATTCAAGTGCAATCCTAATATTTGTGAATGTTTGTCAATTAAGGCTGCAACAAGTGCTGGTTGCTCATTAGAATATAATATATGAGCAAAATCGATAGTCACACCAATATTTTTTAAATTAATATCTTTTATAGCCAGAAGTGTTGTACCTAAATTTGATAGTAAGGAATATGCGCGAGGCTCATTTGGTTTATACTCAATACTAACCAAGCAATCTTTGTCATATTTTGCAACTTCTCTAATTGCATTTATTTCATCATCCCATATTTTTTTATAATCAACTTGAAAACCATAATCAAAACCGTCCTGACCTAACCAAATAGTTAATAAATTCGAGTCTATTTCTCTTAATGCATCAATTGCTGCTTTTGTTAAATCAATTGCCTCCTGCCGAACCCTCTTATTTGGATTGGTAAAAGCTCCTAATTTAAAAGCTGGATTTGTATAATATCTCATCGCTAATCCATTTATTGCTAAACCACAATCATTTGTAATAGCTGATATTTCCCTAATAGATGGCTCACTGTGATCAGGATAATTAAGATCTACATGAGTTAAACCCTCAACTTTTGATGCTCTTTTTATTAATTCTATTGTGGTGGGATTTTTATCACTAGGCCATTTTGATTTAAATGAATTGAGTCGTGTGGCAAATTTGTTTGTAAACATAGGCTTTCTGTTAAAAATAAATACCTTTTTAACGTTTTTATTGTTGCCTTACTAATCTTATCTTTATAAAACTTAATTACTATAATTCATATCGGGAGGATATAATGAAAAAATCACTATATGATTACGCTCTAAAACACGGAATAAATAGACGTAGCTTTGTAAAAGGTGCAGCTTCAGCTGGAGCTATTGCAGCAATGAGTGGTGGATTATCATCAATTGCAACAAGTTCATTTGCAGATGGGCATTCAGAGCTTAGAAAAGCTATTCTTAAAATTCCTGGAGTTGGAGCAGGTTCACCTGGAGATGCTGACTGGCAAAAAGTTGGTGAGATGTGCTTAGGTGGAACTAAAGAACGAGTTAGTGAAGGAGAGTTTAAAGGAGTTGAACTAAACTTTATGGGTTTAGACAGTTTAAACCTTCACAATATGCTTCACAGAGGTTTCTTAAAACCTTGGGAAAAATATACTGGCGCAAAAATTAATTGGATTGATTTAGCTCAAGCTGATTATAATGCTAGACTACAACAGTCTATTGCAACAGGAACAGTTGATTTTGATATCTTACAAGCTGGTGCACCTTTTGAAGGAGACCTAGGTGGTAAGAAATTACTTTCTGCTATGCCTGATTGGGTAGCTGATCAAATTGATTTAGGTGACTATGTTGGTTATTTACAAGCTCCAACAGGAACTTGGGATGGTGTAACACACAGAATTTCAATTGATGGTGACTGTCATAACTTCAACTACAGAACTGACTACTTTGAAAATGAAGAGTTAGCTGCAGCTTGGAAAGCAGAAGGTCATTCTGGTAATTGGGAAGTTCCAACAACTTGGCAGAAGGTTACTGAAGTAACGAATTTCCTTAAAGGAAAGCAACATGCCGGTTTCCCAGCTTATGGATATTTAGATGTTCAAAAAGGTTGGGGTGGATTTGGTTTCTATTTCTTAGGAAGTATTGCTACAGCTTATGCAAAACATCCAGATAGTCCTGCTTTCTTGTTTGAGCCTGATACTATGAAACCAATGGTTAATAATCCTGCATGGGTTAGAGCTATTCAAGATGTTCTTGATAGAAGTGGAGCACAACCACCTGATCAAATTAATGCTGATCCTGGTGTTACTGGTTTCAGTCAATTCTTAGCAGGTACTGGTTCTATGGTATCTTGGTGGGGAGATGTTGGATCTAACGCTAATACTTCTGATGAGTCTCTTGTGCAAGGTAACGTAGGATTTGATATCTTGCCTGGTTCAGATGATGTGTACAACTGGCAAACTGGTAAATGGGAAACATTAGCTAGTGGTCCTAATTATGCACCTAACATGGCTTATATTGGTTGGGGATTATACTGTATGAAAACAGTAGATGACAACTCTGCTAAAAATAAAGCTGCTTGGTCTGCATGTTCACATATTGGTGGTAAAGATCTATCACTATGGATGTCAATGTATCCTTCAGGATTCCAACCATACAGAAACAGTCACTTTAATGTTGATGAGTGGGTTGGTGCTGGTTATACAGAAGCCTTTGCATCTGACTATTTAGCTTCAGAAGCGGATTCTTATAATCACCCGAACGCTGCTATTGAGCCACGTATACCAGGTATTTTTCAATACTATAGTATTGCAGAAGACGAATTATCCAAAATATTTGCTGGTCAATATGATGCTCAAACAGGTGCAGATAATATTGCTGCAGCTTGGGATAAAATTACAGACCAAATTGGTAGAGAAAGCCAAATCAAACTCTACAAAGGTTCATTAGGACTGTAGTTTACTTTTTTTTTCTAGCGACTATTCTTAGTCGCTAGATTTTTTATTATGATTTCTTTTTTTTTATAATGAGTGAAATAAAATATATAGAACGTGATCCATTATATGTTGTCGCTCCATCTACAGTAAGTCAAGCTACTAAAAGAGCTGGTAAAATTATTGTTTGGTCTTCATTTATATTGATGGTTGTAATTGCTGTTATTCAAACTCTACATTCTAATGAAAAAATTAGTTTTGGTTTTTCTAATTGGAGACCAGTGCTTTACGCCTATGTCCTTTGGGCAGTAGCAATTGGTTATTCAAGAGTGTTAATTTATGGAGAAAGAGGAAAGAGAAATCTTTTTGTTTTTCCCGCCGTAATGTTCATAATTTCAATTGTGATTTTTCCGTTGTTATTTGGACTTTATATTTCTTTTACAGATTGGAACTTAAGTTCCATTGATGGAAGAAAATTTAATGGACTTGATAACTTTTATCAAATGATCTCTGATCCTTATTATTGGAATGCACTAAAAAATATGATCTATTACGTACTTGCAGTTCTTGTTGAATTTACTATTGCTTTCTTGCTAGCAATTTTACTAAATTCACAAATACGAGGTAGAAAATTTTTTAGAATAGCATTTTTAATACCACTCATGTTAAGTCCAGTAGCAGTAAGCTGGATGGTTGGAAAATCTATGCTTGAACAACGATTTGGTCCAGTAGCAAGTTTTGCTCGTTGGTTAGGCTGGGATACTCCAACTTTTTTTAGTAATCCCGTAATCGCAAAACTAACTATGATGTGTATGGATGCTTGGACATTTATACCCCTTATGATTATTATGTTATTAGCCGGTCTTCAAGCATTACCAAAAGAAGTTCTGGAAGCTGCTAAAGTAGATGGGGCTAATAAGTGGGCTCTATTTAAAAATATAATTTTTCCAATAATGCTTCCAGTATCTTTAACAACATTAGTTATTCGAATTATATTTAAATTAAAACTTGCAGATATAATAATCATAGTAACTGCTGGTGGTCCTGGTGGTGCCACTGATAGTGTAACAAGTTTTATCGTAAGAGAATATAGGGATAGATCAAATGTTGGTTACGGCACATTACTATCTTTTGTTTATTTGATTTTTATAGTCATTCTTATGACCGTCCTCATTCGATTTGTTAATCGATGGTTACAGCGAGCTTCATAATGAAAAATAATTTAAGTGAAAAAATAATAATATACGGAATTCTTTTATTGTGGACTTTTATTTGTTTATTTCCAATCTATTGGACAGCGACTACATCTTTTAAAACAGCTGCGAGTGTTACTCAAGGTTTGTTAATTCCTTGGATAGATTTTGAGCCATCCTGGAAAGGTTGGCGAAATCTCGGATTTTCTCCCGACACTTTATTTGTTGAGTCTAATCCAAGAGAGGAGTTTTTAGCACGTTTTTTCAATACAGCTTTTATTTCGGCAAGTGCTTCTGCATTAGCTGTAATACTTGGTTCATTTGCTGCATATGGCTTAAGTCGATTTAATTATAAATTTGGTTTTATGAGAAATCCTGACATTTCATTTTTCTTCTTATCACAATTAATTTTACCACCCGTAGTTTTAGCTTTACCTGTATTGGTTCTTTATAGGGAGCTTGATTTACTCGATACTCATATTGGCATGATATTGATTTATACTTTGACAGTTTTACCAATAGTTATTTGGATAATGAGAGATCAGTTTAATGCTGTTCCTATTGAATTAGAAGAGGCAGCTTTAGTTGATGGAGCGAGTGTATGGATGAGCTTTTTTAAAATTGTTTTACCAATAGTTTTACCTGGAATTGCAAGTGCATTTATATTGTGCTTAATATTATGTTGGAATGAATATTTTTTAGCTGCTCTTATAACCAGTACAGACGCCAAAACTATGCCAGTGATGGTTGCCTCTCAAATTTCCTCTCAAAGTATTAAATGGTGGAATATGGCTGCTATTTCTGCTGCTTTATGCTTGCCATTAATCATAGTAGCAATTTTTTTAGAGAGATATATTGTTAAAGGAATGGCGGCAGGAGCTATTAAAGGTTAGGTATTTAATTTTTTCATTAAGTGTTTGGTACTCTCATATAGTTCTCTATAAACTTCATAACCCTTGCTATAAACTTCTTGATTTTGAAGATTAGCTTCAATTTGATATTCTACTTCATTCCATTTATTAATATCGTCCTTATGAACTTCTCCTACTGTACAAGCTGACAGAAAAGCATCACCATATGAGGCGCCAATTGTTTTTTTTCTTAAAGTTTGATTTAATCCAATAACATCTGATGTTGTGTGTGACCAAACTTTATTTTTAGTTCCTCCTCCCACACTAAATAAATTCTTTGGAATAGCATTTAATTCTTTATACACATCAATTACATGATTTGTGCCATATGCAATACCTTCAAATATTGATCTGTACATATCAGATCTATCATGGGTTAAATCTAAACCAAAAAAAGTACCTTTAGCATTTGTATCATGTATAGGAGTTCGCTCACCTGAAAAATATGGAAGAAATACTATGCCTTTTGATCCTGGTGGAGATTTTTCAGCCTCTTGAGCTAATCTAATAAATGTATCATCACCTGTTAGTTCTTGTGCAAAATTATTTTTAAACCAATGTGTTAACGTTCCACTTGTTGCTAAACCACCCATAGAGGAATGTTCTCCTTTAAATAACCAAGGTGAATACCATAACCTTTTATCCGACAAGACTTTATCAGTAACTAATATATAGAACATTGTAGAACCATACATCATCATCATATCACCTGTTCCAATTACACCAACACTAATTGCTTCAGCTGCTGCATCAATTGTGCCAGACGTAACTATAGTACCTTCTGCTAAGCCTGTTTCATTTGAGGCTGTGCTAGTTATTTTTCCGATAATTTCATTAGTCCAAACCAAATCTGCAAGTTTTTCTATATCGATTATTCCATCATTTAATTCATTGCTCCAAGCTTGTTTGTTTATATCGTAAAGCGGGCTAACAAATGCAGCGGAAAAATGATCAGTAGTATATCTGCCAGTTAATTTAAAATTAATAAAACCAGTACCATTAACTATTTTATTTGTTTTAGCATAAATTTCAGGTCTATTATTTTTTAACCATAAAATTTTTGGACCTACTTGTTGAGAAGTTAAAACGTTACCATTAAATTGCATTATTTTTTCTTCACCAATTGAAGAATTCAATAAATCAATTTCTTTATGTGCTCTTGTATCTACCCCATATAGAACTGCATTCATTAGAGGTTCACCATTTTTATCTAATGGCAACATACAAGGTCCAATTGTACTGGCAGAAACTGCCAAAATATCTTTAGGATTACATTTTGACTGTTCTATTAATTTTTTTGACACATAAGTGAAATCACCCCACCAATCTTCCATAGGTCTGTGCTCTGCCCAACCACTTTGGGGCACTATCATTTCATGTTTTTTTGCTGCTTGAGAAATAATGTTACCGACATTATCAACCAACACACCCTTTGTTTCGTAAGTGCCAATATCAATACCAAGAAAAAGTTTTTGCGCCATATTAATTATCTTATAAGTTTAATTTTTTTATCTATTTTATTTATAACAGCAACTAATAGATTTTTTAAATCAATAAGATCATTTAAGTTGCAAACTTCTCTAGAAGAATGTGAATAACGCATAGGAAAACCTACATCAATACTCGCAACACCTTCATTAGCAAATTGCACGTATGAAGCATCGGTTAAAATGCCTGATGCAACACTTCTTTGAAGATTAATTTTCTTACTTTTAGCAACTTTTTCAAAAATTTCTATTATTGAAGGATGAGGTATAACACCATTTAGCGTCCCTCTTCCATGAAAAGAAAATAAACTAACGCAAGGTCCTTTGCCTAAATAAACATCACTGGAGTTAACCATATCAGGTGTATCTGAGGTTAGAGTTAAATCAACTTGAATAGCAATATTTGGTTTAAGAGTATTAATTACTGGCAGTATACCTCTAAGGTTAAATTCTTCTTGAACTGAAAAAACTATGTGCACTGTAGGTCTATTTTTAGATTTAGTTAAAGCTTTAGCGGCATTAAGAATTACTGCACAACCAGCTCTATCATCAATAGATGATCCACAGACATTATTATTTTTAAGAGATTTATAATAAGGAGCATATGTAATAGGGCTTCCAATATTGACTCCATTTCTTAAAACTTCTCTCTTACTTTTAAATCCAGCATCGATGTAAATTTCATTTACCTTATGTACTGTGTATTTTTCATTCGGTTGAGTTGCGTGATGCGCTTTATTACCAATGACTCCTTGAATTAATTCCTGCTTATTATTTACAATTACAACATCTTGGGAAAGCAAAGCCTTTTCAGGCACTCCTCCAACTCTTTCAACTCTAATATATCCATTATCTTCAATTTTTTTGACCATAAATCCAAGCTGATCCATATGTGCAAATAAAATAACAGATGGTAATTTTTCATTGCCTTTAAGAGTGCAAATTAAATTACCTAAAATATCAGTTTTTGCATTAAGTGCATTTTGTTTTAGTTGTTTTTTTAAATAATCTCTTACTTTTGTCTCGTGTCCAGATAAACCAGAAATTAAAACTAAATCTTCTAATGTATTATTTATAGAATTAATCTCTTTCAAGTTAGGCATTTTTTCTAATAGACTTAACTTTGTTCATAAATTTTTTTGCTCTTTTTGGATCAACATTTTTCCATGTATCTCCGTTATATTTTAGTGAGGAGCCAATAATCACTCCATCAGTTGCCATAAGAATATCTTCTACATTATTATAATTTACTCCAGTATTTGCCAATACAGGTGTCTTAGGAATAATTTTACTAACCTCTTTTATTTCGTCCAGTTTAGCAACTTGTCCTGTGATTTGCCCAGATACTAATATTGCATCTGGTATTGATGAAAATACTGTACTTTCTGCTCTTTCAGCAATTGTTCTTCTATCTAAGGAATATGCAAATTCTGCAGAAATATTATAGTACATTTGTATATCTTTACGCCCTAAAGAATTTCTATATCGCATAGCTTTACCTGCATCTGGGCTCCAAATTCCCATATCTGAAGCATAGGTACCAGTAAATATCTCTCTAACAAAATTAGCATTAGTAGAAGCGGCAAGTGCTATTGTGCTGATTGGATCCCATAAAACATTAACACCGAAAGGAATGTTAATTTTTTCTGCTACTTTTCCAATCATATAAGCCATAGTAGATAAAGTGGCTCTATTAACTTTTAATTCATAAGGTCTGTCATTTTCATTACCAAACATAATGGCATCAACTCCAGCATTCTGTAAATTTTTAACATCAGCTTGAATAGAATTAAAAATATAGTCTAATCCTTTTTTTTCATCATATAATGGTGATCCTGGTAATGCAGGAAAATGAACCATAGCTATAATTGGTTTTGTAGTTTTAAATAATTTAAAAAATTTTTTTTTCATAATTTAAAGTGCTTCAGCTTTAGAGAGAGAATGAACATTTTCAATTCTTGCTTGTTCTAAATCTTTTTCTTCAATATTTAATGGTTGTCCTATAAATTTTTCTATAGATTTAATCAATGCGTATGCGTCAAAACCGTAGTATTTGGTTAAATATTGCTTAGATCCTCCATGAGCAAAAGTGTCATTTAAACCAAGTTTCATTAATTTTTTTGATAAACCATGTTTTGATATTATTTCAGCAATAAGAGTACCAAGACCTCCATTAACTAAATGGTTTTCCATTGTAATAACCCCTATTTTTATATTAGTTAATAAATCTAAAATTTTCTCTTCATTGAAAGGTTTAAATGTGTGAACGTGCAGGTGTAAAATTGAGATGCCTGCATCAATTAATACTGATCTTGCTCTTAATGCTTCTTCAGTACAAATACCTGAAGTAATTAATAATATATCTGTGCCTGAATTTAATACTCTTATATCGCCTATTTTGAGCGGAGTATCAAATAGTCTTGGAACAGAGCCTCTTAATATTCTACAATATACAGGTCCATCAACATTATTTGCTTGTTCACATATACTTTCAACTTCTGTAGCATCTCCTGTTTCTATTACAGTCATATTTGGAATCGTTCTCATTACAGAAATATCTTCTATAGCTTGATGAGTCATACCAGCGGGTGTTGTTATTCCTGGAAGAAAGCCCATAATTCGAATTTTTCTGCGTGGATAGGCAATTGATGCCAATAATTGATCATAAGGTCTACGGTAAGTGAATACACCAAAAGTATGAATAAAAGGTATATATCCACTCATAGATAATCCCCCAGCAAAACTCATCATATTTTGCTCTGCCATTCCCATAGAAACAAATTGATTAGGAAATTCATCTCTAAATTGATCTACTTCGCAAGAAGAAGTAAGATCACCAGATAGACATAAAATTTTTTTATTTTTAGAAGCGTAGTTTTTAAAAGTATAGCTGTACGGTTTATTTACGATTTCAATCATACTAATATTCTATTGGCTCAATTCCTAATTCTTTAGAAATTTCTATATTCATTATGCTTCTTTCTTCCTCAGACTTAAATCTTACATAATGCAATCTTGGGAATCTTTTTTTCAAATAATTCATACCTTTGTATGGACAAGTTCTTGCAAGGATAATCAAAGGTTGATCTTTATGTTGTTCTTTTTTTGCTTGTCTCATGGCGTCGATGTCATGACCATCTATTTCAATACATTTAGCTCCAAATGCATTTATTTTTTTTTGTACATCACCAATATCTAAAACATCGCTCATAGCACCATCAACCTGTTGCTCATTAACATCAACTATAGCCCAGAGATTATCTAATTTATAATAAACGCTTACTTGAAGAGCCTCCCAAATTTGTCCCTCCTGTAGCTCACCATCTGACATAAAAACACAAGTTTCACCTTTTTCTTTATTGAGTTTTCTTCCATAAGCTATTCCAGCAGCTGTAGATAATCCAATTCCTAAGGTGCCGTTGTGCATTTCCATACCAGGAGAATGTTCTGCTCCAATAATTTCAACTGAAGATCCATCCTTATTAAACATTGAAAGACCAGCTGGATCTAAGCGACCCACTTCTATGAGTGTTGCATAGGCTACTAAAGCATAATGAGCTGGTGCAAAAATAAATCTATCATATTCATTGGCAATAGGACCATTATAACCAGCCCCAGTTTTATACTTTTTATTATTAATACTTGGCACTCCAGAAAAACTTTCTGGGATAGATGGCATTGTTGAATCACCAATATTTAATGCTTCATTATATAACCATGCAAGTTGTTCTGCAGAAGAGCAAGCTTGACTTAGATAAGCTCCATTATTTTTAATACAATGTTCGAATACTCTTCTTCGAATTCTTAATGCTATTTCTTCAGATTTTAATTTATTTTGCACTTATAATTAAATAATCCAGACAGTTCCATCTGGTTTTAAAACTCCTTTAGTAAAAATAAAACATCCGTATGGTCGAGTTTCACTTGTTGTTATTACCGCCATAGTTTTTTTTGCTTCTACATAAAATTTTTGTCGCTCAATTGAACCTACAACCCAATTATCTCCAGATACTTTTTTTACAGTATTTATTAATTCTTCTTGTACTTCATTTATTTCATCTGGTTTACCATCGACTTCCATTCTTTGCACAGGATGAGGAATAAAACTATCTAATGGAAAGTGTTCAAGTAAAGCTTCAGCAGCTTGCGGAACATTTAGTCCATCCATACGGTACAGTTTATTTCCTTGGGAATAAGATGGGAAGTTTGCATCACTTAAAACAAGTTTATCTCCATGTCCCATAGATCTTATAAGTGATAAAATTTCAGGACTTATCAGTGGATTAACATTTATTAACATATTTACCTCTTTCGTTTATATAAAATCTATATCATCATAAAAAAGTAATTATGTAAAATTTATTTATATAATTTATTTTTATTTAATAAATTTTACTCACCATATGGAATCCAGATATTTTTAACTTGAGATCCCTCATAAAGAAATTCATTTAAAAATTCTTCAGAATTATTGCTCCAATCTATTGTCTTATTTTTTGGACACCAATAGCGTTTAAGATTAAATACCGTCCCGTGAATAATAGATGATCTAATTTTTGCATTATTAGAAAAAGCCCATATTCCGTGAATATTTTCGTGTTGTGTAAGTGTTTCGTTTAGCTCATTTTCTTTTGTTGTTAATATATTAACTGAACCAGCGGGAATGTCAGATGTTTCAAAAACTTGATACAAAGACGTAGCTATCAGAGATGTTTTTTCTGATGGCACAATGATACTAGAATTACCATTAGCAAATAGTGAAGATATGATAGTTGATATGCTTAAAAGGGGTTGGTCATTACTCATAATACTTGCCATAATACCTATTGGCTCTTTTACTGCTAAAGTTAAACCTCTCATTGGAGGGTTATGAATGTTTCCTTCAAATTTATCCGCCATAGAAGCATAATAAAATATTCTTTCACATGATTGTTCAAATTCTTTTATTGCTTGGTTTCTATTAACACCAACAATACTCATTAATAAATGAACAAATGTTTCTTTTCGTTGAGATAAATTTTCTGCTAAATAAAATAAAATTTGTGAACGATTAAAATTACTTGAAGTTCCTATCTTTGATTTTGAAGCAGCTTCTACAGTATCTCTTACGTCTTTCCTATTAGCTCTAGCAATATCACAAATAAATTCTTTTTGAGAAGATAATTGATTAAAAGAATAACCGCTATCAGGTCTTTTTTGTTTACCGCCAATATATAATTTAGGTGTCGTATCTATAGTAGAAAGTTCAATTTTATTTTTATTTACTCTCTTATTGATTTTACTAGCCTCAGGCAGTGTATTATCTTGATATGCTCTAATTCCCTCAATACCCCCCTCTCTTCCAAATCCACTTTCTTTATATCCACCAAATCCGCAAGCAGCATCAAATAAATTAGTTGAATTTACCCATATAACTCCAGCTTTTATTTTAGGAGCAATATCAAGAGCAAGGTTAATATTTTCTGACCAGATACTTGCTGCTAAACCGTACGGAGTATTGTTTGCAATAGTTGCTGCTTCACTAGGTGTTCTAAAACTAAGCACTGATAAGACAGGTCCAAAAATCTCTACTTGCGCAATAAATGAAGACGGCGAAACATTGGTAAAAATAGAAGGAGGATAAAATAGGCCCTCAGTCGGACAGGCCCAACTAGGTTGCCATAATTTAGAGCCTTCTTTTTCTCCTTTTTTTACTATTGATTGTATTTTTTTTAATTGCACCGGTGCAACAATAGCACCAATATCAATAGATTTATCGAGTGGATTTCCTACACGTAGTTTTTCCATACGTGCTTTTAATTTTTTAATAAATAATTTTTCTACACTTTCTTGAATCAACAAGCGAGAACCTGCACAACAAACCTGACCTTGGTTAAACCATATGGCATCAACTACTCCTTCAACAGCACTATCAAGATCAGCATCTTCAAATACTATAAAAGGTGATTTGCCTCCTAACTCCATTGTTAGTTTTTTTTCATGTTTAGCAGTAGATTGAATTATTTTTTTTCCAACTTCTGTTGATCCTGTAAAAGCAATCTTTTTTATATCCGGATGTGCAGTAAGAAGTTCTCCCGTGCTACCATCACCAGTAATAATATTAATTACACCTTTTGGAATTCTTGCCTTTTCACATAATTCAGCAAAATAAAGCGCCGTTAAAGATGTAAATTCTGCAGGCTTTAAAACAACAGTGTTTCCTGCGGCAATTGCTGGAGCAATTTTCCATGCCAGCATTAACAAAGGAAAATTCCAAGGAATTATCTGACCAACAACACCAATTGGTTTATTTATTTTTGTATCAATTTTTTTTGCCCATCCAGCATGATAATAAAAGTGCCTTGCTACTAATGGGATATCTATATCTCTTGTTTCCCTTATCGGTTTTCCATTATCAATCGTCTCTAAGACAGATAAAAACCTAGAATGTTTTTGAATTAATCTTGCTAATGCATAAAGATATTTTGCCCTCATATCAGAGGAAGTTTTAGACCAAGAATTAAATGCTTTTTTTGCTGCTCCTACGGCCGCATTAACATCATTGTTATTAGATATGGAAAGTGTTGTAAGTTTTTTATTAGAAGCCGGATTAATAACTTGTATTTTTTTAGATGATTTAGATTTTACCCAAACTCCATTTATAAATAAATGATTAGGATTATTCAGCGAATTGATCCAGGACATAACATCTTTACTGTCCTCTGGTGCTGGACCATAAGAAATATTTTTAAAGTTTTGTATAATTTTACTCATTATCCAATTGCTAACTTTTCTTTATTTGCATATCTTCCTAATGCAAAGTGATAGAGTTGTCTCTCAATATCTATGAGAAGACTGGAGGCGCCAATTCGAAGATATTTTGGATTTATCCATTCATGCCCAAGTTCCTCCATCACAAGAATTAAAAACTCAATAACTGTTTTTGCTGTAGAAATACCTCCAGCTGGCTTAAACCCAATTTTTTTACCTGTCATTTGATAAAAATGTCTGATCATTCGAAGCATAACTAAACTATTATTTAGATTAGCATTGATAGATTCTTTCCCAGTAGAAGTTTTAATAAAATCTGCACCTGCCATCATACAAACCATCGATGCTTTGGCAACATTTCTTAAGGTCTCTAAATCACCAACACCTAATATTGCTTTTATGTGCTTAGTCTTTGCTGCTTTTTTAAAATCTCGAACTTCTTCATATAATTTTTTCCAATTATTTTGCAAAACAAAACCTCTATTAATAACAATATCTATTTCATCAGCACCATTTTTAATAGACTCTGTAATCTCTTGTTTTCTTGTTTTGAAAGATGATAATCCAGCAGGAAAACCAGTTGATACAGCTGCAACAGGAATATTATTTGGAAGATTTTTTTTAGCCTCTTTAATTAAATGATGATAAACACATACTGCGCCAACTTTGATCTCTCCTTGTGTTAGGCCTAATTTATCATGCAAATCAAGAGAGATTGGTCGTTTTGCTTTTTCACATAAGCGCTCTATTTTTCCAGCTGTATCATCACCGCTTAAAGTTGTTAAATCAATAAGAGAAATTGCTTTTAGTAGCCATGCCGCTTGATAATCTTTTTTAACGGAGCGTCTTTTTGTGAGAGTAGACGTTCTTCTTTCTATTGCACTAAGATTAATACGAATATTGCTTACTAGATCAGTGTCTAAGTTCATTTATTAATTAATTTTTTCAATCGTTAGAGGTCTTGACATTAGTTTTTTAATTTCCTCTTCTATATCAAATTCATTATAGAGAATATTAAAAACAGACTCTAAGATTGGCATTTCAATATTATTTTCTGAAGCAATTTTTATAGCTGCTTTTGCAGTATAATATCCCTCTGTAATAGCATTTTGATCAAGTTCTTTCTCAAAATTTTTATGTTTTATATTTGCAATTTTAATCCCAAAATTAGTATTTCTTGATTTAGAAGAGTTACACGTTAACATTAAATCCCCTAAACCTGATAAACCAAAAATAGTTTCTTGTTTTGATTTAAAAAACATCGCAAATCTTGATATCTCAACAAAAGAACGAGTAATAAGTGCGCTTCTTGCGTTTTCTCCTAAATTTAATCCATCCGAAATACCGGCAGCAATAGCATAGATATTTTTTAAAGCTCCACCAATTTGACAGCCTATAACATCATCCGAATAATAAATTCGAAATTTCTTAGTCTTTAACATGCCTGAAATGAGATCAAAAATTGATGAGTTTGATGAAGCGAATGTTGCTGCAGTCGGTAGATCTTGAGCAACTTCATCTGAAAAGCAAGGTCCTGACAAAATACTTAAAGATTTAGGCTTAATTAGATTTTCTACTAATTGAGATAAAAATAAAGATGATGAAATCTCAATTCCTTTAGACGCAATAATTACATCAGCATTTAAATTCTGAAAATATGACTTTGATAAAACTTCACGAATACTTTGTGTTGGAAGAGCAATGAAAATTAAACTTTTTTTTGTAATACTTTCTAAATCATCCGTTGCTTTGACATTATCATTAAATGTTGCATATTTTAATTTAGGATTAAAATGGTGATCATTAATAGAGTTCATCACTTTTTTATCCCTAGTATAAATTAAAACTTCTTGCTCACTAAAAAGTTTAGCCAGAGCACTGCCCCAAACACCGCCACCTAAAATACCAATTGTCATTTATAATCTTTCCATAATATAATTAGCTATTGCTAAAGAAGATGTTAATCCAGGTGACTCTATACCATACAAGTTAAATAAATTTTCTATTTTATGATTTTCAACAGTACTAATCATAAAATCACGTTTAACTCTATCCTCTTTACTTGTTATTGGTCGAATTCCTGCATATGAAGGAGATAACATATCCTCACTAATATCAGGCAAATATCTATTTATCGAATGACAAAACTTTGATTTTAAATTTTCATTAACAGAATAATCATAAGGATCATCAACCCATTCAGCATCTGGACCAAATTTAATTGACTTATCTATCTCTAAAGTCAAATGGATTCCGAGACTTATCTTTTCTGGAACTGGATAAACTAAATGGTTAATTGGTAATTTTTTATTTAAGGAAAAATAATTTCCTTTTGCCAGATAAGTATTAGGCACATATTCTTTATCAAGACCATCAATATTACTAGCAATATCTGAAGCAAATATTCCTGCAGCATTGATTAGATAATCACAAATAATTTTTGTTTTATTTTTTTCATTATCAATAACTTCAATTTCAAATTTTTTATTATGCATTAATATTCTCTTGACGGTAGAATTATAGGATACCATTCCACCGTTTTTCTCAAACTCTCCAAGATATGATTGCATCAAACTATGCTGGTCAATAATACCAGTAGATGGAACGTATAAACCTCCTGAAGACTTGATCAAAGGCTCTAATTGACTGACTTGATTTTCATTTAATATTTCTAACCCTTCAACACCATTTGCTGTAGCCTGTTTCTTTATTTCAAATATTTGTTCCATCTGTGATTCATCAATGGCTACAATAATTTTTTTTGTATTAATAAAAGGAACATTGAATTTTTTAGCATAAGCATAAAGAAGTTGATTTCCTTCAACACAAAACTTAGATTTTAAGCTATTAGATTGATAATAAATGCCAGCATGAATAACGCCAGAGTTTCTAGAGCTAGTAATTTGACCAATTTTGGGCTCTTTTTCAAGAATAATAGTTTCTCTATTTTTGACACTAATCTGTTTTGCAATAGCCAAACCTACTACTCCAGCACCAATAACTACTGTATTTGTATAAAATTTTTCCATTTTTTCTATTTTTTAGCCAAATTTAGCATTTCAATATCATTGATTTCTGTACCTTGGAATTGATTTGATCTATATAAAAAAAATAATTTCTCGGAGGAAATATGAAAAAATTACTTGTTGCAGCTATTATCAGTTTGTCGTCTATTTCGACTGCTGCTTTAGCTGAAATTAAAGTTGGTATTATTTTAGGTTTCACAGGTCCGATTGAATCTCTAACTCCTGCTATGAGAGATGGAGCAAAATTGGCGTTTCTAGAAGCTTCAAATTCTGGAAACCTTCTTGGTGGTGAAACTTTCACAATACTTGAAGCCGACTCAACTTGTGTTGACTCTGCTGCTGCGACGGCTGCTGCAGAACAACTAGTTGCTGACGGTGTATCTGCTATCATGGGCGCTGACTGTTCTGGTGTAACTGGAGCAATCAATGCTAACGTAGCTGTACCGAATGGAGTGCTTATGGTATCTCCTTCTGCAACTTCACCTGGTTTAAGTAAAATTGCTGATAACGGAACGTTCTGGAGAACTGCTCCATCTGATGCAATGGGTGGTAAAGTTTTAGCTAACTTAGCTCTTAAAAGAGGTATTGAAAGTATTGCTGTAACTTACACAAACAATGACTATGGTAAAGGTCTAGCCGAAGTATTTGAAGCTGCTTTTGCTTCAGGTGGTGGAACTATTACTGCTTCCGCTTCACATGAAGACGGAAAAGCAGATTATTCATCTGAAGTAGGTGTTTTAGCATCTGCTGGTGGTGATGCTCTACTAGTTATTGGTTATATTGACGATGGTGGAAAAGGTATGATTGAAGCATCTCTTGATTCTGGTGCTTTTGATACGTTTGTTCTATCTGATGGTATGATTGGTCAATCAATTGTTGATAACATTGGTGCAGATCTTGAAGGTTCATTTGGTTCTATGCCAGGTGCAATCTCTAAAGGTTCTGCTAAATTTGCTGACCTTGCAGCTGCTAACGGCATGGATGGAAGTGCACCTTACGTAGGAGAGTCTTATGACGCTGCTGCGATTATTGCTCTTGCAATTCAAGCTGGTGGATCTGCTGATAGAAAATCTATCTTGAGTAATATTAGTAAAGTATCTAATGCTCCTGGTGTTGTTATCAATCCAGGTCAATTAGCTTACGGACTACAAATGTTAGCTGCTGGTAATGATATTGATTACCAAGGTGCAACTGATGTTGAATTTAACGTATTTGGTGATGCAGCTGGTGCCTTTAAGGAACTTGAAGTTTCTGGTGGTGCTTTTGTAACAATAGGTGCGTTATAATATTATTTACTAAATAATTTAATTCTAAAAACCCAGCTTATTAAGCTGGGTTTTTTTATTAAAAATTTAATTATTTTTCTCCTTAATAGTTACTATGAATGTCTTACTTTTTCAGGGATAATACCTTTCGGACGATATCGCAGTATGAGAAGTAATACCATCCCCATTAATAAATACCTAAAATATGGAACACTATCTAATAAATGTAAACGAATAGCATTTTGTGGATCAAGTCCTGAAGTAAATAAATTAATTAAAAATGTTGTTAGTGGCGCTACTTCAATCCACGCAAACCAAATCACAAATCCTCCAAAAATAGCACCAAGATTATTACCACTCCCTCCAACAATTACCATGATCCAAATAATAAAAGTAAAACGAAGTGGTCTATAACCGGAGGGTGTGAACAAACCATCTAATGTTACAAGCATTGCCCCCGCTATGCCTACAATTGCTGCACCAATGACAAAAATAATTAGATGCTGTTTCACAATGTCTTTACCCATCGCGTTTGCTGAGACTTCATTATCACGAATAGCACGCATCATTCGACCCCAAGGAGATATTTGTGCTTTATTGGCAAAATAGTAAATTACAATCATCACAATGAAAAATAAGATGGCGTAATTGAGTTTCACAAATAAACTTGAGCTATCAATTATTAAATTATTTAACATTTCTTGTTTTTGATCAGGATCCATAATTTGATTTAGTTTTGATGAATTAAACCATGTCACCATATTAATAAACCAATCAGAAGCTTGGAGATTAATCTCATAGGGAACAGGTCTTTTAAGACCAATAACATTTTTAACACCTCGTGATAACCACTCCTCATGTTTAAGAACACTAACAACAATCTCCGATATACCAAGCGTTACAATAGCTAAATAATCAGAGCGTAAACCTAGCGCTACTTTTCCAATGAGAAATGCTACACCACCTGCAAAGAAACCTCCAACAGCCCAAGAAAAGATGATTGGTAAATTAGCTCCACCTAAAAATCCTGCCAAAGCAGGATCAACTTCTTCAATTTTATTTGTGGCATTTAGGAAGAAATATCTAATGATAATAACCCCAAAAAAAATAACTAAGGCGTTTAACCAATATTTATGAGATTTTTTTTCTACTAATTTGTTAATAAAATATACTGCTATAACTAAACCAATTAATAAGACAAAACTTATTCCAAGTCCTGATCCACCAACGTGCCAAGCTTCTTTGATTGGTGGATACGATACAAGCACAGCTGCTAAACCGCCCATTGCTAAAAAACCCATGACACCAAAATTAATAACACCCGCGTACCCCCATGAAATATTAACTCCCATCGTCATAATTGCAGAGATAATACACATATTAAGAATAACTAAACTGACTGACCACCCTTGAACAAAACCAACAATAATAAATAAAAACACCATGATGGATATTGCTGTCCATTCATATTTATCAAATCTCATTATAGAACCTTTCCTCTAAAAATACCTGACGGCCTAATTAAAAGCACAATTACAAGAATAGTAAAAGAGACTGCAAATTTATAATCAGTAGAGAGCAGTTGTACAAGACTCGATGGCTCTAAATTTTCTGGTAATAAATATTTAAAGAATTTTTTGTATGCGTAAGTGACCATGATTTCTGAAAAGGCAATCACATATCCACCAACGACTGCTCCAAAAGGACTTCCTATGCCTCCTACGATAGCAGAAGCAAATATAGGTAACACCAGATTTAAATAAATGATGGGCTTATAACTTTTATCCAATCCATATAATGTTCCCGCAACACACGCTAATGTTCCCACAATTAACCACGTAATAAATACAACGCGGTCAGGATTGATACCAGATAGTAGTGCCAAATCTTCATTATCTGAGAAAGCACGCATTGATTTTCCAGTCTTTGTTTTTTGTAAAAACCAAAAAGTAAAAGTTAGTAGAGCAATAGTAATGAGAATAGTAATAACTTGAGAAGATTTTAAGGCTAGTCCCTCATTTAATCCTGTCATTACTTTAAATTGTTTCGCTTTCATGATGAATTTTTGTCCATCAGAAAATTTAATAGTTTCAGTTCCAACTATAATCCTAATAATCGCATTCACTACAAACATAACACCAATCGAAACCATAGCCAATACAACTGGGACACTCTTTTGTGTGCGGTAATATTTAAAGACAAATTTATCTGAGAGTAAACCTAGGACAATTGTAGCTAAAATTCCAAATGGTAATGCAATTAGTGCTGTAGGAAGAATACCTAAACCAATATTTTGTGATTGAAAAAACCATGTAAATAGAATTGTAATCATAGCACCAAATGACATTAGTTCACCGTGTGCAAAGTTAGCAAATCTTAATATAGCGTAAACAAATGTAACACCTAAGGCACCTAATGCTAATTGAGAGCCATAGGACAATCCTGGGATGATAACAAAATTAAGGAGAACAACAATAGAATTAATAAAATCAACCATATTAACCCCCTAAAAAAGATTTTCTTACTTCAGGATTATTGAGTAAATCTTGCCCACTACCTTCTCTACTATGTTTTCCATTAACTAATACATAACCTCTATCAGCAATGTTTAGTGCTTGTTTTGCATTTTGCTCAACCATTAAAATTCCAACACCTGTTTTCCCTACTTCAATAATTCGTGCAAAAAGCTCATCCATCACAATGGGTGATACACCAGCAGTTGGTTCATCTAGCATTAAAATTTTTGGTTTTGTCATTAAGGCTCTTCCAAATGCAACTTGTTGACGTTGACCACCTGATAATTCACCTGCATTCTGATTTCTTTTTTCTTTTAGTACGGGAAAAAGATTGTAAATATCTTCAATAGTATGATGAATATCATCAGATCTTATAAATCCACCCATCTCTAAATTTTCTTCGACAGTCATTCCTGTAAAAACATTATTCGTCTGAGGGACGAAAGCTATTCCTAAATTAACACGATCTTGAGGAAGCATCAAAGTTATATCATCATTTGCAAAACTCACTGATCCATCCGTTAATTTAAGCATTCCTAATAAAGCTTTCATTGCTGTTGATTTTCCAGCTCCATTAGGTCCAACAATGACAGCTATTTCTCCTTGCTTAACTTCTAAAGTAATATTTTTAATTATATCAACCCCACCATACCCTGCTGTTAAATTATTACCCACTAAACTAATCATTATTTTTTATTTTTTAAACCTCTACCTAAATATGCTTCTATTACTTCTTCATTTGACTTTACTTGAGAAAAGTTTCCCTCAAACAGTACACCTCCCTCCGCCATTACTATTACTGGGTCACAAATTTTTTCTATTAACTCCATATCATGCTCAATTACAAAAAAAGTATAATTTCGTTCTTTATTTAACCTTATTATTGCGTCAGAAATTTCATTTAAAAGAGTTCTGTTTACTCCTGCCCCAACCTCATCTAATAAAACTAAATTTGCTTCAACCATCATTGTCCTACCAAGTTCCAATAATTTTTTTTGACCTCCAGATAAATTTCCAGCTATTTCTTGTGTAAGATGTTTTAAATTTAGAAATTCTATAACCTCAATTGCTTTAGCTCGAATTTCTTCTTCTTGTTGTCTAACAACTTTATCACCAAATAATGCATAAATTAATTTTTCTCCTCGTTGATTGCCAGGAACCATCATTAAGTTTTCTAATACTGTCAAAGATGAAAACTCATGAGCAATTTGAAAAGTTCTTAAAACTCCCATATTGAACAATTCATGAGGTTTTAATCTAGCTATATTTTTATCCTCAAGATATATCTCACCAATTTCAGGCTCATAGACACCAGCAATTGTGTTAAATAATGTAGTTTTACCTGCTCCGTTCGGTCCAATTAATCCTGTAATAGAGTTTTTTTTTACTTCAAGATTAACATTATTTACAGCTTTTAAACCACCAAAGCTTTTATTTAAATTTTTTATTTTAAGCATTGTTTAATTTTTTTAAATTATAATTAAGATCAACATTTAACACTAACCCCATTGATATCATTATTGATAACATTACTGATCCGCCATAAGAAATAAGAGGTAAAGGAATACCTACAACAGGCAATAGACCTGATACCATAGCAATATTCATAAAAACATAAATAAAAATATTTGATGCTACTCCTAAAGCTAGAATCTTTCCAAAGGAATGAAAACATTTAAAGCTGATAAAGTAACAAACAGCTATTAACAAAACAAAAAGAAAAATAATAAATATTGTTCCTAGAAATCCAAATTCCTCTCCTATAAGAGTAAAGATAAAATCTGTTTGCTTTTCTGGAAGATATTCAAGATATGATTGCGTTCCTTGCAAAAAACCTTTCCCAGTTGAGCCTCCTGAACCAAGAGCAATTTTTGATTGGATTAATTGATACCCTTGGCCAAGAGGATCTGATTCAGGATTTAGAAATGAAATTATACGTTCTCTTTGATAAGGTTTAATAAACTGTAAAAGGATAGGTATAGAAATAATAGTAGCTATAAAACCAAGTATAAATTTCCATAACCTTATTCCAACAATAAAAAGAATGAAAATACCAAGCGTAATTATACTAAGTGAAGTTCCTAAGTCAGGTTGTATTACAACAAAAATAAATGGGATGATTAATATTAAGAATGGAAAAAATAAGTAGCTTATTTTTTTAACATTTTCAAATTTTATATCGTTATAAAATTTTGCCAATGCTAAAATAATTGTTATCTTAACAATTTCAGAGGGTTGAATGCTTAAACCAAATATTCGAATCCATCTCGTAGCTCCTTTACCAAGTACTCCAATTACCTCAACAGAAATAAGTAATAATAAACTGATTATAAATAAAAGATAACAATATTTATAAATTAATTTTATATCAATAATACTTATAACTATAGCAATTAGAAGAAAAACATAAAACCTAATTAAATGTCTAGATGCCCATGGCTGATAAGATCCATCAGCAGCAGAATACAAACCTGCTGCCCCTATAAAAGATAAAAGTATAAGCAAAAAAATAAGTAAGTAATTTAAATTTTTTAATTTTTGGAATATCATAAATTTAATTTGTGAATATAGTTAAAAACCTGTTTTGCAATTGGGGCAGCAGTAGAAGCACCTGAGCCACCATGTTCGATTATTACAGAAATAGCATATTGTGGATCGTCATATGGTATATAGCCAACGAATAGAGCGTGATCTCTTTTTTTCCATTCTTGTTCTTTTTTTCTAAACTCATCACTTTCTCTCTCTGATAAAGAAATACTTCGTACTTGCGATGTTCCTGTTTTCCCAGAAAATTTAACATCCTGTAATCGTGATTTAAAAGCAGTGCCTTTATTTATATTAACTACATTGAACATGGCTTTTTTAATTATTTTGATTTCATCTGAGTATTTGGAATTAGTTTTAAAATTTATATTCTTACTTTTAAGTATTGTTGGTTCTACTATTTTACCATCAGATGCAATAATGGATGTCATTACAGCAAGTTGAAAAGGGCTTGTTAAAACAAAGCCTTGTCCTATACCTGAAATTAATGTTTCTCCAGCATACCAACTTTCACCTAACGTAGTTTTTTTCCATTTTTTTGATGGAATTATTCCTTTTTTTTGATTAGGCATCGAAATATCAAAGATCTGACCTAAACCAAAATCTTCAGCAACTTTTGCAATTTTATCTATTCCTAGTTTTTTTGATATTTCATAAAAAAATACATCGCAAGATTGCGTAATTGCATTTGTAACATCCATTTTACCATGACCATTTGTTTTCCAGCAATGGTATAATCTATCACCAAATTCAATTTTGCCACTACATGAGTGTGTTGATTTAGAACTAATAACTCCGTATTTAAGCGCAGCTATTGCTACGATCATTTTAAAAGTAGATCCTGGAGAGTATAGCCCCTGAAGGCTTCTATTAGTTAGTGGTGATAGAGAGTTTGATAAGATACTATCCCAATATTCCTTATTAGGTTTTTTGATTATTTTATTAGGATCATATGTTGGTGTAGAAGCCATACACAAAATTTCACCATTCTTGATATTAATTACATTAATAGACCCAGCTCTGTAAGATTGAAGTAAATTTACTGCGTATTCCTGTATACGTAAATCTAAAGATAAATGCAGTTCTTTTCCTTGTATACTATCAACTTTTGAAATTTCTCTTATTACTCTTCCTGAAGAATTTACTTCAATTTCTCTTTGTCCAGCTTTGCCTACAAGTAATGGATTAAAGGATTTTTCCAATCCTTCTTTTCCTATATCAAGATTAGGCATTTTTGAAATAAAGGGCAAGGAAAGCTCTTTTTGATTAGGTTTACTAATATAGCCTAATAAATGGGAAAATACTTCTTTATATGGATAAATCCTTAAATGGTCTTCGGCTATAAATATTCCTTCTAGATTATATTTATTAGTTTCAATTTTTTCTAAATTTGACCATGAAATATTTTCAAATATTTTAATTTTTTCAAATTTTTTTACCTTAGAAGTCAATTGTATAATTTTTCTTCTTTTTGCAAAATCAATATCAATAAATTTAGATAATGAATTCAATGTATTGTTTATAGATTTTGTGTTTTCAGGAATTAAATAAACATCATAAACTTTTTCATTATCGGCAATTAGTATATTATTTCTATCAAAAATTTTACCTCTTAAAGGAAAAATTATTTCAAGATCTATTTGATTTTTTTTAGATAAAGTTTCATATTTAGATGAGTCTAATATTTGTATATTATATATACGCCAACCTACAGCAGTAAATAAAGAAAGTTTTAATAAAAATAAAAAAAATGTACGTCGATTGTATGTAGTAATTTGTTTTTTTTGCTCTGAATAAAACATTACAATTTATCTATTTTAGAAAATACCAATAAAGTAGGATAAAAAATAATAATAAATGTAATAAATATCCATAAAAAATTTTCAAAATTTATTGGATAATTAAATTGTAAATTAGCAATCAACGCTTCTGAAATAAACATTATAAGCGTTAAAATAAAAATAATATAAGAAACATTACTTGAAGATAAATTAAATAAATATTTTTTTGTAAAATAAAATAATACAACAAATGCTAAAAATGTAATTAAGTGAGGTGAAATACTATCAACTAAAAAAATATCAAAAAAAATAGCATATAAAAAAGTTACAAAAATATGAGAAAAATGAAAAAAATAAAAAAATAAATAAATTAAAGTCAAATGAAAACAAACATAAGCTAAATAATTTACAATCTCTAAATCAACAAAATAATTTACACTTAAGGAGAAAGAAAAAAATAGAATACAATGATAAATGATTATTTGACTACTAAGTAGCTTTGATAACATTATTTAGTTTCAACAACTTGCACATAGTCAATGTTTTTAAAATTAACAAAAGGTAAAACATAAAAATTATTTTTTATAATCTTTACAATTTTACCAACTAAAATATCAGCAGGAAAAACTTGTGCACTTCCACTTGTAACAACTAAATCACCAACTTTTGGCATTTTCTCATCTTTTATAAAGGCACTTACTAAATGCACACCATCATCAGCACCTCTAACAAGAGAATGATTTTCATTAGAGATTGTTTTAATCGAAATCGAAGAGTTAGGGTCTGTTAATAATAATACCTTTGAATTATTGATTGAGGTATCTACTGTTCTTCCAACAAGGCCTCTGTGGTTTATAACAGCCATTTCTTTTATAACTCCATCTTTTAGTCCAGCATTAATTTTAACCATTTTACTATAAAGAAAGTCATTTCTAGTCAAAATAGACGCTGTTTTTACTAAAGATAAGTTATTATTAGTAGCGTTAAGAAGTTTTTTTAACACTCTATTTTCAGAACTATTATGAATAGCTAAGGCTTGCCATTTTTTTAAGCGCATAATTTCTTCTTTAAGAATCTTGTTTTCCACTTTTAAATTTCTAAATTCATAAAATTGAGTTTGTAAATTAGAGGCAACTTTTAAAGGTGTTGTAACAAAAGAAGTAATTGGATGAAGATAAGTATTTGATATTGATTTAAATTTATTAATAACAAAATAATCAGATTTGGAAAATAAAATTAAAAGAAAAGACGATAAAAAAATAAAAGATAGGAATATATTTTTTATAAACCTTTTTCGAGATATTGCTTTAACTTTAAAAGATAGTGCCATAGAGCTTAATCAGAAGCAAAGACATCACTAAGTTTTGATTTTTCTTCTAATGCTTTACCTGTCCCCATAACTACACATAAAAGTGGATCTTCAGCAATTGAAATAGGTAAGCTAGTCGATCTTCTCAAAACTTTATCTAAATTACCAAGTAAAGAGCCTCCTCCTGTCAGCATAATACCTCTCTCTACTATATCTGCTGAAAGTTCGGGAGGTGTTTGCTCAAGAGCTCTTTTAATTGTATCAATAATTTGTGCCACAGGTTCAGCTAGAGCTTCTGATATTTGTCGTTGGGAAATTGAAATTTCTTTAGGTAAACCTGTGATTAAATCTCTCCCTTTTACATTCATTGATAATCCATCACCATCATCTGGTGGGGAGGCAGAACCTATTTCTTTTTTCATTCTTTCTGCAGTTGTTTCACCAATAGCTAATTTATGTGTTGATCGCATGTATTCAGTTATCGCTTCATCAAATTTATCTCCTGCAGCTTTAACTGATGTAGCATGTACAACACCTCCAAGAGATAGGACGGCAACCTCTGTAGTACCACCCCCAATATCAACAATCATAGATCCAGTAGCTTCTGCAACAGGAAGACCTGCTCCGATTGCAGCGGCAACAGGTTCATCAATCAAAAAAACTCTTCTTGCACCTGCAGCATCCGCAGATTCTCTTATTGCTCTTCTCTCAACATTAGTTGCACCAGTTGGAACACATATAACAATCTGAGGGTTAGATATAGTTCTTCCTTTATGTACTTTTTGAATAAAACTTTTAATCATTTGCTCAGCAACTTCAAAATCAGCAATAACACCATCTTTCATAGGTCTAATAGCTTTAATTTTACCAGGCGTTCTACCTAACATCTGTTTTGCTTCATTACCTACTGCTAATACTTGCGTTCTTCCTTGATCTTCAATTGTTGCTACAACAGAAGGCTCATTTAAAACAACACCTTCACCCTTAACATAGACAAGGGTATTGGCTGTTCCAAGATCTATTGCCATATCTTTTGAGAAAATACTAAAAAATTTATCTATAACCATACTCCCCTATACTCCTTCTATTTTTATTTCTGCAGATTTTTTTTCAATTGATTTAGTTTTTTTAAATAATAATCTATTTAATGCACTTATATAAGCTTTAGCAGAAGCAACGATGATATCAGGGTCACTTCCTTTGGCTTGAGAGGATAAGTCGTCATCTTCTAAACGAACTGTTACCTCGCCTTGGGCATCAGTACCAGCTGTGATAGCATTAACTTGATATAGCTTTAACTTAAAATTAGTAGAAGTAAGCTTTTTAATTGCATTAAATGTAGCGTCAACAGGACCATTACCAAAATCTTTAATTACTTTTACTTCTTCATCCATTTCTATTTTTAAGTTTGCTTCATGTTTTTTTACAGAACCCGCATTAACATCTAAGGATACAAATTTTATGTGTTCATCATAAGATGCTGAGCGATCCTCCGCTAGGGCAATAAGATCCTCTTCAAAAATTTCTTTTTTCTTATCAGCTAAATCTTTAAATCTACCAAACAATTCCATTAATGCATTATCTCCAGGTTCATATCCTAATTCTTTTAATTTTTCTGAAAAAGCGTGTTTTCCTGAATGTTTTCCTAATACTAATGAAGATTTATTTAGGCCAATAGACTCAGGTGTCATTATTTCATATGTGCCAGCATGTTTGAGCATTCCATCTTGATGAATTCCAGCTTCATGGGCAAAAGCATTCGCTCCCACAATTGCTTTATTTGGCTGTACTGGAAATCCGGTAATTGAAGAAACTAATCTTGACGCTTTCATAATAAGATCAGTTTTTATATCTGTATGATAGGGCATCAAATCTTTTTTAACTCTTAAAGTCATTACTATTTCTTCCAGAGATGAGTTACCTGCTCTTTCTCCCATGCCATTTATTGTGCATTCAACCTGTCTGGCCCCTTCTTTAATTGCAGCCACATTATTTGCTGTGGCTAATCCAAGATCATTATGAGTATGGGTTGATAATATTGCCTTGTCTATATTTGGCACATTATTTTTTACGTTTTTAAAAATTTTACCAAACTCTTCTGGTAAAGTATATCCTACAGTATCTGGAATATTAATTGTGGATGCACCACAATTAATTGCAAGTTCAATGCATTTATAAAGAAATTCTAATTCTGATCTGCCACCATCTTCACAACTCCACTCAATGTTTTCACATAAATTTCTTGCATGAGATACAGTCTGATAGATTGCTTCTAATACTTCTTCTTCAGTTTTTTTAAGTTTATACCTCATATGAAGTGGACTAGTTGCTATAAAAGTATGTATTCGAGGTGATTTTGCATGCTGGACAGCTTCCCAAGCTCTATCAATATCTTTCAAACTAGCTCTTGCTAAACCAGCTATTGTTGAATTTTTAACTTTTTTACTTACTTCTCTAACAGCTTCAAAGTCTCCATTTGATGCAATAGGAAATCCAGCTTCAATAATATCCACTTTCATGGAATCTAAAACTTCAGCAATTTGCAGCTTCTCATCTAAATTCATAGATGCTCCTGGTGATTGCTCACCATCTCTTAAAGTTGTATCAAATATATATATTTTCTCAGTCATTCTTTTCTATTATACATTAAAAAACCTATAACAAAACTTTCATCTAGTTTTTAGATTTATCAACCATTTTTCCTTCTGCAATCCATGGCATTAAAGTTCTGAGCTTTTCTCCCACAGCCTCAATTGAATGCTCAGCTTGTTGCTTTCTCATTAACTTAAATTTTGTCTGACCACTTTTATGTTCATCCATCCACTCTTTAGTAAATTGACCTGATTGAATTTCTGCAAGAATTTTTTTCATTTCTTTTTTTGTTTCATCCGTAATCAATCTAGGACCTCTGGAATAATCTCCATATTCAGCAGTGTTCGAAATTGAATAACGCATATTAGCCATCCCGCCTTCGTATAAAAGATCAACGATTAGTTTAACTTCATGAAGACATTCAAAATATGCCATTTCAGGGGCATATCCAGCTTCAACAAGAGTTTCATAACCTGCTGTAATTAAATGCGTCAACCCTCCACACAATACAGATTGCTCTCCAAATAAATCAGTCTCACACTCTTCTTTAAAAGTTGTTTCAATTATACCAGCCCTTCCACCACCAACACCTGAAGCATATGCAATAGCAATATCTAAAGCATTTCCTGATGGATTTTTATCAACAGCAACAAGACAAGGTACTCCTGCTCCTCTTTCATATTCAGCACGAACAGTATGACCTGGTCCTTTTGGTGCAATCATAATTACATCAATACCTTCTGCTGGTTGTATCAAATCAAAATGAATGTTTAAACCGTGCGCAAAAGCAAGTGCTGTACCTTCTTTAATATTAGTTGCAATTTCGTTATTATAAATATCTGATTGAAGTTCATCAGGAGTTAACATCATAATTATATCAGCCCAATCAGCTGCTTCAGTAGGAGTCATAACTTCAAAATTTGCATTTTTAGCCTTTTCTCTTGTTGCTGAGTCTTCTCGAAGAGCAATAGATACGTTTTCAATGCCAGAATCTCTGAGGTTCATCGCATGAGCATGACCTTGACTGCCATAGCCCACAATGGCTATTTTTTTATTTTTTATTAAATTAAGATCTGCATCTCTATCATAATATACTCTCATTATTCCTCCTTAGTATTCTTATAGGTTGATATTGCTACTGGACCACTCCTGACAATTTCAATTTTAGTAATTTGATTTACGTCTTTTATAAATCGATTAATTCTCTCTGAAGCCCCTGCAATTTCAAAAATTACATAATTATTTTCATTTTCAATTCTTCTCGCTCGGTAGAAATCACATACTTCATAAATTTTCTTTTTATTTGAATCATTAAGATCAATATTAACCAAAGCTACTTCCGCTTCAACTGAACTTCCTTCTTCATCTAAATTGGAAACACTATGGACCGGAACAATTCGCAAAAGTTGTTTTTCTATTTGACTAACTACTTCTGACGTCCCTTCAGTAACAATCGTAATTCTTGAAAGATGCTCATCATTACTAACTTCAGCAACATTTAAGCTTTCTATGTTATATCCTCTCCCAGAAAACATTCCAATCACTCTTGCAAGAACACCTGGTTCATTATCAACAAGTACTGTTAAAATATGTCTTCTTGATACAGCAGTAGTCTCAGGGCTATCGTATACAGACTTATTCATTATACTAAAATTTTACCCTTCTCAGCTGAGAGTTTATCCTGTTTTTGATCCTTACTAAGAACCATCTCATTATGAGCAGAACCACTCTGAATCATTGGGAAGCAATTTTCCTCTTTACTTACCCAGATATCAGCAATAACCGTTTTATCTGTATTAATCATTTCATTTATAACACCATCAAGCTCTTTAGGTTTTTTTGCTCTAAGACCAATAGCTTTATAACTCTCTGCCAACTTAACAAAATCTGGCAGACTGTCCGTATAACTTTCTGAATATCTACCTCCATGTAAAAGCTCCTGCCATTGTCTTACCATACCCATATATTCATTGTTAAGAATAAAAATTTTTACCGGTAATCTATATTGTACAGCTGTACTCATTTCTTGAATATTCATAAGAATTGATGCATCACCAGCTACATCAATAACCAATGCATCTGGATTAGCTACTTGTGCTCCAATAGCTGCTGGAAAACCATATCCCATTGTTCCCAATCCACCTGAGGTGAGCCATCTATTTGGTTTTTCAAATTTATAATACTGAGCAGCCCACATTTGATGTTGACCAACTTCTGTAGTGATAAATGTTTTCTTATCTTTAGTTAATTCATATAATCGTTGGATAGCATACTGTGGTTTTATTTCTTTTTCATTATTTGTAAAATGCAAGCAATCTATTTTTTTCCAATTATTAATTTTATCCCACCATAATTTCAGATCAGATTGATTTGTTTTTAAATTATTTTCTTTCCAAACCTTTATAACTCTCTTTAAAATACTTGTAACATCACCAACAACTGGCACATCAACTTTTATTGTTTTATTAATATTACTCTCATCAATATCAATATGAATTTTTTTAGAATTTGGAGAGAATGCATCAAGTCTTCCTGTTACCCTATCATCAAAACGTGCTCCAATGTTAATTAATAAATCACATTCATGCATCGCCATATTAGCTTCATACATACCGTGCATCCCAAGCATTCCTAGCGAGTTGGAATGAGAGGATCCAAGAACACCTAAGCCCATTAGCGTCATGGTAGCTGGTGCTCCTGTCGTTTCGACAAACTGTGAAACTAGCTCTGCAGCTTTTGGTCCAGAGTTAATACATCCACCACCTATATAAAAAATAGGTTTTTTTGCTTTTGATATTAAATTAACAACTTCATTAATTTTTTCATCATTCTTGAAAATTTCTGGTTCAAATAATCTATGTGATGGAATTATTATTTTTTCTTTTTGTGTATAATTTCCTTTTGCAAACTGAACATCTTTTGGAATGTCAATTAAAACAGGGCCTGGTCTTCCATCTTTAGCTATTGTAAAAGCTTCATGAAAAACAGGTGATAATTTATTTGGATCTTTAACTAAATAATTATGTTTAGTGCAAGGTCTAGTAATTCCTGTAGTGTCACATTCTTGAAATGCATCACTTCCAATTAAATGCTGAGGTACTTGACCAGTGATACAAACAATTGGAATACTATCCATCATAGCATCTGTTAAACCTGTAACTACATTTGTTGCCCCTGGACCAGATGTAACTAATACTACACCAACTTTTCCTGTTGAGCGTGCATATCCTTCAGCCGCATGAATTGCACCACCTTCTTGGCGCACTAAAACATGTTTAATTGAATTTTGTTTAAATAAGGTATCATATATTGGTAAAACGGCACCACCAGGATAACCAAATACTACCTCAACCCCTTGATCTACAAGTGATTGCAATACAATTTCTGCCCCTGTCATTTCTTGTTTCATTGCCAAGATCTCATAGGCTGTGGATAAAATAAAATCAATAATTTAGTTTAAAATCAGTCAAATTTAATAGAATTAATATCAATTTCGATAGGAAATTTATCAAATTGGTGAAAAATATCTAAATTTGTCGAATTCCACCAGGTATGTTGCCTTTTTACATAGTTCCTCGTGACCTGTTGTCCCTTGCTAATACACTCCTCTAAACTAATTTCATTTCTTAAAAATTTTATTATTTCTGGAACACCATGAGCTCTCATTACAGGTAGTGAATCATTTAGATTAAGATCTAATAAATTTTTAACTTCTTCAATCGCTCCGTCATTAATCATTTTTATAAATCGAGAATTAACAATTTGATAATTTTTTTCTCTATTTGGCAAAAATAAAATTATTTTAAAATCTAAATTTTCTATAAATTTTTTATTTTCATTTAATTTCCATTCACTAAATTTTTTACCTGTTGACTCATATACTTCCCAGATCCTTCTTAATCTTACAGTATCATTAGAATTTACTTCTTTAAGGGATCTTGGATCAAATTTTTGTATTTGATTTATTAAAAAATCTTTACCAAATTCCTTAATTATTTTTTCTGATTCATTTTTAATACTTTCTGGGATTGATGGAATATCAATTAACCCATTAATTAATGTATGAGCATACAAACCTGTACCCCCAACTAATATTGGAATTGAATTTCTTTCAAAAGTTTCGTTAATAATTTTAGCAGCATCATTGCACCACTTTTCAACATTGTATCTCTCTACCCCATTAACATAACCATACAAATAGTGGTCTATATTTTTCATTTCTTTTTTATTTGGTCGCGCTGTAAGTATCTCTAAATTTTTATAAACCTGCATACTGTCAGAATTTATTACAACACCATTTATTTTTTTTGCTAAATCAATTGAAAATTGAGATTTACCAGAAGCGGTTGGACCAGCTATCAAGTATATAGTTTTTATCAATTAGAAATAAATTTAATTGTTATCCAGCTCGTTTCATCTTCTCTTTGAATTTTTAATAAAAGAGATGATCTTCCAGTTTTTTTATATTTTTCAATAATGGAAATAAAAGATATTGATGAATCTATTAATTCTCGATTAACTTCTAAAATAATATCACCTTCTTGCAATCTGATGTCGTCATTATCTACTTTACTGACCAAAACACCTTTAGAATCTTTGCTATCAATAACTGCTATTCCTAAAGATGTGATTATTTTTTCTTTTGATTTATTTTCTTTTTTTTGTGAATTATTTTTAACATAAGTTTGTTCAGGCAATTCACCTAACTCAACTTGAATAATAATTTTTCTATTTTTACGCCAAACTTCAACCTTAGCTAATGACCCTACGTCAGCCTCTGCTACAACTCTGGGTAAATCTGTCATTTTGATAATTTCAATGTCGTTAAACTTTAATATTACATCACCAGCTTCTATGCCCGCTTTCTTTGATGGTCCTTTAGGATTTACATTTGAAATAAATGCCCCTTTTTCATTTTCAAGACCTAAACTTTCTGCAAAATCTTTTGAAACCGGTTGAATTTGCACTCCTAACCAGCCTCTTTTTGTTCTTCCAAAATCTTTAAGTTGTTGAACTATTTTTTTGGCGCTATTTGAAGGTATTGCGAAACCTAAACCGATACTACCTCCAGTCTGTGAAATTATTGCCGTATTGATACCAATAACCTTACCTTCAATATTAAAAAGAGGTCCTCCTGAATTTCCTCTATTTATAGAAGCATCAGTTTGTAAAAATTTTACATAGGGACTACTACCTCTTAAGTCTCTTGAAATTGCTGAGATAATACCTGCTGTAACAGTACCTCCGAATCCGAGAGGGTTACCTATTGCAATTGACCAATCTCCCACTCTCATAGATTCAGAGTCACCCCATTCAACAGCTGTAAGTATAGTTGTGCCAGGATCTATTTTTAAAACTGCTAAATCTGCTTTGGGATCTCTTCCTAATAATTCTGCAGTAAATTCTTTTTGATTTGACATTATAACTGTTATTTCATCCGCTCCCTCAATTACATGATTATTTGTTACTATAATACCGTCTTTGCTAATTATAAAACCAGAGCCAAGTCCTGTCATAGGTCTTTGTGATGGTGAGTTTCTTCTTTCATTATCAAAGTAATCTTTAAAAAACTCATCAAATGGTGATCCTTCAGGAAATTGAGGCATTTGATTTTGTGAATTATTATTTTCAACAATTGTTGTAGAAGCAATACTTACTACTGCAGGTGAGAGATTTTCTACCAAATCAGCAAAACTACTTGGATGAGACTGTGATAAAGTTGAAAATGTTATGATAAATAAAATAAAAAGACTAGATAGTATTTTACTCATTAAAGATCCCCATAAAATCTAAAAGTGAAATAAATAAGGCATGCACCAAGTATTAGCATCAATAAAGATATAGTCTTTATTTTTTGCGGATCAACCTTGGATAAATGTTCAAATAAAGATTTTAAATTACCTGCTAGAAAAAAATATAGTAAACCTTCAAAGAAAAGAAGTAAGCCTATACCCAATAAGAGTAACTTCAGCATTAGTTTTCTATTTCAATTTCTCCAAAAAACTTTTCACAAACTTGTCCTGGAGCAATTACCATTGACATGTCTGTATCACCAAATGTATCCCTACAAGCTTGCATAGTTCTTAAAAAATCAAAAAATTCTTCATCAAGGCTATAGGCGTCAGCAAGAATTTTATTTTTACTGGCATCACCTTCACCTCTTAGAATCGAGGAAGTTCTTTCTGCTTCAGCTATAATAACAGTTTGCTGTCTATCTGCAGATGCTACAATTTCTTTAGATAATTCTTCACCTTCTGCCCTTAAAAGATTAGCTTCTTTCTCCCTTTCAGATCTCATTCGCTGATATACGTTATTAGAAACTTGTTCAGTTAAGTCTGTTCTTCCAATTCTTATATCAATAATTTCAACACCAAAAGATTCTTCATTTGATAAAATTTGGTCTTGAATTTCGTTCATTATGCTAATTCTTTCATTACTTAAAAGAGACGTCAAAGAATATTGCGCAATTACACCCCTAACAGATGCATTAATAATTCTACCAAATCTGTCTGAAAATGTCGCTTCATTTCTTACTGTTTGAAAGAATTTAAGAGGATTAACAATTCTGTATCTAGCGAATGAATCAACTATAATTCTTTTTTGATCTGATAAAATCATTTCTTCAGGCTGTGGGTCAAGATTAAGGAGTCTTGAGTCTAAAAATACTGCATCTTGAATAAATGGAATCTTAAATTGTAGTCCTGGTTTTGTTATTACTTTTCTAGGATCACCAAACTGTAAAACTATTGCCTGTTTTGTTTCATTAACAATAAAAAACGCACCAGTAAATGTCAGAAAACCAATAAATAACAAAAGTATTATTATAATATTTCTAGGAGTAAATTTCATTAGTTGCTGTTTCCTTTTTTTAATTCGTTTAATGGGAGATATGGAACTACACCCTGCCCTCCAGCATCATCTAGAATAATTTTATTTTTTCCTTCCAGAACCTCTCTTAAAGTTTCAAGGTATATTCTTCTTCTTGTTACTTCTTTTGCATCTTTATAACTATTATAAACATCGATGAAATTTTGAGCTACACCCTCAGCTTGTTTAACAACCTGCTCTTTGTAAGCTCTTGCATTTTCAATTAATTTGGCAGCTTCACCACGAGCATTGGGTACAATCCTGTTAAGATATGAGTTTGCTTCGTTAACTAATCTTTCTTTGTCCTGACGAGCTCTTTGAACTTCATCAAAAGCATCAATAACTTGAGAAGGTGGTTCAACACTTTGTAATTGTACTGATTGAATTAGCACTCCACTTTCATAGCTATCAAGAACATCTTGAAGCCCATTTCGAACAACTTGCTCTACTTCTTGCCTACCTTCTGTTAATAGGAATTGAAGATCTCTTTGCCCTACGACCTCTCTTACAACACTCTCAGCCATATCCTTAACAGTAAGTTCAGGATTTCTTAATTTAAAAAGAAAGTTTCCGGCATCCTTTATTCTATATAAAACGGTAAAAGCAACATCTGCAATGTTTTGATCACCTGTTAACATTAAACTTTCTTCAATTACTTTTCTTTCAGCATTTGTGTTAGATGAAAAACCTAAATCACTTGCACTTCTGAAACCAATATTAATTTTTCTAATAACTTCAACTTTTGGAGTAATTGTTTGTCCTATTGGAGAAGGAAAAAAATAATGAAGACCAGGTTCAGTTGTTTTATTATTCCATTTTCCAAATAGTAGTTCAACGCCTTGTTCATCTGGCTCGACTCTATAGAATCCTGTAGCAAGCCATATAAAAAAACCAATTAAAATAAAAAGTGAAATATTTCTTGGTCCTCCAATTTTAAATTTACCAAATCTATCTCGAGCTTTTTTAATAGACTCTTCAAAATCCATGTTATTATTGGATCCACCACCACCCCACGGATTATTACTGTTCCCACCAGAACCCCATGGATTATTATCATTGTTATTTTTATTCCAATTCATATAATATTAGGCAAAATGAAATATTGTACTATCATTTTTTAAACTAATTACTAAGTTATATTTGGGTAAAAATTAAAAAATCAAGTATGTCTGATAAAATTTTACAATCAATCTTTGAATTTACAAAAAATTATAAAGATCCTATGAACAATAATCCCCTAGATCAAAAAAATTCCAATATTCAAGTAGTTGAAAAGGATGGAAATGTTAATATAATTTTATCAATTACTCATCAATATCTAGAAGATTATCAAAAATTAGCAGCTATATTTAAAGAGGAATTGGTGAAGTTGGAACAAATTCTATCTATAAACATCGCCCTTACTTCAGAAAATCAAGAAAGCAGCTCTAAAAAAAGTCAGAGTAGATTCAATATAGATTCAAAAGATATAATTGCTGTTGCAAGTGGTAAAGGAGGGGTGGGCAAATCAACCTTTGCAGTTAATTTAGCAGTTGCAATGAGTGAGTTAGGAAAAAAGGTTGGTATTTTAGATGCTGATATTTATGGACCAAGTGTTCCAAGAATGATGGGTATTTCAGGAAAACCTAGAATAAGTCAAGGTAAAAAATTAATTCCTTTAGAGAGTTATGGAATTAAATGCATGTCAATTGGTTTTCTTGTCAGTGAAGAAACGCCAACTATTTGGCGAGGACCAATGATAATGAAGGCATTAGATCAAATGTTTAATGGTGTTGAGTGGGGTCAATTAGACTACCTTATTATTGATCTTCCACCAGGTACAGGTGATGCGCAAATAACTCTTGCTCAAAACTCAAAACTATCAGGGTCTATAATAATATCAACTCCGCAAGATGTTGCTCTAACTGATGCTCGTAAAGGTATAAATATGTTTAAAAAAGTCAATGTACCAATATTAGGACTAGTAGAAAATATGAGTTATTTTATATGCGACAACTGTGAAGAAAAACATTTTATTTTTTCTAATGACGGAGCAAAAAAAGAAGCAGAAAATTTTCAAATACCTTTTCTGGGTTCGCTTCCTATTGATAAAGAATTAAGAATTCAATCAGATGAAGGTAAACCTGCTTGTATTGATAAACCAGATGGTGATATTGCAAAACAATATTTAGAAATAGCTAAATCGATATTTTAATTTATATTTTAAACATTCATTGGTGCCAAAATTTTAGGATGATATTCATAATTAATTAATTCAAAATCTGAAGTATTGTATTCATTAATTTTTTTTTGTTTAAATTGTAAGCTTGGATTTGTCTTTGGCTCTCTTGTTAATTGAATTTTTACTTGATTAAAATGTTCTTCATAAATATGGAAATCTCCTAAAGAAAGAATAAATTCCCCAACTTGATATCCACATTCTTTAGCAAGAATATGAATTAAAAGACTATAGCTAGCTATATTAAATGGAACACCTAAAAACATATCACAAGAACGTTGATATAGTTGACAACTAAGTTTGTTATTAGAAACATAAAACTGCGAAAAAGCATGGCATGGAGGTAGAGACATTTCATCTAACTCAGCAGGATTCCAAGCAGTAAGGATATGTCGTCTGCTATTAGGGTTTTGCTTTAAACCTTTTATCAATGTAACTATTTGATCAATTCCATTAAAGTTTCTCCATTGTACTCCATATATTCTTCCAACATCTCCTTTAAATTTTGATTTATTTTTCCAATAATCGGCATTTGCATTTTGAGTCCAAATAGTTTTTTTATCTTCTAAATTTGCTTTAATGTCCTCATATTGAATTTCAGCAAGTCTTCTCTCGTCATTTGAGCCCTCTAAAAACCATAATAACTCTGATACAACAGCTTTCCATGCAAGCTTCTTTGTTGTAACAGCAGGAAATCCATCCTCTAAATTAAATCGCATTTGATACCCAAATGCTTTTTTTACATTACCAGCTCGACTTTTAACAAAATCTCCATTCTCAAAACAATATTTTAAAGCACTTAAATAATTTTTCATTTTCTCCAAATTTCAAAGTGACAAGTCTCATCACAATCAATTTTTTGAATTAAACTCATCGTATTGCTAATCTTTTTGATATCAATAAATTTATCACAATTAAAATTACCGTAGATTCTGGTTAAATAAAACTCTTTAAATAAATCGAATGTTTGCCTAATAACATCTGGACCACCAATTATATAAATATCTTTATTTGAATATTTTCTTTCTAATTTCAGAATTTCATTAAAAATATCATCTTTTAAATAGATATTTGCACCAGGATAAAAGGATTGATCTTTCTTTGTAATAAGAACATTTTCTCTATCTTTTAAAGGTGTTTGCATAAAAGGGTCTTCCCAAGTTTTACTTCCCATTACAACAACCTGATTCAGAGTATTTTTTTTAAACCATTTCAAATCATTAGAATTTTTTGGCCAAGGCATACTTCTATCTTTACTAATACCCCCGTTATCATCAACCGCCATTATTGCTTTAATCATCTGACAAATCTTATTTCACTAAAACCTAATGTTAACAACAGATTTTTGAGGTAATTTATATTTAAAAATTCAAAACTTTCTTGATTGTTAACTTTGGTTTATAAAAGGGATGTTGATTTATCAACTATAGCGATAAATGCTTTATTTAATAGGTTGTGCGGACCCGGGGGCGGTACCCGGCGCCTCCACCATAAAACTATGGGGGCGAAATAGGTTTGACGTTAACTAAAAGATAAAGACTTTGCTCGGCATTGTACCGCCGTTATCGGGCAATTATTATAAACGCTAACGATAATAGATTAGCTATCGCTGCCTAGATTCTAGGCTAGCGCGGTTTGGGGCACCGGGCAACAGAACGCCCCATTAATATTAAAAATTTTCAAGTAAATTTCTATATTTTTTCAAATAACAAATAACTTAGTCGTAATATCGTCGTATGAAGAAGTATATTTGTATACGTTTTGAAAGACGAAGGGTATATTTAGAGTATTATGAGTTTAGACGATTTTATGAGTAGTAATAAAAAAGAATATGTTGATTTTGCAGAATCACTATTTCAAATTTTAAATACGCAAAAAATTTTAATATTACAATTTGAGAATAATAATTTGGAAGTATTAAGAAATAATTATTTTTACGGTTATGTATGGGGTTTTGTAATTTCAGCGACAATTCATCAAGAAATAAAAAATAATTTTAAATTTGAATCAGATACAAAACAATTAATTAACTATTACTGCTTTTCTAAATTTTTTGAATTGGAAATGAGCAATACGAGTATTGATCCAATATTTGATATAATTATTAGTAAAAAATATGAGCAATGTGAAATAGGAATAAAAGATGGTGTAAAAGAAGCAAAAGAATTTTTAAATAATAATATGCCTTCTACCGGATTAGTGTCTAAAAATTCAGGTATGGATAGAGAAGAATATATTTCCATGCGCAAAAAGCGCAAAAATAAGGAAAGGAAAGAAGAATTTCTAGACGAGCAAAACCCATACTCGTTGAAAAGGAGGGAGGGATTTCTATCAGAAAAAAGTCTAGCAAATCACCTTGAAAACCGTTTGCAAGAATTGGCTAAGAAGAAGAATCGGAACTCTCAGAAAATCAAAAACTTTTCTAGTTTAAAAGAAGAAATCATAAATGAAGGATCTAACGAAAAATTACAATGGGAAGAAACTTTAGAAGAGAAAGAAGATGTTATTATTTATCGAGAATGGCGTATGGGAGATAATTTAAATATAAATGGAAATGATGATTGTGAAAGTATAGTTACGATAAAAAAAGAAGATTTAAAAGATTATAATTTTGAAAAATTATTATTAGTTTTAAAAAATTTTGACGAACAAATGTGCTTAGCAAGGTTTACACAATTTCTTAAAGATAAAGAAATAGCTTATGATTTTCAAGCATGGTAAATATTATAAAACTCGTCGTAATCTCGTCGTAAAGAGATCAAAAAAATTAAAATTTATGATATAAAAAATCCAAGTTTTCTGCTAGATTGGTTCACGCACCGAGCAACAGAACGCCCCATTTTTATAATTTTTTATCATTCAGCTTTGTCATAGCCTTACCAGGAGAAAAAGTATAATCATTGTCATCCATCAATTCACCTGAACTTAAATTGTATAATTTCCAATTAAATTTAATACTACTTTTAGGTTTTTTTCCTAATTTTAAAATTGTTAATTTAATTTTTCTTGGCTTACCGCCAGAAGAACCTTTAAATGATCTAGTCTCACCTTCTTTCCAAACCCCTAAAGGAAATTTACATCCATTTTCTATTACTCTTCCTCCGCGCCTGCTATCCCAAACTCTTCCAATACACTGTCCATCATTAGTAACTGTAAATAACTGTGTTTTTAATCCACTTTGACCTTCTCTTGTTCTTTTATAAACTTTTTTTATTTCTCCAGTTTGAGGGTTTTTCCAATCCTCAGGTCCAACAATTTTTTTTCTTTTCTTTTCACCAAATATTTTGTTTGCTTTTGTAAATTTAATTTCTGTATCTTCTCTTATTTCACCGCCAGTGAATAGCTCTAAAGGAATAAATCTTTCATTTGCTGATACTGGAATAATCCACATCAAACCCAGAACCACGATCACTGAAAGTTTTTTCATCTAAATAATATTACCACCAATTTAGTATTTTATGTTAAAATTTCACAATTTTAATTTCCTCATCTTTTTTGAATTTTAGATTTAAAAAAGTCAAGATTTCTGTTAGTTTGGTTCACGCACTGGGCAACAGAACACCCCATTATAAAGATAGGAGTATTATGAAAAAATTTGAAGACTTAATGAGTGTTAAAAATGAGATAAAAAATATAAATGCTTCAGAAGCAAAAGATAAATTAAATGATCCAAATGTACAATTTATTGATGTTAGGGATAAAGAAAGTTTTTCTAAAGAGACTATTGGAAATGCCATTCATTTGGATAAAGCATTCCTTGAATTTTATTTAGCTGAAGGAAGTCCTTTAGAAAATGATTTTTTCAAAAAAAACCCAGACAAAGAGTATATTGTATTTTGTGGTGTAGGAGGACAAGGTACGTTGGCAACTAAAACAATGCAAGACATGGGTATTAAAAATGTTAAAAATATTACTGGAGGTATGGCTGAATGGGAAAAAATAAAATAATTTTTATTTATTAAAAATAATTTTATTTTAATTTAAAGTTTTGGCACAAAAATAAACAGAACTAACTTTTTTTATGAAAAAAAAATTATTTATTTTTATATTTTTAATTTTTTATTCATCATCATCTATAGCTTTTACAAAAAAAGATTTTTCCAATAATCAATTATTGTGTCCCAAGTTACTATGGGGATTTGAATTTATTTCCCCCAATAAGGTAAAAGTCATTAATACAGATCTTAACAAAATAACAACAATTAATGAATATTACTATGATGTAGATTCAGAACTTTCTTACATTAATATATTCTTAAGTGAAAATAACATAAGAGATAGAGTTTATTCTATTGAACTTAATTCTTTGAGAGTTGATGTTTGGGCAATGACTGGAGGAGGATTTACAACTAGAGAAATGTTTCCAATTGGCCTTTGTGAATTTGTAGAAATTAATAATTTTTTATCCTATATAGAAAGTCTAAAATAAATGTTGAAGAACCAAGCAAAAAAAGCCAGATAATTTAATAATTAAAGATTAAGAATGTGTTTTGTTTTCTAATCTTATAAGGCTTTCTTCTGACCAAGTATTTTCTCTATCATACATTTTCTCAAAACAAATTTCTTTGTTCACTATATCTATCCAGGGATCTTTGTCTTTAACAAAAATATGTGCCTCTGGTGTAATGGGATTATCTAAAGTGGCAGTTCTAACGGCAACCCTTCCTCCTTTTCCTTTTGAAATATTGTATTGGCAATATATGTAAACTCCACAATTTACACAAAAATATGCTCTGTAACCTTTACCGCTGCCTGTTGGAAGTTCAGTCGAAGAAATATCTCCGATAATGCTGAAATCATCTTCAAATACCATTGTGTGAATTACAAAAGAAGATCCTGTTGATTTCTTACAGTCTTTACAATGACATGCTTGTGTAATTAAAGGTTTGTCCTTAATTTCATAGTTAACTTTTTTACAACCACAACTACCTTTTAAATTAACAAAATTTTTCATTTATTAAACTTATCACTAATTAATCATTTTCTTTTATAATTGTAAATTATCCTAAATATTAAAAATAAAATAAATATTATTATAATTAAAATAAATTCTTTTGAAAATATATCATTATATTTGATATTTTTTATTTCATAAATTTCCAAAAGTTTGCTGCCAAAATAAGTAAATATAATAATTACTGGAGTAAAACCAACAAAAGAAGTGAATATAAATTTTGTTCTAGAAATATTTAGAAATGATAAACATAAATTTTGAATAAAAAGAGGATTTCCTTGTATTAATCTAAAAATTATAAGATATTCATAACTAGAGCTATTAATTAATTTATTTAATTTATTTGAAAATTTTAAATACAATTTATTGAAAAAATTTTTGAAAAAATTCTTAGAACAATATACAAAAAAATAACTTCCAATTACAATTGAAAAAATATTTATTATAAATCCAATATAAAAACCAAAAAAAAATCCAGTTGTAATTAAAAGTATTGGACCTCCAGGCAGAGAAAAGCTAAAAAAAGCAATTAAAGAAAAAAAATAAATGAAAAAAAAAATTAAATAATTATTTTCTAAGTTTTGATTAATAAAATTAATATATAAATAAAAGTTTTCCAACATTTTTTATCAAATTTTTGTAAAATGATTTAATGGGTCGTGTAAAGGTTTGTTTAATAAACTTAACTTATATCTTTTTTTTGCTATCTCAATTTCTAACTTTCCAGTATTGTTTTCTAGATCTATTTTTGTTGTAACATAACCAAATACCAAGTTTTTATCATATTTAAATGAATAATTCCCTGAAGTACTTTCTCCTACGATTTTATTATCATAAAAAATCGGCTCATCATGCAATACTAGTGGTTTCCCAGGTTTAGAATCATTTATTGTACACATTATTAATATTTTTTTTGTTAAGTTTTCTTCGTTTATTAAATAATCTTTACCAATAAAATTTTCTTTTTTATTTAGCCTAACTGCAAATCCAAGTTTAGCTTCAAAAGGGTTTTCTGCTGGTGAAATATCATGACCCCAATGCAAATAACCCTTTTCCATCCTCATAATATCCATAGAGTGAGCTCCAGCATGAACTAAATCAAATTCTTTTTCCACACTTACTATTAATTCATAAATTTTTTTTGATTTTTCAATTGGAATGTAAATCTCCCAACCTAATTCCCCAACATAAGATATTCTTTGAAACCACATTTCAATATCATTAAAAATAATATTTTTTCCAGTACCAAATTTAAAATCATTATTAGAAAAAAATTTGCCAAATAATTTTGAAACTAAATCTCTACTTTTAGGACCAAATATTCCAAGGCATGCAAATTTTTCAGTTATATCTTGAAATTTAATAGATTTATTTAAGTGTTTTAATATATGTTTTTTATCATGTGTTCTAACAACTGATCCTGTAACAATTCTAAATTTATTTTTGTCTACACAAGTTACAGTTAAATCAGCTTCAATTCCACCTTTTGTATTAAGCATTTGAGTATATGTTATGGAACCTATTTCATTTTTAATATTATTTGCACAAATATATTGTAGAGAAGAATGAGTTTTTTCTCCACTTAGTTCAAACTTTGCAAATGGAGATAACTCAAATAGTGCAGCATTTTCTCTTGCATTTATGGTTTCAATTTTTGCTGAGTCATACCAATTCTGGTATTCATAGCTGTATTTATAATCACTATCTTTGCCATTTAAAGCATACCACATTGGTCTTTCATATGCTCCAGACTGACCAAAACATGCGCCTTTGGCTTTTAAGTAATTATGATAAGGCAATAACTTTACATTTCTTGAAGTAGTATGTTGTTTATATGGCCAATGCATTGCATACAAATTACCGAGAGTTTCTGTTACTCTTTCAGTTATAAATTCTAAATCTGAATGAAATTTTTCAAATCTAGAAATATCTAAAGAGAAAACATCTTCATATATTTCATCATTAATCATCCATTCTGCAGTAATCTTGCCTGCGCCACCTGCACTTACTATTCCAATACTATTGAAACCTCCACACATGTATAAATTTTTAACTTCAGGAGTTTCGCCCAGTAAATAATTTGTGTCGGGAGTAAATGACTCTGGGCCATTAAAAAATTTTCTTATTCCTGATTTTTCAAGACTTGGGATTCGATTCATAGCATTAATTAAATAAGGTTCAAAATGATCAAAATCTTCAGGCAACTGACCAAAAGAAAAATCTTCTGGAACTCTAAAGTTGTTTGTAAAAGCTGGCTTTGCATTTGGTTCAAACACACCAACTAATAATTTACCAGCATCTTCCTTTAAATATAAACAATTGTTATAATCTCTAAGAACTGGCAAGGATTTATCTATTTCTTTAATTGGTTCACTCAATACATAAAAATGTTCATCTGGATATAAAGGAATACTTACATCAATGTTTTGTGCTATTTGTCTTGACCACATACCTGTTGCAAGAACAACATACTCACATTCAATTTTTCCTTTACTAGTTTCAACGCCAACAATTTTATTATCTTTTTTTAATATCTTTTTAACAGGACATTTCTCAATAATCTGAGCACCATTTTGTCTTGCAGCTTTAGCTAAAATATTTGCAACTCCTACTGGGTCTGCTTGCCCATCTCTTGCAATAAAAACACCCCCAACAATATCATCAACATTTATTAATGGATAAATTTCTTTTATCTCTTCTTTATTAACTTCTTTTGCTTCAATATCGAAGCGTTGAGCAAAAGTAACCTGTCTCTTTAGTTCTTCAAGTCTATCTGAAGTAGTGGCAACTGTAAGAGATCCATTTTGCTTTAACCCAGTTGATATCCCGGTTTCTTTTTCAAGCTGTTTGTATAAATTTAATGAATAATTTCTGAGCTTTGTAATTGTAGCGCTTGATCCAAGTTGACCAATTAATCCAGCTGCATGCCAAGTAGTTCCAGATGTAAGAACATCTCTTTCTAGCAATACTGTATCTTTCCAGCCAAATTTTGCCAAATGGTATGCGGTTGAACAACCTGCCACTCCGCCTCCAATTACTACAACTTTACAAGAATTAGGTATACTATTTTTCATTAAATTTTTTTATATAATTTATATTAATTTATAAACAAATATATATTGAAATTATATTTACTGCTCAGTAAGATTTAATCTAATTATATACAAATATTAATATGACTTACTATCAAAAAATTTTAAACAAAAATTTATTAAATGTTTTTATAGATATTTTAAAGGAAATCGAAAAAAATGGATTAGATGGAAACAATCATCTTTATATATCGTTTAAAACAAATAATCCAAAAAACATAGTTCCAAATTGGCTTTTACAAAAATATCCGTATGAAATGACTATTGTTATTCAACATGAATATTATCATCTATCAGTTAATAAAAATGACTTTAGTGTTGGACTCTCATTTAATAATAAAAAATCTGATTTAAAAATATCTTTTGACTCCATAACTTCATTTGCTGATCCATCAGCTAATTTTGGACTTAATTACCAATTTAATAAATCTGATGAAGAGATAAAAAAAGAAATAGAAAAAAAGAAAAATAAAGATCTAGAAAATAATCAAAAAAATCATCATGTTTCAAATGTTATTAATTTTTCTAATTTTAAAAAAAATTAATCGAGATAAAAAAAATCAACTAATTTTCCTTTATTTAATTGAATACAAAGCGGTGAACCTGTGGGTAGTTCAATAGAAGAAATTTCCTCTGGTTTATATATTTCAAGCTCAATCATCATAGCTCTTAAAGAGTTACCATGAGCTGCAATTAGTATATTTTTATTTTTGTCTAAAAGAGGTTTAATTTTTTCTTTATAATAAGGAGAAACTCTATCAACAACATTTTTTAAACTTTCACCATTTGGAGGGGGCGTATCAAATGATCTTCTCCAAATATGTACTTGTTCCTTCCCAAATTTTTCAGCAGTTTGTTGTTTATTTAAACCAACTAGATCTCCATAATCCCTCTCATTTAAATTTTCATCTCGAGTCATCAATAATTTATCATTATCCCATAAATTTTTAAGATCAGCCTCTTTTAATGCAATTTCAGCTGTTTTGTTTGCCCTCTCTAAAACACTACTAAATACATAATCTATATGAATTTTGTTCTTTTTTATCAATTCACCAGCTTTTTTTGCTTCTAACTCACCTTTTTTAGTCAGTGGAACGTTTTGCCATCCAGTAAATTTATTTTCAAGATTCCATTGGCTTTGACCATGGCGCAGTAAAATAAGTTTGTTCATAATATATTTATTTCAATTGTTAGTTTATGTTATAGATAAATGCTCTATTAACAAACAATGCCAAATAAAAAAAGAACAGAATTTGATACTTTAGGAATTAAAAAAATAGATTCCCAAAAATTATGGGGTGCTCAAACACAACGATCTTTAGAGAATTTTAAAATTGGCAATGACAAAATGCCCCAAGAAATTATAGTAGCATTAGGTCAGCAAAAAAAAGCGGCAGTCTTGGCAAACCATAATCTAGGCTTATTAAGCAAAAAATTATCTAGTGCTATAATTAAGGCCTGTGATCAGGTTATTAATTTAAATCTTATTGATGAATTTCCATTATCAGTCTGGCAAACAGGTTCTGGTACTCAAACAAATATGAATGCAAACGAAGTTATAAGTAATTATGCAATTAAGATTTTAAATGGAAAAATTGGATCAAAATTCCCAATTCATCCAAATGATCATGTAAATTTATCCCAATCATCTAATGATACCTTTCCAACTATAATGCATATAGCAACAAATGAATTAACTGATAGTAAATTACTTCCAGCAATAAAAAATTTAATAAAAGAATTAAAAGTTAAAACAAAACTATATTCAAAAACTATCAAAATTGGACGTACACATACACAAGATGCTACACCTTTAACTATGGGAGATGAATTTTCAGGATACCTGCAGCAAATTCAAAATAACTATGAAAGATTAATCATAGCAAAAAAAGAACTTAATTATTTAGCACAAGGGGGTACCGCTGTTGGATCTGGTATTAATGCCCCAAAAAATTTTGATAGAATTTTTTGTAAATTTTTAAATAAATTAACCATAAATAAATATAAACCAGCTAAAAATAAATTTGAAGCTATCGCTAATCATGATTCTTTAGTAAATTTCTCTAATTCTCTAAACACCTTATCTATTTCATTGTTTAAAATTCTTAATGACCTTAGATTTTTATCTTCTGGTCCAAGATCAGGCTTGGGCGAAATAAATATTCCAGTTAATGAACCTGGCTCATCTATAATGCCAGGAAAGGTAAATCCAACGCAAATTGAGGCTCTTAGTATGGTTTGTTGTCAAGTTATGGGAAACTGTTTAGCAATTAATCAAGGAGGGTCACAAGGTCATTTTGAATTAAATACTTTTAAACCTTTAATTGTTTTTAATGTAATAAACTCAATAAATTTACTTTCTGATGGAATAAATAGTTTTAGTAAAAATTGTCTAAAAAATATTACAATTAATAAAAATAATATTAATAAACATTTAAAAAATTCGCTTATGCTTGTAACAGCACTAAATAAGTATATTGGATATGATAATGCTGCAAAAATTGCTAAAAAAGCATTTGATGAAAATTTAACCTTAAAAGAAGCTGCTATAAAATTAAATCTAGTAAGTGAAAAAGAATTTGATAAGATCGTTAATCCAAAAAATATGATCTAAGCTATATACTCGTAATTAGACTCATCTGAAAATAATTTTCTTAAAAGTTGATTATTAAGATAGTGTCCAGATTTATTTCCATAAAAATATCCAATAATTGGTGATCCAGCTAAGTAAAGATCGCCAATTGAGTCTAATATTTTATGCCTAACAAATTCATCAGTATATCTTAAACCATCTTTATTTAAAATCTCGTTTTCTCCAACAACTACAGCATTATCAAGAGAGCCACCAAGAGCCAATCCATTTGATCTCAATTGTTCTACGTCTTTCTCAAACCCAAAAGTTCTTGCTGCCGCTATATCTGTTTTGTAGTTTCCATTAATTAGTTGTAATTGACAAGACTGTCTTGAAACTAATTGACTTGGAAAATCAATTTCAAAATCTATCGAAAATTGATTATTTGGTATGATTTTTACTGAACTGTTATTATGAGAAACTTCTATTATTTTTTTTACATTCAAAAATTTTCGTTTTTTATTTTGTTTTTTGATACCAATTTTTTCTATCATGTCTACAAAAGGTCTTGAACTTCCATCCATAATTGGAACTTCTGCAGTATTGATATAAATATTTAAGTTATCAATATGTAGTCCTGATAGAGCGCTCATCAAATGTTCTATTGTTGATATTTTTAAACCATATTCATTTGAAATTGTTGTGCTTAAAAGAGTCTCTGAAACATTAGACCAAATAGCTTCAATAATATTATTTTTTTTTGAGTCTACACGAATAAACTTTATGCCATTATCAACTTCCGCAGGTTCTAGTTTTAACTCAACATCTTTACCGGAATGCAAACCAATGCCTTTTACAAATAGAGAGCCTTCTATAGTTTGTTGATTATTATTTTTAGGTTTAATCGCTATCATGTAAAAAAGTGCTATTTAAAGCACTTTTTTATATATTTTTTAGAAATTCGACAACTAACTGAATATTACAAAATATTACAAGCAGTTAGTTTGCCTGTCTTCTCAAGAAGGTTGGAATATCTAGTAATTCTTCCTCAGTTTCTTGGTTAAAATCTTCATCTAAATCATCCCCAGTTGCACTAAATTCAGGCTCTAATTTCTCTTTAGATTCATTTTTGATTTCAGCTTCAGCTAATAATGAATCATCAATATTTTCTGAAATAACTGGTTCTGTTTTATCATTCTGCTCAGATGTTTCAGTTGAATTATTTGAAGAAATACTATCAAATAAACTTAATCTTCTGACTGAAATTTCACTTATATCTGATTCTTTACTTTCATCTTGAAGATTAGCATTAATTTCATCAGAGTTTAAGTGAGTTTCTGAAATTGTATTTTCTTGATTATCAGAGGAGATAATATCTTCGTTAGAAACTTCAATCTCTTCATTATCTTGTTCTTTCTGAGCATCAGATATTTCTATATTAGAATGATCTGAAATAATTTCTTTTTTGGTGCTTTCTATATTTTCATTGAAATTTTCTACATGATCATTTTCTTTATTTATTTCAGATAAATGAGTCTCTTGATCATTTTCATTTTGATCAATATTTGTTACTTGATAATTGCCTTCATTTTCAAGAATAGACGTTTCGTTGTTTTCCTCATTGATCTGATCTGATTTATAAACATCATTATTAATCTTTATAGCTGCAAAACTTTCTAATGGCTTTGCGTTAATGCTTACGTTTGAGTCAATACCCGTAGCAACAATACTAACTCTTACTAGACCATCTAATCTATCATCACAAGTAGTTCCATAAATAATATTAGCCTCTTCGTCTACCTCTTGTTTAATTCTGTTAGCTGCTTCATCTACTTCATATAAAGTGATATCTTTGCCTCCTGTTATATTAATAATTAATCCTTTTGCACCTTTCAAGGACACGTCATCAATAAGTGGGTTTGCTATTGCAGCTTCTGCAGCTGCTACTGCTCTACCCTCACCTGAAGCTTCACCGGTACCCATCATTGCTTTTCCCATTTCTGACATAACAGTTTTAACATCAGAAAAATCAAGATTTATCATTCCAGGTTGAACCATCAAATCTGTTACGCCTCTAACACCAGCATATAATACATCATCGGCCATTTTAAATGCATCTGAAAAAGTGGTTTTTTCATTAGCTATTCTAAATAAATTTTGATTTGGTATTGTTAATAACGTATCAACAAACTGCTGAAGCTCTTCAATTCCTTTTTCAGCTAATTTCATTCTTTGAGAGCCTTCAAAATGAAAAGGTTTTGTTACAACACCTACAGTTAGAATGCCTCTCTCTCTAGCAAGCTTTGCTATTACAGGTGCGGCCCCAGTACCCGTACCACCGCCCATACCAGCAGCAATAAACAACATATGACTTCCGTCTAATTTTTCAGCAATCTCATGTATTGCCTCTTCTGCAGCCTGTCTCCCAATGTCAGGTCTCATTCCAGCACCTAAACCTCGAGTACTGTTTAAACCTAGTTGTATTTTATTTTGACATGAGGATATTTGCAATGCCTGCGCATCAGTGTTTGCTATTAAAAAATCAACACCTTCAAGATTTGAATTCATCATATTATTAACGGCGTTTCCACCTGATCCGCCAACACCTAGAACTGTTATTTTTGGATGCAAATTGTCACCTACATCTTGTAATGAAATATTTATAGTCATTTGTAAATCTCCGCCGTTTATTTGTTTTTTAACGATTCGTTGCCGAAATCGTCAATTATAAATATCTATATATTGTATATTAAATATATTGGTCTAGCCAATTAAAAAAACCCTTAAAACCTTGTTTTTTTTGTTTTTTTCCTTTTTTATCTAATATTTTGTCTAAAATAACGTCTGGGTTAAATAAACTAGATCCAATTACATCTGAAAAACTTGAATTTATCAAACTTTTTTCAGGAATAATGTCCTCTTTTGGGAAACCAATTCTAACATTGCTTGAAAATATCATCTCAGCATATTGTGATATACCCTCCAGCTGGGATCCTCCACCTGTTAAAACAACATTTTTAATTTGTTTTTTATCTAGATTGTTTTGCTTCAACTTTTGCCAAATCATTTCAAGAGTTTCCTCAACACGTGGTTTAACTATAGAATTAATTTTCAATCTATTTATTTGAACAAATTTATCATTTTCTCCAGATATAATTGGAACTTCAATTATTTCATATTCATCACTTGGCGCACTTATTAACGAACTATACAAAGTCTTCAATCTTTCAGCGCTATCTAAAGTTGTAGAAACGCCTCTGGCAATATCATTGGTTATGTTGTTGCTTCCAACTAGAACACTGTCACCATATATAAAATTGTTATTTTCAAAAATGGATATTGAAGTATTTGAATGACCTAAATCAATACAAATAGATCCAATCATTTTTTCATCCTCACTTAAGACTGCTAAAGATGAGGATAAAGGTGAAGGAACAAAATTATCAATTTTAATATTTAATTTATCAATAATATTTTTATAACTATTAAGAGTCTTGTAGGGGATTAAAATTTTATAAAATAATATTTTTAAGTAATTAGCATAATTGCCAACTGGTGAGTTAAACAATAAATTATTGTCCAAAATATAACCATAAATATTATTTAATAATTCGAAATAATCTTCTTTAACAGCAAAGTAATCAGAATTATTAATTGCTTTTTTAATATCCAGTTCAGTTATTTCGCTATTGATATTATTTATTTCTGACTCATAATATTTTGAGATACTTTCAACTGTTGGTATATTTAAATTAATAGAATTTATTTTAGTATGGGATTTTTTTTCGGATTCATTAATTAAAGATCTAACTTCACTTAATAGTTCATCAAAATTAGTAATAATATTTTTTTTTAAAATTTTTGATGGGTAACTTTCACATGACAATAATTTAATATTATTATTATCTTTTATTTCAATTACTGCACAAGATATTTTAGAATTGCCAATATTTAATCCAACTTTTATCATTTATTCAAAATTTATTAATGCTTTTTTGTTATTTCTTAAATCAATAGTTTTGATAGAAAGAATTTCACTTTCTTTTAATTCTTTTATTAATTTAATATAATTTATTAGAGATGTTTCAATATTTTTTTCTGGTAAATATACTATAATTTGATTTGTAAATTTAAGATTCCACCTTCTTTCATTAATATAATAGGCTTCTTCAATACTTGTTAAATCAGGGTGATTTAAATTATTTATAATTCCTAATAATTCTAAAGCATGATTTAATGCATTTTTTCCTGAGAAAATTATAAACTTTTCGTTAAGCTTATTATTATATTTATCTATAATTTTTCCTTCTTGAGAAAAGTAAAAAGTTTGATTATTAAAAAAATATAGTCCAGCTGGCTCATATTCTAGAACTTCAACTTTAATGTTATTTTTTAAGTTTGTAGACAAATTAACACTCTTAACCCATCTTAAATTTTCAATCTCATAAGAAATATCACTTAAAGGAATTAAAAAAATTGATTTACCCAAGTGTGAATTAATTATATTAGATATTTCTAATTTTTCCACTCTTCTAATAGCATTAGTTTCATAAGTTTCTAATAGATAATTATATTTTATAGAAAATTCTTGGAGAAATACTTTATATCTTTTCTTAAAATACAATTCTTCATAAATTAAAAATAAAAATAGGATTACAGTTAAAATAATAATTAAATATTTAATTCTTTTAAAACTTGGTAAGAAAATAAATTTTTTTTTATTAAAATTATTACTCATCTTGCATTATCAATTAACTTCAAAACAATATTTTCAAACTTTATTTTTTGATAATTTGCTTGTTCTGGCAATAAAGAGAGTGCGGTCATTCCTGGTTGAGAATTTATTTCTAAAAAATAAATTTTATTTTGTTTTTTATTAAAAATAAAATCAATTCTTGATAAAGTTTTGCATTTAAAAATTTTATGAATTTTCAAAGCTAAATTTAAACATTTCTTATAATTTTGTTTAGAAATTCTTGCGGGTATAAAATGCTTTGAAAAACCCTTTGAATATTTTGCTTGATAATCATATGTTTCATTCAATGACTCTATTTCTGTAACCTCTAAAGGTTGAGGAATAGAATTTTTTTCTAAAACAGATACTGTTAGTTCTTTGCCTGAAATATATTTTTCTATTATAAATTGTTCACTCTTATGGAATCTTTTTTTAAAACTCCTAAGCTCTTCAAAAAAAACAGACAAATCTTTATTTGATTTTATAATTTTTAAACCGTGACTAGAACCACTTGATACAGGTTTTAAAACAAATTTAGAAAATTTTTTTTTAATTAAATATAATAACTCAGAATTAATATTTTCACATTTTACCAATTCAAATGAAGGAGTAATTATTTTGAATTTGTTAACAATTTTTTTCGATTTTAATTTACTAAAACAGTTAGCTGAAGAAATATGATTTGAATGAGTAAAACAAAATTTATTATTTTTTAAAATTTTTTGTAATTCTCCATCTTCCCCAAATGAACCATGTAAAGCATTAAAACAAATGTATTTATTTGAAAATTTTAATATATCTTTTTGAAATGTATAAGGATTAACAGTTAGAGTTTTAAATTTAATTTTCAGTTTTGTTAGGGCTTTTGCTATTTGTTTTGCTGTGTTTAGTGAAACTTTGTGCTCTTCATTATGACCACCCTGTAATATCAAAATTTTCTTCAATTTACTCACCTAAAATTTTTATTTCCCATTCAAGTGTAATTCCAAACATCTCTTTTACCCTTTTAATTACTTTTCTTCCTAATTTTTCAATATCAGTTGCTGTAGCAGTGCCATTATTTATTATAAAGTTTGCATGAACATGACTTACTGAGGCACCTCCAACTTGCAAACCCTTACATCCTGCTTTTTCAATAAGTTCAGCAGAGAATTTATTTGGAGGGTTTTTAAAAGTACTTCCGGAAGTTTTTTCTTTTAGAGGCTGTGATTCCTCTCGCTTTAATTTTATATAATTATTTTTATTAAAAATTTCATCATAGGATGAACGATGAAAATTAAAATCTGCTTGTAAAATAATAGACTTCTTATCTAATTTAGACGATCTATACTCTAAATTTAAGTCTATTAAATTAATATATTGAATTTTCCCTTTAGCATTTAAAATTAAAACTCTTTTTAAATTATCTGATGTTTGAGATCCATAACAACCAGCATTCATCTTAACTGCTCCACCGATTGTACCCGGTATACCAACAAAGAATTCGAAATCTTTTATTGAGTTTTTTAGTGCAAATTTTGCTAGGTTTATATCTAAAACACTTGCGCCAACACTTAAAATATTCTTCTTAATTTTAATCTTATTAAAATTTTTTCCTAATTTAATTATCAAGCCATTATATCCTGAGTCTCGAACTAATAGATTAGAACCAACACCTATAATTGAATATTTTATTTTATCTTCATAACGAACTATTGTTTTTAAATCTTTTAAATTATTAACAGTTACATATCCTTTTGCTTTGCCTCCTGCTCTAAACCAAGTAGATTTTCCCATATCATAATCAAATAAAATTTTACTTTTTATTTTTGATTGTATTTCGTAAATTATGTCACTCATTAATTTTCACAAAGTTACTTGCTATTTTACTAATTGAGCCAGCACCCATAAATATAATGATATTTTGTTGGTATGTTTCTTTGTAGACAATGTTATTTAAATTATTTTTTCTAACGTAGACTACATTTTTTTTTAGTTTTTGTAACTTATTATAAATATCTTTAGTTTCAAAACCCTTAATTTTTTTTTCTCCTGCTGAATATGTTTCAAGTAAATACAACTTATTAATTTTAGATAGGACATTTATAAATTCATTAAACAATATTTTAGTTCTGGAATATCTATGGGGTTGAAAAACTATAATAATTTTTTTATTAACTTGTTTTGCACCTTTTATAGTTGCAAGAATTTCTGTTGGGTGATGAGCATAATCATCATATATATTAGATAAATTTACTTTTCCTAAATGTGTAAATCTTCTTTTTACTCCAATATAGTTAATTAAGGCTAATTTAATATAATTATTTTTTACACCTGATAATAAACCAGCTATGATTGCAGCAGTTGCATTATAAATATTATGCAAACCTATTGCTTTTATTTTGTATGAGTGTGAGCCTGATAATTTATTAATTGAATTATTAAATTTTAATTTAAATTGACTGTAGTGCTGAAATAAAATAACGTCTTCTATATAAACATCAGTATTTTTGTTTTTACTTGAGTAAGAAATTATCTTTCTAGTATCATTTTTAAGAATTAATTTTTTAAGATTTTTATCATCCTCATTAATAATAGATGTTCCATAAAATGGAAGATTCTTAATAAATTGTTCAAAGGCTAAATTTAAATTTCCTAGAGATTGATAATAATCTAAATGCTCAATATCTAAGTTTGTAATTATAGATATTTGATGAGGTAATTTTAAAAATGAACCATCACTTTCATCAGCCTCTACAACCATCCAGTCACCTTTGCCAAATTTATTATTTTTAGAAATAGAATTTATGATTCCACCGTTAACAATTGTTGGATCAAGATTTCCAGATTCTAAAATATTTCCAACCAAACTTGTCGTTGTAGTTTTTCCGTGAGATCCGGCAACAGCAATACATTTTTTATTTTTCATAAGTTCCGCAAGCATATCGGCTCTACTTACTATTGGGATTTTATTTTTTTTAGCTTCTGCTATTTCAGGATTATTTTGATTTACAGCAGAAGAATAAACCACTGCATTAACATCTGTTATATTTTTTTTATAATGTCCTATTTTTACAATAATACCAATTTCTCTTAATCTCTTTGTATTTTCACTTTCAATTATATCACTACCTAAAACTTTATAACCTATTTTATGCATTAACTCCGCAATACCTGACATGCCAATACCACCAATTCCAATAAAATGTATTTTTATATTCTTATTTTTCATTTTTAATAAAATTCCACATTAATTCATTTGCATTTCTAATCGCAATTTTATTGAAATTTTCTTTCAAGTTACTTTTAAAATTTTTATCATTTGCCAGTTTATTTATAAATAACATGATTTCATTGTTATTTATTTTATTTTTATTTACTATTATAGCACAGTTAATGCTGCTAAGTATTTTAGCATTTTCATATTGATGATTATCTTTAGCCGAAGGTAAGGGGCAAATTATGGCTGGAATTTTATGATTAATTAAATCATTTATAGTTCCAGCACCTGATCTGCAAAGAGCAATATCTGTTTTTTCTAAAATATCATCAAAATTATTATAAAAATTTTGTATTTTAAAATTGTAGCCATTGTTTTTTAATAAATTTTCAATTTCTTTATGTTGTGCTAAAGGCGCCTGAATAGTGAAAAAAATTTCTTGTAAATATGATTTTTTTTCTAAATTTCTTATTATCTCCTTAAAAATAGATAAAATATCTAATGAACCTTGACTTCCAGCAAATACTAAAAAATTAAAAAAAGGTCTGTTATTTTTTTTATTTAAATTATTAAAATTAATTTTCTGAGGTAATCCTACAATTGATACTTTATTATAATATTTTTTAATATTTATATAATCTTTTTCAAAATTCATAAAAATTTGTTTAGAAAATTTAATAAAAGTTTTATTGACTTTTCCTACTACTGAATTTTGTTCATGAATATATAATGAAGTCCTAAAAAAAAATTTAAATAATAAAAAACATACTAATGGCATAGAAGAAGAATAACTTCCAAATGAAATAATAGTTTTTGGTTTTAGTCTAATAAAAATAAATAGTGATTGAATGAATCCTACCACCAATTTAATTATTGACTTTAATTTAAAATATAAATTTCCTGAAAGGTGTGAAGAATAAATTTTAAATATTTTATTTTCATTAATATCATTAATGTATTTACTTCCTCTATAATCAGTTAATAAATAAACTTTGTTATTCTTATTTTTTACGTAATTATAAAAATTTACTGCAGGAATCACGTGACCTCCCGTGCCTCCTGTAATTATTAATATATTTCTATTCATTATTATTTGAGTTTGTAAGTGATAATAGAAATCCAAATAATATACTTGTAGCCAACATCGAAGAGCCACCATAACTTACAAAAGGAAGTGTCATGCCTTTTGTGGGTATCATGCCCAATGCACTTAAAATATTAATTAAACTTTGAAGACCAAATGAGCAAATTAATCCTGATATAGCAATTATTTTATACGGATTACTCACTTTTAAAACTTTTAACAATGTTTTAATAACTATAGAAAGAATAATAATTAATATAATCAAACAAAAAATTAAACCTAACTCTTCACCAGCTACAGCAAATATAAAATCTGTATTTGCATCTGGTATTTTCTCTTTTAAATCTCCTTGTCCTGGGCCTTTGCCTAAAATTCCCCCAGATTTAAATGCTAATAAACTTAAATCTATTTGATAGGTATCTGCATTGCCTAAAAATGAGTCTATCCTATTTTTTACATGATCAAGAAAAAAATAAGCTAATATTGAAACTGAAAAAATTAATAGCACACCATAAATAACCAAGAAAATTGGTAAACCAGCTATAAAAAGTTGACAAAAAAAAGTTGAGGCTATTAGAATTGTCATACCCAAATCAGGCTGCATAAGAACCAAGGCGATTAATAATATGAAAAAATTAAAAGTTGCAGCTAAAAAATATTTTCTTCCTTCTATTGATTGTGCAATTCCCCAAGATGTTAAAATAATAAAAAAAGGTTTTATAACCTCTGAAGGTTGAAATGAAAAACTATATAATTTTAACCATCTTTTCGCACCTTTAACCTCATATTCAAAAAATAATAGAGATGCTAAAAATATCAACAATACAATAAAACCAAATAAAGCAAATCTTCTAATATTTTTATCTGATTGTTGGGATAATAAAATAATAATTACCAAACTAAGAATATAGAAAATACTATGTCTATTTATCAATAAAAAATTTTGATTTACTGAATAAGACAGCAAAACACCTAGTAAACCTAATATTAGAATAAGAATGAAATTAATTTGATCAATTGAACTCCAAAAATTTCTTATTTTCATTTTTTAATTTTATTTAGAATTAATTTATTAAAATAATTACCTCTTTTTTCAAAATTTTCAAATTGATCAAAGGAAGCGCATGCAGGAGCAAATATTATTGTTGCCTTACAATCAAACGAAGATAAGTCTTTGCAAAGATTATTGACAACATTATCTAAAGAAGTAAGAACTTTAGAAATCTTAGATAATCCTATTTGTCTATTGATTAAAGATCTTGATTTGCCGTAAATATATATTTTAATAATATTATCTTTATATTTATTAAAATGATGAAATTCATCCTCTTTTTTTGCAATTCCTCCTAATATTAAATGTATATTTCTTTTATTATTAAGAGTTAATAAAGCTGAACTAACATTGGTAGCCTTACTGTTATTAATAATAATTTTTGATTTAGAGTTAAAAATAATTGATGATCTAAATGGTAAACCTTTAAATTTTTTAACACTTTCTGTAAAATATTTAACAGGGATTTTCAAATATTTACAAACAATATAAGCAGCTAAAATATTTTGAATATTATAATAGTTTGAGAGGTCTGATGAAATATTATTTAATTTTAAAATCTTGTGTTTATAAAAATATCTATCAACTATAAATCCATTACTAAAATATACATCTGCACTATTATTATTTAATGAAAATGAAATTTTGTTTTTAATTTTATTGTCATTAAATATTTTTTTTGAATATTGATCATCTATAGAAATCAAATTAATATTTTTATTTTTTGAATTAAGAATATTTTTTTTTGCATTAATATAATTATTAAAATTTTTATATCTATCTAAATGATCCTTTGAAAGATTAAGTATTATTGAAATTTTTGGCTCAAAATTTTTTATAGTTTCAAGTTGAAAAGAGCTTAATTCAATAACATGATATAAAAAACGTGATTTTTTCAATATAGAATTACAAAGTGCGTCTCCAATATTTCCACCCACAAAGGTATTTTTAAATTTTCTTTTTAGCATATCACCAATTAATTTTGTTGTAGTTGATTTTCCATTTGTTCCAGTTATCGCAACAACTTTTTCATTTTTTAAATTTTGATGATACAAATTTAAATCTCTTTTAATCTTTAATTTTGAAACTTCTGAAAATTTTTTATCAAAAATCGATACACCTGGAGTTAAATAAATATTATTATATCTTGCTAAATTAGTATTATTAATTGGTGTAAAATTTAATTTTGAAAATTTTTTTTTTAATAAATTCCTTATTTTTTTGTTATCATCCCAACAATTAAAAGTTTTTTTTTGAAGTCTTAATAATTTTATAACAGATAGTCCGCTTTTGTTTAAACCATATACGTATTCAGTCATTTAACGTATTTTTAAAGTGGCTAAACTTAATAAAGCAAGTACTATTGTTATAATCCAAAATCTAATTACTATAGTTGACTCTGCCCAACCCTTTTTCTCAAAGTGATGATGCAAGGGAGCCATCATAAAAACTCTTTTCCCAGTTAATTTAAAACTAATTACCTGAATAATTACTGAAAAGGTTTCTAAAACGAATAAGCCACCTGCAATCGCCAAAACTATCTCATGTTTAACCATTATTGCAATTGATCCTATTGTGGCTCCTAAAGCCAATGAACCTGTATCACCCATAAATACCTTTGCAGGAGGGGCATTAAACCAAAGGAAACCTAAAGCTGCACCAATTAATGCTCCACATAAAACAGACAATTCACCTGTTCCCGGAATATAAGTAATAAGTAAATAATCAGAAAAAACCATATTTCCTGTAACATAGGCTATAAAAGCAAAAGTCATAGCTACTATCATTACTGGGACTATAGCAAGACCGTCTAAACCATCAGTTAAATTTACAGCATTTGCTGACCCAACAATTATAAACAATGAAATTGCAAAATAAAAATATCCAAAATTCAAAATTAAATTTTTAAAAAAAGGGAATGCTATTGTAGTATCAATTTGATCGTTAATATTATTTATAATTATGATTGAGATTATTAGTGCAAAAAATAATTGCAATGTTATTCTAGTTCTTGCTTTTAATCCATTGCTAGAACTTGATTTAATTTTATTGTAATCATCAATAAATCCTATCAATCCAAATATAAATAAAGATAGGAACCCAATCCAAATAAAAATATTTTGTAAATCTGACCATAAAAATAAAGACATTATGACACTTAGAATTATTAAAAGACCACCCATTGTAGGTGTTCCTGCCTTTTGAATTATATGATTTTCTGGACCATCATCTCTTATTGGTTGACCAATTGGTTGAATTTTTGAAATTTTATTAATTATATACTGACCAAAAATTAATGAAAAAAATAGTGATGTTAATATTGAGGCACCAACTCTAAAAGTTATAAAATTAAATAAGTTCAGAAAACTATATTGTTCAACAAAATTTTGGGCTATAAATTTAAACAAAAATTACCTTTCCTTTTTTAACTTTAGTAAATTTACAAACTTATTTACTTCAGTATTATTTGAACATTTAGCCATTATAATGGCATTTTTTATGAAGTTTTTTCTCTAAATAGTTCATTATATTTTGGCTACTGTTTTTGTATACATAATTATTTTTTAGTTTGTGATTTATACTTAGAGTTTTTTTAAAAAAGTCGCCAGATAAAATAACTTCATCAAATTGATATTTTTGAATTTCTTTAATAACCTTAATATGATGATCGTATGAGTTCACACCTAATTCATTCATATTGCCTAAAATTAAAATTTTATCTCTCCGATTATGTTTAATCATGGAAAAATTTTTTATACTTTCAGTCATTGTTTCAGGGTTTGCATTATATGATTGATCAATTAGTCTAACTTTAAAATTATTAAGGAATACATTATGTATGCTTCCCCTACCTTCTATTTTAGGTAATTTTTTAATATTATTTATTATTATTTTTGTATTAATTTTATTTAAAATAAAAAAAGTCAAAACAAATATTAAATTTGAAATATTTTTATCTTCATATTCGCTTAAAATAATTTTATAATTTTTATTAAAAATTTTTAAAGTTATATAATATTGGGATTGTAATTTTTGAACTTTTATAATGTAACATCCGTCTTCTTTATTTCCTATTTTAATTAATTTTTTTAATTTTTCTTTTTTGGCAATTTTATAAATTAAATCTTCTTCTTTAGATTTCTTTTGAAAATATAGAATTTCGGCTAGAGGATTATATTTTTTTATAAATATATCAGACTTTTCTATTGCAATATTTCGTTTATTCTTAAAATTTGCAAGATGAGTTGAAAGAATGTTGGTTATAAATATTTGATTGGGCTGAACTAATTTTGTTAATTTTCTAATTTCAAAAAAATTATTTGTTCCAATTTCAAATATTGCATAATCAGATTTTAAATCCATATTTAAAATTGAAATAATAACTCCTAATTTGTTATTATAACTTTTAATAGATGCAGAAACTTTAAATTTTTTTCCTAAAAAAAATTTCAAATTTTCTTTTAAAGAAGTTTTCCCAGCACTTCCTGTAATACCAAGAACTTGTCCGTAAAATGATGATCTTTTTTTCTTAGATAAATCAATTAAAAATTTTTGAAGATTCTTAATTAATAATATTTTTTTACTATTTTTTAAACCTTTAGGTTTTTTATCTGTTATGCAATATTTTGCTCCTGCATTAAAAGCATCATTTATATATTTATTTCCATGATAATTTGAACCTTTTAAAGCCAAAAAAACATTATTTTTTTTTATTTCTTTGCTATTTATTTTTATTTTATTTGATGAATTAATTATATATTTTTTAATTATGTCTTTTAATATCATATTTATTTAATAAAATTTTTTGCTATTTTATAATCATTAAATTCGATCTTCTTATTTTTAATTAATTGATATTTTTCATGCCCTTTTCCGGCTATGATAAGTACATCATTTACATCTAATTTTAATATTGCTTTATGTATGGCTTTTCTTCTATCAGAAATAATTACTCCTTTTGAACAATATTTTTTTATACTTTCTCTTATAGTTTTTGGATTTTCATATCTTGGATTATCATCAGTTATATAAACTCTATTTGAATATTTTTTTGCTACAATTCCCATTTTTATTCTTTTTCTTCTATCTCTATTTCCTCCACAACCAAAAACAAGAGAAGGTTTAAAGTTATCGTATGAAAAAGTCTTTAAAATATTTTCAAGAGCATCAGGAGTATGGGCATAGTCTATTATAATTTTTGAATTTTTTTTTCTAAATTTTATAATTTCAAACCTACCTGGCGCTGATTTTAACTTATGTAAACAATTAATTATTTTATTTATACTAATATTAATAGCCAAAGCACAAGCGATTGCACATTCCAAATTTTCTTTTTGAATATTGTTTATTAGTTTCAATTTTTTTAAAATATATTTTTTTCCAAAAATATATAAATATAAATAATTATTTTTATAGAAATACACATCTTCGGCACCAAAGGTGATCATTTTAATTTTTCTTTCTTTTATTTTGTTTTTAAAAGTTTTATAATTTTTTAAACGTGCATTAATTATTGCTACTCCTTTATTATTTAAAATTTTTGTGAATAATAACAATTTACTCTGTGAGTAAGATCTAAAGTTTTTATGATAATCTAAATGATCATGTGAAAGATTAGTAATAGCTGCTATATCTATTTTGAAATTTTTGAAACGACCCTGATGTAGTCCATGACTTGAGGCTTCAGTTATAAAGCAAAATTTATTTTTTTTACTTTCGTTAGAAAATTGACAAAGATCTAAATTGCTTGGTGTCGTTAATACCGAGTCTTTATGTTTTTTTAAATCTACAAAATAACCTAGTGTTCCAGTTAATTTATTAGGAATCCCATTAATTTTACATATTTGAGCAAGATACCATGATACTGAAGTCTTGCCATTTGTGCCCGTAATAGCAACTGATACTTTAGGTAATGCAGGCTGTCTAATTTTTATTAATATAGAAATTGCTGAGTCTAGATCTTTGACAATAATTTGATTCAATGAACATTTTTTTAGAAAAACATTTGTAATGATAGTGTGCAAATTTTTTGAAATAGCTTCTTTTAAATATGATAATTTAAAATTTTTATTTTGATTTATAACTAAAAGAGTATTTACATCTACATTTTTAGAGTGATCACTTATGTATTTTATTTTTTTTTTAGGTAAGTTGCCTACTATTTTTGCTTCATTTAATATAAATTGAAGATCAGAGAAAAGCATAACCGGGTTTGTAAAATTGTTTTATGTCTGCTTTTATGAAATTATCATGTCTATATGAAGGCAAATTTAAAATTTTAATCATTTCATAAATAATATTTTTTACAAGAGGGGCATTTACAACTGCTCCAGTCATTCTCTGATTTGATTCTGTTGGTTTTTTTGGATAATTAATTGCAGTATATACAACATATCTAGGATTGTTTATTGGAAATATTCCTATAAAAGAAGTCATATTTCTGTCTTTATAATATTGGCCTTTTGGATCTAGTAATTCTGAAGTACCAGTCTTGCCTCCAATTTTATATCCCTCGATTTTAACTCTTGGTCCTGTAAACTGTGTTTTAGCAATTACTGAATTTAATAAACTTAAAAAATACTTTGAAGAATCTTTTTTTTAACAAAATATTTTTAGTTTGGGATAATTTTTTTTCTGAATTTAAAACAAAAGTTGGATTTACCTCATAGCCATTATTAGCTAAAGAAGCATAAGCTTTTACTAGATGAAGTGGTGTTATAGAAAAACTGTGACCAAAACCAATTCTTGTAATTTCATGCTCTCCCCAATTATTTGGATTACCAAGAGGTTTTTCAACTTCAAAAAGCTGAGTATCTATCTTATCAAAAAAACCTAATTTATTAAAAAAATCCATTTGATTTTTCTTTCCGATTTTTAGTGCTATTTGTGCAGTTCCTATATTTGATGACTCAACGACAATTTTTTCTACATTATATAATCCATTACCCTTATACCTATGATGATCTTTGACATTTTTGACACTTTTTTTTACATCAAAAACCATATTTGGATTAATAATTCCATAATCATATCCATTTACAACTGTTAATGGTTTAAAAGTCGAACCCATCTCATAATTAGATTGGATAACTCTATTAATTAAATTAATTTCATTAAAACTTTGGTTATCATTTGGATTAAAGTCAGGATAACTAACAGAAGATAAAACTTCACCATTTGATATATCCATCACTATCGCTAAACCTGAATCTGCTTTGTAAAAATTAATAGTTTCTAATAAATTATTTTTAATTGATTGTTGAAGATTTATATCAATTGATAAGGTGATATCTTTGGAATTTGATAATGATTTATTGAAATATCTTTCAATTCCTTTTTGGCCAATTTGATCAATATTTACAAAACCAACAAGATGGGATGAAGTATTCATAAAGGGATAAATTCTCTTTTTTTCATTATGAAATTCTAAATTAATTTCTCCAAGATCAATAATTTTTTGGTGTTCAACGGGAGTAATATTTCTTTTTAACCAAATAAATTTTTTATTACTCGATAATTTATTTTTTATTATTTCTTCGTCAATATTAAGAATTTCTACTAATTGTTTTGATAAAACATCAACATTATTTATTAAATTAGGTCTAGCAGATAGTGATTTTGAATTTATTGTTGCAGCTAAAACTATTCCATTTCTATCATAAATATTACCTCTTATTTCTTTTTTTTCTAATTTAATTTGAGATGAAACATCAAAATAGCTTGAGATTGAAATAAAACTTATTCTATAAAATACAGAAAAAAAGAAAAATAGAAAAATTAAAATAGAAAGAAAGATTCTTTTATGAAAATTTTTTAAAGAATCTGAGTCGAATAAAAATGGTTTATTTTTAATCATTTTATTTAGGTTTTAAATTTACTAAAATGATTTTATTGTTTTTTAGATTAGATACATTTGATAGATCTATAATTTTATTTTCTAGATCTTCTTCCTCATAAGCAAAATATATATTATGTAATTTTTTTAAATAGTTAGGATTATTGTAAAAAGAGTATTCAATTTTATTTACTTTCAATTGTTCTTTTTCTTTTTGGATATTCTTCTCAACTAAATTATTATTTATTTCAAGTTTCCTAGTTAAGTTACCTAAAAATATTGCTAAAAAAACTATCACTAAATTTATAAGAAGAAAAAACACAATGTGTTTAGAATACTTCATAATTAAATTTTTTTTGCCACCCGAAGCTTAGCTGATCTAGATCTTGGATTATTATTAATCTCAAAATCCTTTGGTCTTAAAGGTTTTTTGGTGATTATCTTTAAGGTTATAGGACCAAGATCACCTAAGTCCGGGAGGTGGCGGGAGGAACGCCATCGTTTACCACTTTTGTGGTTAAAATAATCTTTCACAATTCTATCTTCTAGGCTTTGGAAAGAAACTATTATTAATAAACCATTTTGAGCAAGTAAAGATTCTGATTTTTCTAGAGCTTTTTTAAGTTCATTTAATTCATCATTTACATAAATTCTTAGTGCTTGAAATACCTTAGTAGCAGGATGTATTTTTTTTTTGGCATTGTTAAAAGGGAGTGATTTTTTTATAATATCTGATAATTCTTTAGTGTTATCAATAGGTTTTATAGTTCTTTTTTTGATAATATTTTTTGCAATTCTTCTAGAGTGTTTCTCCTCTCCTAATTTAAAAAAAATGTTTGATAGTTTATTCTCATCAAAAGAATTTACTATTTCATAAGCATTTAATGAAGATGATCCCATTTTCATATCTAAGGGACCTTTATTTTGAAATGAAAAACCTCTCTCAGAATTATCAATTTGGTTTGAGCTTACACCTAAATCAAATATTATTGCGTCAAACTTTTCATTTGAATATTTTGAATTGCAAATTAATTCATCAATTTTGCTAAATTTTTGATTAAAAAATTCTATATTTTGATATTTATTACTTAATTTTTTAAAAAAAATTTTTGAAATTGGATCTCTATCTATCGCTATTAAATTTTTAATATTAAATTCATCTAGTATAGCTTTGGAATAACCGCCTCCTCCAAAAGTAGCATCAATTAAATTTATATTTTTATTAATTGGTAAAAATGATTTAACCTCATTAATCATGACAGGTATATGATTATTAATCATTTATGTCTCCAGTTAGTATTTTTCCTAAAGTTTTTTTGTTTAGATTTAAGCGCATTCTTGATTTATTTTGTAGATCTAATGCGACGCTAGGATTAACAATTTGAAAATAGTAACCTTGACCTATGAATGCAACCTCATCTTTAATATTGGCAAAAGTTTTTAATTTTTCTGGTATTAGAAATCTTCCTTCTTTATCTAAATTTGTTGGCAACATTTCAGAAAATATTGAAGTTGTAAAATCTTCATGCTCCTCTGAAAAAAAATCTAAATCATTTATTCTCTTTGCAATTTCATTAACTCTGTCTACACTGAGACCATCAATAAAATTGTTTCTTAAAGATTTTGATAAAATAATTTCATTTTTATGATCTTTAGGTAAAGCGCCTCTAAAAATAGAGGGTAGTGAAATCCTACCTTTTTTATCAATTTTATTTATAAACTTAGAAACAAATAAATTCATGATAATTTATGGGTTATCATGGGATATTATGGGCGTCAATGGGATAACTTGTAATTTATCTTTTTGTTTCTGTTTTGTTCTATATTTTTTAATGATGGTGCATAAGCCGGGTTCTGTTAATTACAAAGTAAAATGATGATCATTAATCTAGGATAAATGTTGCCATTTATCTCAAGCAGTCTACCCGAATAGCTCAGCTGGAAACTGATTGCTGTTCCTATTTGACCTTGCTCCAAAAAGGGTTTGCCATGCCTTTTTTGTTACCAAAAAAGCGGTGAGCTCTTACCCCACCATTTCAACCTTGCCCATAGGGCGGTATATTTTCTGTTGCACTTTCCCTAAGCTTGCGCTTGCCAGGTGTTACCTGGTTTTTTTTCCAGTGGAGCCCGGACTTTCCTCTTGAAAATTCAAGCGATCATCGCACCATCAAGAGCTAATTATTTAATTTTTATGTCTTGGTCAATAATAAACTAAAGAAATGTTTCTCAATACTATTATGTAATTTAGCATTTGAATATTTTGTATTACTTTTTTGAAGATAATGACTTTTATAATTATTAATTAAACTATTATATGAATGTTGATTATTAATCGATTTAGAAATATCATATCCAATAAAATTTAGCATTATAAGTATTTTATTTTTATTTGAATATATTTTATTTTTTTTAAACCACATTCTAATTTTTTTCGATTCCTTTAAACTAACTTTTTTAGGATTGTATGACAAATCTAAATTACATAGTTTTTTCCAAGGGAATGTTTTCCCTGGATCTATCTTTCTATATGGCGCTATATCTGAATGACCTAAAATATTTTTCTTATCAATTTTATATTTTTTTTTAAGATATTTTAGCAGGCAAATTAATGACTTAATAAGCAATGTTGAAAATTTATTATTATTATTATTAGTGCTAAAATCCAATTCTATCCCAATTGATACACTATTTAAATCTTTTTCTAATAACCAAGTAGATTGGCCAGCATGCCAAGCTCTGTTCTTCTCACTAACTAAATTATATATGCTTCCATTTTGACTAATTATATAATGGCAACTTACTTTATTTTTTTTATCACATAAATACTTTATTGAGTCTTCGACTGATGGTAATGCAGTATAATGTAAGATTAAAAAGGAAATTCGTTTATTATTCCTTTTGTCATAATTTAAAGATTTAAATTTATGAATTAATTTCATTCAAATTTGCTATTAATCAATATATATATCAATTTTTATGATACTAAAAAGATTTAGTTTACTGTTATGTTTTCTAACAATATTTAATTGTTCATCAAATGATAATGAAGTTAATAAATCATTAACTAATAATCAAGAAACTGCTGATTTCATGTACATAGACGCAATGAATAAGTTTAAAGAAAAACAATTAGATGAAGCTATTATTATTTTTAAAGAAATTGAAAGACTATATCCTTTATCAAATGAAGCTATACAATCCCAAATAATGTCTGGTTTTATTGATTATAGTAATTTAAATTATGATGATGCAATTTATAAATTTTCAAGAATAATAAATAAATATCCATCATTAAAAAATATTGATTACGTTTATTATATGAAAGCAATCTGCTATTATGAGCAATTATCTAATGAAGAATTGGATGGTAAAAACAATTATCTTGCTTTAGAAAATCTTGAACAACTTATAAAAAGATTTCCTAATAGCGAATACGCAAAAGATGCAAGACAAAAAGTTATATTAGTTAATTCAAATATTGCTGCCAAACATATGAGTATTGCTTATTTTTATCAAAAAAACGGTAAATACACAGCGGCACTAAATAGGTATAAAATAGTTATCAGCAATTTTGCAAATACAAAATTTATTCCAGAAGCTTTGTATAGAACAACTGAAATTTATATTGCTTTAGGATTAAAAGAAGAGGCTTCAAATACTGCTTCAGTATTAGGATATAATTACCCTAAGTCAAGTTGGTATGAGTTAAGTTACAATTTAATTAAACCAAAAAATAAATCTAAAACCTTTTTAAAAAAATTAAATTTTCTAAATAATGAATAAAAAAGAGGATATCAAAAAAATAAAAAATAGAATAAAATTACTAGCCAAATTAATTAATGAACATAATATTCATTATCATCAAAATGATCAACCTATAATATCAGATGGGGAATTTGATAAATTAATTATTGAAAATTCACTTTTAGAAAAAAAATATCCTAATTTAAAATTAAAAAATGGACCTAATGCAAATGTAGGTGGAAAATTAAAAAATAAATTCAAGAAAATTAAACATAAATCACCTATGCTTTCTTTAGCCAATGCATTTAATTCAGAGGACATTAAAGAATTTGATGAAAGGGTAAAAAAATATTTGAATATAGAATTAGAAAATAAACTAGATTACATTTGTGAAGCTAAAATTGATGGCCTTTCACTTAATTTAACATACAAGGGTGGTATACTCATATCTGCAGCAACAAGGGGAGATGGACTTATAGGAGAAGATGTAACTAAAAATATTTTTAATATAAAAAATATACCAAAAAAATTAAAAGGTAGATTTCCTAGTTTCATAGAAATAAGAGGTGAAGTCTTTCTAACAAAAAAAGATTTTGAAAATATTAACTCAAAATTAGATAATAAAAATAAATTTGCAAATCCACGAAATGCAGCTGCAGGAAGTTTACGGCAACTTGATGTCAACATAAGTAAATCAAGACCATTACAGTTTTTGGCCCATGGTATAGGATATTCATCCTATGAATTTAGTTATTTTGATGAGTATTATGAAAATTTAGAAAATTGGGGAATTAAAAAAAACAATATAAATCTTAAAGCGTCAAATCTGAATTCAATTTTGCAATTTTATAATAAAATAAATGAATCTAGAAGTAATTTAGATTACGATATCGATGGTCTGGTAATTAAATTAAATAATATATTGAAGCAAAAAAGGCTTGGAAATGTTGGCAAAAATCCAAGATGGGCAATTGCTCTAAAATTCTCTGCAGAAAAGGCTAAAACAATAATAGAGGACATTGATTTTCAAGTTGGTAGAACAGGATCAATAACTCCAGTAGCAAGATTACAAAGTATTAATTTAGGAGGTGTAATTATTTCAAATGCAACCCTCCACAATTTTGATGAAATTAAAAAAAAGAATATTCAAATTGGTGATAAGGTTGAAATTCAAAGAGCAGGAGATGTAATACCTCAGGTTATTAAAGTAATACAAAAAGCAAACAAAGTTAACAAACTAATTATTCCACCAAAAAAATGCCCCATATGTGGAAGCAAAACTTTTAAAGAAAAAAATGAAGCAGTACTAAGATGCATTAATACATATGGATGTTATGCCCAAAAAATTTCACAGATAATTCATTTTGTTAGCAAAAGAGGATTAAACATTGATGGATTTGGTGAAAAACAAGTAAAACAATTTTATGATTTAAAATTTATAAAAGATGTTTCAGATATATTTTTATTAAAAAATTTAAAATTAAAAATTCAAAATTTAGAAGGTTGGGGAATATTGTCATTTAATAATTTAATAAATTCAATTGAAAATTCTAAAAAAATTGATCTAGATAAATTTATATATTCTTTAGGAATAAGATTTATAGGTGAGGTAAATTCGGCAATATTAGCAAAAGAATTTAAAAACATTCAAAATTTTATCTTAGCATCTAAAAAAACTGATGTCTTATCTAATATTGATGGTCTTGGCCCAAAAGCTATCAATTCAATTAAAGATTTCTTTTCATATAATCAAAACATTGCCTTGTTACAAAAACTATCTAAAAATTTAGTTATTAATGAATATAAAATAGAAAATATTAATAATTTTTTTAATGGCAAAAATTTAGTATTTACAGGTTCATTAATTAATATTTCAAGAGATGAGGCAAAATATTTATCTAAAAAAGTAGGCGCTAAAATTCTATCTAGTGTTAGCAAAACAACCGATTATGTTATTATTGGTGAAAAAGCAGGCTCTAAATCTAAAAAAGCAAAACAGCTTAATATAAATACTTTAACTGAAGATGAGTTTTTAAAAAAAATTAATTCTTAATCTGTAAAAATTTTAAATAAACTTTTTTTAAACCAAAATTTTTAAAATCTACTTCAGCTTTATCTATGTCTTTTTTTAATATTATTCCAGTTCCATATTTTTGATGAAAAACTTCATCATCAATCAATAATTCATTTTCAAAAGACATGTCTTGATTAAATTCCCAATCAATATCATTTGCCTTGTTTTCTAGCATTCTTTTTCTTCCAGGGGTTAAATAATCACTAGAGATATCTTCAGTTTTAATAAAATTACTTAAAAAATCGTTTTCCTCAACAAATTTTGAATCATTAAATTCAATTAAATCTTTAGGTAATTCTGAGATAAAGCGCGATGGTGCATTAAAATCATGCGAAGCGTATGAGTATCTATTTTGATTTACATAAGATATTTGAATTTTTTTTCTAGCTCTTGTAAGTGCAACATATGCCAATCTTCTCTCTTCTTCTAAACCTTTTGTTCCAGACTCATCTAGTGATCTTTGACTTGGAAAAACTCCCTCTTCCCATCCAGCTAAAAAAACATAGTCAAACTCCAATCCTTTTGCACCGTGCATAGTCATTAAACTTATTGTTGGTACATTTGTATTTGAGATATTTTCCATTACTAAACCCACATGTTCTAAAAAACCTTCTAAATTATCAAAATCTTTTAAACTTTCTAAAAATTCATTAACATTATCTATTCTTGATAAACTTTCAGGATTTTTCGAACTCTTTAATTCAGTTTCTAGTGATTCTATATACTTTGAATCTTCTAGCACAGCTTTTGTAAGCTCAATATGGTCAAAATTTATTTTTATTTTTCTCCAATTTACAATATTCTTAATAAAATTCTCAATCTCTTTATTTATCTTAGTTTTATTTTCATTAAGAAATATTTGTGAACCTTCAAACAAACTTATATTATTTAACCTTGCGATATTATTAATTTTAGCAAGTGTAGTTTTACCTATTCCTCTCTTAGGCGTATTGATTACTCTTTCAAAAGCTAGATCATCAGATAAATTATTTATTATTCTTAAATATGCAATTATGTCTTTAATTTCTTTTCTTTCATAAAATCTCAATCCTCCAACAATTTTATAAGGCAATCCTATTGATATTAATCTATCTTCAAAAGATCTGGTATGTGCAGCAACTCGAAATAATATAGCAATTTCTGAGAGTTTAACTTTTTTTGCTATTAACTTCTCTATTTGATCAGTAGTAACAATCGCTTCTTCTTTTGTTTCCCAAAAGCCATTTATTATAATTTTTTCACCAATTTCATTTTCACTCCAGAGTTTTTTTCCATATCTTTTTTTATTTTTATCAATAAGTATAGATGCGCATTCCAAAATATTTTGTGTTGATCTATAGTTTTGCTCCAATCTGATTATTTTGGGCTCGTTGAAATTTTTTTTAAAATTTAATAAATTGGTCACATCAGCTCCTCTCCAAGAATAAATCGACTGATCATCATCACCTACGCAACATATATTTTTGTGACCTTGATATAAATATTCTAACCATTTTTGCTGAATAAAATTAATATCTTGGTATTCATCAACTAATATAAAATGAAATAAATTTTGATAATATTCCCTTACATCATTGTTTGTCTTAAATAATTTGATACACAAAAGAATCAAATCGCCAAAATCAACACAATTAATTCTATATAATTCCTGCTGATATATTTTGTATACCAATCTAAGTTCTACATCGTTATTTCTAT
>CACFVT010000001.1 GCA_902569865.1 uncultured Alphaproteobacteria bacterium | reverse complement strand
TGATTTTTTGGCGACCATCCAAGTAAAATTAAATTATTGATTATTGAGTAAGGCAAATAACCTTTGTTTTTTAAATCTATTAAATTTACAGCTCCATGTCTTTTTGATAATTTAGCCCCATCTTCTCCGTGTATTAGAGGTATATGTGCATATTTTGGAATTTTCCAATTCATGTGTTTATAAATAAATTTTTGTCGAAAATAATTATTTAAATGATCATCTCCTCTTATGATATAATTTACTCCTAAGTCATGATCATCGACTACTACAGATAGCATATATGTAGGTGTGTTATCTTTTCGAACTAAAACAAAATCATCTATTTCGCTATTTTTAACTTCAACCCTGCCTTGAATTACATCCTCTAAAATTTCACTACCATCAGTTGGAATTTTGATTCTAATTACAAAACCTGATTCAAGGGATTGAACATCTTTGTTTTTTTCACAGCTAATACATATTTTTTTTAAATTAATTTCTCCAGAGTTAATTTTCTTTCTTTTATCTGCTAGATCATCTTCTGAACAGATGCATTTGTAGGCATTATTATTCTTTAATAAATCGTTAGCTATTGCTAAGTGCTTATTAATATTTTGTGACTGAATTTGTGGTTCATTATCCCACTTTATTCCTAGCCACTTAAGACCGCTTATAATATTATTTTTAAATTCTTCAGTTGATCTTTTTTTATCTGTATCTTCAATTCGCAAGAATAATTTAGAGTCAGGGTGTTGGGATTTAAAAATAAAATTTATAAGAGCTGTTCTGGCACTTCCAATATGTAGGTTGCCAGTTGGGGATGGGGCGAATCTAGTAATATATCCAGTCATTTCTAAGATGACTATTAATTATATTTTCTTATAATGCCAGATAAAGTGCCTTGAATTTGTACATCTCCAAGACTATGTTCTTTGATTTGATATGCTTTATTAGCAGGTATCAAATATATTTTTTGATTAGTCATTTTAACTTTTTTTAACGTAATCTCGTTATCCAATGTAAGCACAGCAGCTATTTTGCCATTTTCTGCTGAATTTGTTTTTTTGATAATTGCTATATCTCCATCAAAAATACCTTCATCTATCATAGAAAGGCCTTTAACCTTTAGTCCAAAATAGGTTGAATTTTTATTTACAATAGATCTAGGAATCGAAATCATCGAATCTGATGAATTAATTGCCTCTATTGCTTCACCTGCAGCGATTGAACCAACTAGCGGTATATTGAGAAAACTTTCTTCTTTAGCGGGATTTATAGATTTAACATTTTTATTAGGAAGATCTTTAGTAATTTCCATTGCTCTTGCTTTGTGTTTTAGGCGTTTAATATATCCTCGTTGCTCTAAACTAGTGATCAATCTATGAATTCCTGATTTAGATTTGAGGTTAACTGCATTTTTCATCTCTTCAAATGACGGTGATATGTCATTGGACGAAATATAGTTATTTAAATAAACAAATAGTTCTTTTTGTTTTTTTGTAAGCATATATGTTCTATATATGTTCTCTTTTGCTTAAAAACAACCTTTTTTTTATTTAATATTAAGATTGAAAATTTCCTGATTTTCCGCCTTTTTTTGAAATTAATTTAATATTTTTTATCTTTATAGATTTGTTTAAATATTTGCACATATCATAAATTGTTAAACAGCTTACACTGACTGCAGTTAATGCTTCAATTTCAACTCCTGTTTTATAACTAGTTTTAACTTTAGCATTTACAATTAATGTATTTTTTTTGGTATTTTTTGTTATTTCTATCTTAATAGAGTCTATAGGAATATTATGGCAAAGCGGTATTAACTTTGAAGTTTCTTTTGCCCCCATTATACCAGCTATGATTGCAATATTTTTTATATTTCCTTTTTTTGATTTTAATTTTTCAATTTTGTTAAACGTTATTTTATCAAAAACTACCTCACCTTCTGCTTCAGCAGTTCTATGAGTAATATCTTTACCTTCAATATCAACCATAATTGGATTATTTTTTTTATCTAAATGATTAACCATTATTTAATAATTTTTTAATAAAAGTAGCATAATTGTTTGATCTTAAAATTGACTCCCCAATAAGAAAATTAAATATACCAAGTTGATTATACATTTCAATATCAGATAAAGATTTGATGCCACTTTCAGCAATCACAGTAAAATCTTTTGAAATACTTGTAAATAGATTTGCGGAGTTCTTAACATTAGTCTTAAGATTTTTTAAATTTCTATTGTTAATGCCAATTATTGGGTAGTCTAATTTCATTGCTCTTTTAACTTCTTCTTCGTCATGGGTTTCAATAATGACATCTAATTTTAATTCTTTTGATATATCCAAAAAACGCCTCAATTCATAATCACTTAATATAGATATAATTAAAAGTATAATATCTGCTTGGTATACTTTACTTTCATATATTTGATATTCATCAATTATAAAATCTTTTCTTAAAATTGGTATGCCTGTATTTTGTTTTATAAGAGACAAATGATCTATTTCACCATCAAAATAATTACTTTCTGTTAAAATAGATATTGCCCCAATACCTGCATTTTCATAAGTTTTTGCTATATCTAAGGGATCGTAATCCTTTATTATTTCTCCAGCACTTGGACTTGCCTTCTTAATTTCACCAATTATAAAATTGTTTTTATTATTAGTAGATTCAATGATTCTATTTTTAAAATTTCTTTTTTCAATTTTATCTGAAATTAATTTTTTCAATGTTCTTAAAGAGCATTTATCTTTTAATGAATCAATTTCTTTAGTTTTATCTTCACATATTTTTTTTAAAATATTACTCATTAGTAATTGTTGTTATAAATTCTTTTGTTTTTCCTTCTGATATTGTTTTATTAGCAATGATAGAGCCTTCTTTTATATTAGAACATTTTCCAGCAAGATAAATAGCTGCACCTGCATTTAATTCTACTATATTTTGAAATTGATTAAAATTGCCATCAATCATTTTTAAAAAACATTTGGCATTGTATTCAGGGTCTCCACCTTTAATTTCTTCTAAAGAAATATAATCGTAGCCAATTTCACGAGGATCTAAAATATAATTATGTATAGTTTGATCCTTTAACTCACAAATATGAGTATTTTGACTAAGTGTTATTTCATCTAACCCATCAACTCCATGAACGACCATTACATTATTTGATCCTAGCTCTTTTAGTACTTCACAATGAGTATTAAGCCATTTTTTATCGTATACACCCAAAAGTTGATTTGTGGCATTTGCTGGATTTGTTAGTGGACCTAAAAGATTAAAAATTGTTCTTGTTCCTAATGTTTTTCTTACATTTATTACATATTGCATAGCTGAATGATGATATTGAGCAAACATAAAACAAAAATTATTTCTATCTAATTGATCCTCGATAATTTTTGGATCATCTGAAAATTTGTAACCTATATTTTCTAGCATGTCTGCAGAACCAGATTTAGAACTTACTGATTTATTTCCATGTTTTGCAATTTTGATACCGCAACTTGCAGCAACCAAAGAGGCAGCTGTAGATATATTTAAAGTATCTGACATATCTCCCCCAGTACCACATGTGTCAACAGTATTGAAAGAGGAAGAAATTTTCATAGATTTTGATCGCATTATTTTTGTAGCTCCTAATATTTCATCTTTAGTCTCACCCTTTATCTTAAGTGAAGTCAAAATGGCTGTAATATCAATCTCGCTTAGTTTTCCACTCATAATCAATTCAAAAAGATGCATTGATTCATCTGATGTTAAATCTTGTTGAGAGAATAATTTATTTTTAAAGCTTTTAATTTCCATAATTAATCAATGTTAAGAAATTTTTTAGTAAATTTTTACCTACATCAGTCCCAATGCTTTCTGGATGAAATTGAAATCCATAAATAGGTAAGTTTGAATGTGCAATTCCCATAATAATATTTTTTTTAGTTTCTGCAGTTATAATAAATTCGGATGATAAAGTTTTTCTATCTATAACTAATGAATGATATCTTGTTGCTGAAAAATTACTTTCAATATTTTTAAAAATTTTATGATTATAATGTTTCATTTTATCAATTTTACCATGCATTATTTCTTCACATTTAATAATTTTAGCGCCAAATGCTTGCGCTATAGATTGATGACCTAAACATATACCCAGCATAGGTATCTTATTTTTAAATTTATCAATCAGCGTAAGACAAATACCCGCTTCATTTGGTGTGCATGGACCTGGAGACAGTATAATCGCTTTAGGTTGCATTTCATTAATTTCGTTTAGAGAAATTTTATCATTCCTATAAGTTTCAACTTTTGCACCTACTTCACTTAAGTAATGCTTTACATTATAAGTGAAACTATCGTAATTATCTATCAGAAGAATCATTAATTATATTTGTATGAATCTTCTGCTGCAGCCATTAATGCTCCAGCTTTATTGATTGTTTCTTGATATTCATCTTCTGGATTAGAATCATAAACTACGCCTCCACCAGCTTGGATATGCAATTTTCCATTTTTTACTAATCCACTTCTTAAACTAATGCATGTATCCATGTCACCGTTAGAATCAAAATACCCCATACATCCTGCATAAAAACTTCTATTAAGGTTTTCTAGCTCTTCTATTATTTCCATTGCACGAATTTTTGGAGCACCAGATACGGTACCTGCTGGAAAACCAGCTTTAAGAGCATCAACTGCATCATATTTGTCATCTATTATTCCTTCAACATTTGAAACAATATGCATAACATGAGAATAATATTCTATAATCATTTTCTCTGTAACTTTTACTGATTTATTCTTTGCAACCCTTCCAACATCATTTCTTCCTAGATCTAATAGCATTAAATGTTCTGCTTTCTCTTTTTCATCTTGAAGTAAATCTTTTGAAAGTTCTAGATCTTCATTTGCATTTTTACCTCTTTTCCTTGTACCTGCTATAGGTCTTATAGTGATTTTTTGATTTCTTAATTGGACAAGTAATTCAGGACTAGAAGCCACAAGACCAATTTCATTAAAATTTAAATTTACTAAATATGGCGAAGGGTTTAATCTTCTTAATGACCTATAAAGACTTATTGCTTCGAGTTCGTATTTTGTTTGGAATCTCTGCGAAGTAACAACTTGAAAAATATCACCATCCTCAATGTATTTTTTGGCTTTTGCAATAATTGAAAAATACTCCTCTTTAGAATAATTAGATATAAACTTTAAGTTTGATTTAATTTGACTATCAGGTTCTTGCACAAGATTTTCCTTAAGTTGATTTACTTTTAATTCTAATAATTCTTGAGCTTCATTAAAGTCTGTTTCATAATTTTTTTTCTCATTTGGATAGACTACCGTCATAACAGTAATTTTATCTTTTATATTATCAAAAACTGCAACAATTTTAGGCCTAATCAGAATAGAATCAGGTATATTTATATTATCATTATTTTTTAATAAAATTTTTTCCATATATTGAATCATTGGATATCCCAAATATCCAACAAGGATAGGAAAAGGAACATCTATGTTTCCTTTATCAAATTTTGAAAACTCAATAATATTTTTAAGTGACTCAATAGGTTTGTCAGAAATTTTATAATTATAATTTTCATAATTATATTTTACTGAGGCCAAATTATTATCAACCTGCCAAATTAAATCTGGGTCACATCCTAAGAGCGAGTATCTTCCTCTTTGACTCCCACCTTCTACTGACTCTAACAAAAAAGAGTAGTTTTGATTTTTTTTAATTTTAAGAAGAGAAGATATTGGCGTTTCAATATCAGCAATCAAATTTTTAGTTAAAAGTTGAGGCTTATTATTTTTTAACCCATCTATAATTTTTTTTTTAAACTCATTCATTAATATTGGTTTATTAAAGCCTGAATTAAATTATCATTTGTTGAAATATTTTTATTTTTAACAATCTCAGCACCAAAAAAACTTCTTAGTTCTGAGCTTAATTCTAAATCTTGATTATTTAAATTATCATTATCAGGAAAGGTAACATTATTAGTTTTAGCAACATATACATCATTATTTGAAACACTAAAATAAATTTTTTCAATCTTATTATCAAAAACTTCAGTTTTAAAAGCAGATGGTAAATCGTTACTATTCAATTTTAAATTAATATTAGATACTTCTGTTTGAAAATGAATTGATAATTCTTTTATAGTATTAGAATTAGATATTGAGTCATTTATATAACTCTCAATCTCTTTAATTTTTAGAGTTTTTATCCAATCCTCAGAAACTCTTTCAAATATTTCATTTAGTTCATGTGGTTTTTCATAAATGATATTATCGACGTTTATTATTATTGACTGATTTGTATTTATATTTGCTATGTCGCTTACAAAATCTTTATTTGAAGAAAAAGCTTTTGTCACAACCTCACTTTTAATTAAGTCATCTTTATTTGCTTCAAAAGTTCTCTCAGCTTTTTTTATATTTTGTATTATTAGTGAATTATTACTTGCAATCTCATTTAATGAAAATCCATCAAGTATTTGTTGGCTTATATTATTTTTAAAATCTAAAATGAAATTATTTAATTCTACCTCAAGCAATGTATTAAGAATTTCATCCCTAGATTCTTCAATTGAGTTTTGTGATTCTGAATAAATTTTGCTAACTATTATAAGATGTTTTGCTAATGCAGTTTCAACAACTGAGGAAACTTTATTTTCTTTAAGACTAAATATAACGTCAGATAGTTTATCTAAAACTTCATCTTTAGCTACATCAGAAAATTTATTAAAAGTAATATTATTTTCTTCAGCGTATTGAATAATATTTTCAGAGTTAAATGAAATTGTTTTATTTTTAAATTCTGAAGCCTCTTCTAAACTCTTAAAATTAAATTGAAGAAAATCTCTTTTTTCCGGTTTTATAAAAAGATTTTTATTGTTGTTATAGTAATTTTCAATTTGCGAATCAGAGGGTGTAAATTGATCAATATAATCATCCCTATCTATTAAAATGTAAGATACATCTCTTTTTTCAGGGTCCATATATAAATTAATGTTTTGATTAAAGTAATCAATTATTTTTTGGTTGTTTGCAGAAATATCAAGGTTTGCAATATTAGTTAATTTATATTCATTTATATCAAATTTAATTAAATCTATGTTTCTGGAATGATTATTATGTTTATTTATAATCTTTTCAAACTTATTTGGATATTTTACCTCTAAAAAAAGTTCATTAAAAATATTTGATCTTGTTTCATAATTTATAATTTTAACTAAATCTTCAATTTTTAATCTTTGGTTTTTAAGGAATGAATTTAATGCCATTTCGTCAAGTTTGTTATTTTTATTATAAAGATTAGGAAATCTTTTTTTAGTTTCTGAAGCTACTACTATTTCATCTATAATAAAATTCTGAGAGTCAAATTCATTTTCAAAAACAGCGCTATTAATTAGGCTTCCGAGAGACATAGAATGAATTTGAAAAGCTTCAATCTCTTCAGATGTCAATTGTCGACCAAACATTTGGCTATATTGATTGATATTCATATCTAATACGCGAAGAAATTTGGTTGTTGATATTGGAGTTCCTGATACAGATGCTACAATATTATCAGAGTCAAATAAGCCTGAATATCTTGATGAGCCTCTAAAGAAAAATAAGCTTATTCCAAAAATAATAGCTAGCACAAACCCGATTTTTGATTTTGTTAAGCTTCTAAACATAATTAATGTTGCTTCTATAATAATAGTTTCTATAAGGGAAAATAATTATGATCAAATTAGATAATTTTTCTTCTTTTTTTGTAGCAAATTGGAAGTTAAATGGAAATTTTAAGTTTATTGATCAATTTATAAGCAAAATATCTTTGCCTAAAGATAGCTCTAAATGTGTAGTTATTTGCCCTACGTCTATTTATCTAGACTATATATCTAAAAACAAAATGGGATTTTATTTAGGTGCTCAAAATGTTTCACAACATAAAGACGGAGCATTTACTGGAGAAATTTCAGCTGACTCACTTGATGATATAAATGTTGATTTTTGTATTGTGGGACACTCCGAGAGAAGACAATTTTTTTTTGAAAAGAATGAAGAAATTAATCATAAATCTGAAAATTTAATCAAAAATAATATTGTGCCTATAATTTGTATTGGCGAAACATTAGAAGATAAAAAAAAGGGCATAACAAACGATATATTAGAAGAGCAATTAAAAAAGAGCATCCCCATCTCATCCAATTTTGAAAATTCGATAATAGCATATGAACCCGTTTGGGCAATAGGTACAGGTTTAACTCCAACAAATGATGAAATAAATGACACTCATAGCTTTATTCGAGAGCATAATGCTAAATTTAATAAATTTAAAATTATATATGGAGGCTCTGTAAAAGCTAATAATGTAAATGAGATTACATCTTTATTAAATGTTGATGGCGCTCTAATTGGTGGAGCATCACTTAAATCAGATGAATTTACAAAGATAATTCAAGATTAATATCTTGATTTATAATACTTTATAAATATAAGTGCCAAATGCTAACCTTAATAATCATTCAACTAATTTTGGCAGTGCTTTTAGTAATATTTGTTTTACTTCAAGGTAGCGATAATGAAGGTTTAGGCCTTGGTGGCGGTGGTGGAGTAGGGGGTATGATGTCCCCTAGAGGTTCAGCAAATTTATTATCACGATTAACAGCTTTAACAGCAACTTTATTTATGATTATGAGTGTAATTTTAACAATATTTGCCTCAGTAGGCTCTGAAAAAAATGTTCTAGAATCTCTCCCATCTATTAATTCTGAAGAAGAAATATCCCAAGAACCAGTAATTCCTGAAAACAATTAATATTATTGTCTTGATATAGATTATTCAATTCTGTATCAGGGTTATCCGTAATGCAATATGTATTTATTACGGGCGGAGTTGCCTCATCTCTTGGTAAAGGTATAGCTTCCGCAGCAGTTGCCTCTTTACTTCAGCAAAGAAATTTTAAGGTCCGAATAAGAAAGCTTGACCCTTATCTCAATGTTGACCCAGGTACAATGAGTCCATATCAACATGGTGAAGTTTTTGTTACGGATGATGGCGCTGAAACTGATCTAGATTTAGGTCACTATGAAAGGTTTACAAATAGATCTGCTAAAAAAACTGATAGTACATCATCGGGAAAAATATACTCAAATGTTTTAAAAAAAGAAAGGAAAGGAGATTATCTTGGCGCTACTATTCAAGTTATCCCTCATGTAACAGATGAAATCAAACTATTCATAAACTCTAATTTTGAAGATGAAGATATTATTATTTACGAAATTGGTGGCACTGTTGGAGATATTGAATCCCTTCCTTTTTTAGATGCTATAAGACAAATTAGAAATGATAAAAAAATATCGTCAGCTTTAATTCACATGACCTATGTTCCTTATTTAAGTTCAGCTGGGGAATTAAAAACAAAACCTACCCAACACTCGGTTAAGGAATTACTAAATTCAGGTATTCAACCTGACATTATAATGTGTAGATGTGAAAAAGAAATTAATCAGGAGTCTCTGGAGAAAATATCTCAATTTTGCAATGTAAAAAAAGATTCAGTAATTCCTGCTTTAAATGCTAATTCTATTTATGAAGTTCCATCAATTTATTCTCAAGCTGGACTGGATAAAGTTTTACTTGAGCATTTAGGTTATGACGTTTCTAAACACCCTCTTAATTTAGAAGCTTGGAAAAATTTAACAAATAAAATTAATAATTTAAAAAAAGAAGTAACTATTGGTGTTGTTGGAAAATATACAAATCTAAAAGATAGTTATAAATCTCTAATAGAAGCTCTTAATCATGGAGGCATTGAAAATAATGTTAAAGTTGAAATTAATTGGATAAATGCAGAAAAAATTAAAACTTCTGAATTAGTACAAGAGCTTAAAAAGGTAGACGGTATATTAATACCTGGCGGTTTTGGTTACAGAGGTGTTGAAGGTAAAATTTTAGCAATCAAGTATGCAAGAGAAAACAATATTCCTTTTTTTGGAATTTGTTTAGGAATGCAACTAAGTGTAATTGAGATAGCAAGAAATGTTTTTGATTTGTCAGAATCTAATTCAACTGAGTTTCAATCAACGACAAATCCAGTAGTTAGTCTGATGACAGAATGGCATAATAAGAATAAAATTGAGAAAAGAGATCAGAGTAGTGATAAAGGAGGTACGATGAGACTCGGAGCCTATCAAGCTATACTCAAAAAAGACTCTAAAGTTAGTGAAATTTATAATGCAACGGAAATTTCAGAGAGGCATCGACACAGATATGAAGTAGATTTATCTTATACTAAAGATTTTGATAAAAAAGGATTCCATTTTTCTGGAATGTCTCCTGATAAGGTACTCCCAGAAGTATTAGAAAGCGCAAATCATAAATGGTTTATTGGTGTACAGTTTCATCCTGAATTAAAATCTAGACCTTTAGCTCCACATCCTTTATTTTCGTCATTTATAAAACATTGTATAAAATGAAAACTATCAAAATAGCAGATTTTGAAACATCTAATCAAAAGAATTTAATCTTAATTGCTGGTCCATGCGTCATAGAGAGTGAAAGTCACTCTTTGATGATGGCTGAAAAAATTGCTAAAGTTTGTGAAAAACTAAAAATTAATTTTGTCTATAAGTCTAGTTTTGATAAGGCTAATAGGTCAAGCATTAATAGCAATAGAGGCATAGATATAAATCAAGCTGAAAAAATATTTAATAAAATAAAATCTACTTTTAATTGCCCGATTTTAACTGATGTTCATAACGAAAGTCAGTGTGAATTTTTATCAAAATCTGATAGTGTTGATATTCTTCAAATACCAGCATTTTTATGTCGACAAACTGACTTATTAATTTCAGCGGCAAAAACAAATAAAATTATTAATGTTAAAAAAGGTCAGTTTTTATCACCGTATGAGGTTCCTAATATTTTTAAAAAAATCGAAAGTGAAGGCAATCATAATATTATGATTACAGAACGAGGTACATCATTTGGGTATAACAACTTAATCAATGATTTTAAATCTTTAGATATTATGAAAAATTATTTATACCCAGTCATTTTTGATGCAACTCACTCTGTACAAGAGCCAGGAATTATGGGAGAAAAGAGCGGAGGTAAAAGAGAATTTGTTTCTACTTTATCTAAAGCTGCTGTTGCAGTTGGAATTGCCGGTATTTTTATTGAGACACATAATGATCCTGATAACGCCCCAAGTGATGGTCCTAATATGTTGCAAATTGAAAACTTAGAAAGTTTAATTTTAAAATTAATTGAATTAGATACTGTTTCAAAAAAATAATTTTTATTTAATTTTTTAGTATAGAAAGGCATAGATGGAAAAAATAAAAAATATACATGCTAGAGAAATACTAGATAGTAGGGGCAATCCTACTGTGGAATGTGATCTTGAACTACAAGATGGATCATTTGGTAGAGCTTCTGTACCAAGTGGTGCTTCAACAGGTATCCATGAAGCTTTAGAATTACGTGATGGAGATCAAAATAGATATCTTGGCAAAGGTGTAAAAAATGCTGTTCAAAATATTAACGAACTAATCAAAAAAGCATTTATTGGTAAGGATTTTGAAAATTATAAAGTTTTTGATAAGGCATTATTGAGCTTAGATGGAACAGAAAATAAGTCAAATTTTGGAGCAAACGCAACGCTTGCAGCAAGTTTAGCTTTTGCAAAAAGTTTAGCAAATCATTCTTCCACTCCTTTTTATCAATACATTGCAGAAAATAAAAATTTTTTACTACCTGTCCCAATGATGAACATTATCAATGGTGGATCTCACGCTGATAATGATGTTGATATTCAAGAGTTTATGATCGCGCCAGTTGGAGCAACTTCATTTTCTGAGGCATTAAGGTATGGATGTGAAATTTTTCATTCATTAAAATCAATTTTAAAATCTAAAAATCTTAATACTAATGTTGGTGATGAAGGAGGATTTGCTCCAAATGTAAATAGTTCTGCTGAGGTAATAGAAATAATCATTAAATCTGTAGAGAAGGCTGGTTTTAAAATGAATGATGATATTTTGTTGTCACTTGATGTTGCTTCAACAGAATTTTATAAAAATAATAAATATGATCTTAGGGGTGAACGAAAAACTTTATCTTCTAATGAAATGGTAAACTATATTGAAAACTTATCAAATAATTTTCCTATTTATTCAATAGAAGATGGAATGTCTGAGGATGATTGGAATGGGTGGATAGAATTAACTAAAAGAATTGGAGATAAAGTACAGTTAGTTGGTGATGATCTTTTTGTTACAAATATTAAAAGATTAAAAACTGGAATAGAGAAAAGTGCAGGCAATGCCATATTAGTAAAGTTGAATCAAATAGGAACTTTAACTGAAACTATTGATGCTATCAATCTTGGGAAAAGAAATAATTTTTCTTCAATCATTTCACATAGATCAGGCGAAACTGAAGATACAACTATTGCTGATTTATCTGTAGCTGTATCAGCTGGACAAATTAAAACTGGATCACTTTCAAGAACTGACAGGACTGCGAAATATAATCAATTATTAAGAATAGAAGAAATGCTTGGCTCAAGTGCTAAATATGCAGGAAAATCAATTCTAAAATATTGACACAAACGTATCTGTTCTGATTAATTGTATTTAATATGAATAAATCATTAATTTTAAAGAATAAAATAGTTTTATATTTATCTTTTTTAATAACTTTTTTTATTTTTATTTATCTTGTTTACTTCTTTGTAAATGGCCAAAGGGGTTTGCTTAAATATTTTTATCTTACAAAACAAGCAGAAGAATACAATCATACTTTAGCTAATCTCAAGGCAGAGAATGATTACTATATAGATCGCACAAAAAGGTTGCAGCCCAATACTGTCGATTTGGATTTTTTAGATGAACAGGCAAGAAAAAAGCTTGGTTTGATTAATAAAAATGAAATTGTAATTATCTTAGATAAATAAATAATTGACAAAAATTTACAATTTAATATTAAAAATTTTACAAAAATTTACAAATGAAAAAATTATCTAAAGCCGACCATTTAAAAATATTTTCTTATATGTTGAAAATTCGACGATTTGAGGAGAGATCAGCCCAACTTTATGGAATGGGTCACATAGGCGGGTTTTGCCATTTATATATTGGTCAAGAGGCTGTAGTTGTAGGTGTCTTGATGACAATAAAAAAAAATGATTCTGTTGTGACTACTTATAGAGATCATGGCCATATGATTGCTAGAGGGTTAAATCCCAAAAAAATTATGGCTGAACTTACTGGAAGAAGTGATGGATATTCTGCAGGTAAAGGTGGTTCAATGCATATGTTTTCTAAAGAAAATAATTTTTATGGAGGACATGGTATTGTAGGAGCTCAAGTACCAATTGGTACTGGCATTGCATTTACTCATAAATACAATGGTGATAAAAATATTTGCCGCACTTACATTGGTGATGGCGCTATGAATAATGGTCAAGTTTTTGAGGCTTTTAATTTAGCAGCTTTATGGCAACTTCCTGTTTTGTATATAATAGAAAACAATAAATATGGTATGGGTACTGCTGTTGATAGAGCTGCTGCAGGATCTCATTTATATAAAAGAGGAGAAGCTTTTGGAATTAAAGGCGAGATATTGGATGGTATGAATGTCTATTCAGTTATTAAAGCAGCTGAAAAAGCTGGAGAGTATGTAAGATCAGGCAAAGGTCCCTATATATTAGAAGTTCAAACATATCGCTATAGAGGTCACTCAATGTCTGATCCTGCAAAATATAGAACAAAAGATGAATTAGAAAAATATAAAAATTCAGACCCTATAGAGATTGTAAAAGAAGAAATTTTAAAAAAGAAAATTGCATCCAAAAAAGAATTAGAAAAATTAAATAAAGAAATTATTGAAGAGATTAAATCAGCTGTTGATTTCGCTCTTGAAAGTAATTTTCCGTCTAGTGAAGAATTATATACAGATGTCTATATTTAAATGAGTACTGAAATATTAATGCCAGCTTTATCACCAACTATGACAGAAGGCAACTTAACTAAATGGTTGGTAAAAGAAGGTCAGGAAATAAAAGCTGGTGATGTAATAGCAGAAATAGAAACTGATAAAGCAACCATGGAAGTAGAAGCTGTAGATGAAGGTTTTGTTGAAAAATTACTTTATAAAGAAGGAGATATTAATATACCTGTTAATAAACCTATTGCATTAATTTCATCAGAGAAAGATTCATCGATTGAGATTAAAGATAAAAAATTTGAAAAATCTTCAAAAAAAGAAATAAATAAAACAAAAGAAAGCAATTCTAATGCTCAGGAAGTAAATAAAGATCCAAACAAAGATACAATTACTATGAGGCAGGCAATTAGAGATACAATTGCAGAAGAAATGCGAAAAGAAAAAAAAGTTTTTATACTAGGTGAAGAAGTAGCTGAGTACCAAGGTGCATATAAAGTTACACAAGGTCTTTTAGATGAGTTTGGAAAAAAAAGAGTCATAGATACGCCTATCTCAGAGCATGGCTTTACTGGATTAGCAGTTGGTGCTGCATTCAAAGGACTGATACCAATTGTTGAGTTTATGACTTTTAATTTTTCAATGCAAGCTATTGATCAAATTATCAATTCTGCTGCAAAGACATTATATATGTCAGGTGGGCAAATTAATTGCCCAATTGTTTTTCGTGGCCCAAATGGTGCTGCCGCCCAAGTTGCAGCACAACATAGTCAAGATTTTTCATCTTGGTATGCACATGTACCTGGTTTAAAAGTTGTGTCTCCATCTACACCTTTAAATGCTAAAGGTCTTCTTCGCGAAGCAATACGAGACCCTAACCCTGTAATATTTCTAGAAAATGAGATTCTATATGGTCTTAAAGGTGAAATCTTATCAGATGAAAATTTTACAATACCATTTGGTAAGGCAAATATTGCAAAAGAAGGAAAAGATACAACTATCGTCACATACTCAATAATGCTTCATAAATCATTAGAGGCTGCAAAAATTTTACAAGAAAAACATAACTTAGATATAGAAGTAATTGATCTTCAAAGTTTAAGACCACTTGACTCAGAAACCATTATAAACTCTGTTAAAAAAACAAATAGAATTGTAACAGTAGAAGAGTCATGGCCTTTTGCTAGTATAGGTTCTGAGATAGTAAATTTGGTTCAAAAAAATGCCTTTGATTATCTAGATGCTCCCATAATTAAGATTAATAGCGCAGATGTTCCAATGCCTTATTCAAGTGAATTAGAAAAATTATATCTACCTCAAATTGATGATATTGTAAAAGCTGTTAAGGAAGTTAATTATATATAAGCTATGTCTTCAAAAATTTTAATGCCGGCTTTATCGCCAACTATGTCTGAAGGTGCAATTAACAAATGGTTAGTGAAAATTGGTGATAATGTTAAAGCTGGAGATATTATTGCAGAAATAGAAACTGATAAAGCTACAATGGAAGTAGAGTCAGTAGATGAAGGTAAAATAACCCATCTCCTTGAAGAAAATCCTAATATTCAAGTTCCTGTAAATAGTGTGATTGCTATCATCGATGGTAAAGAAAGTGATTCTCTTGAAGTTAATTCGTTAACAAAAGATATGGTTAAGGATGAAATTAAATCAGAAGATAAGCAAGTCTCTAAATCAAATGAAAAACAAGACACTAAAAAAGATATTGTTACTGATACATCCAATACTAAAATAAAAGCTTCTCCCTTGGTAAAAAAAATTTCCAATGATCAAAATATTGATCTGAATAAAATAAATGGATCAGGCCCAGATGGAAGAATTATTAAAAGAGATATTGAGTCAAATGCTGCTCTTAAAATATCTTCAGAGCAAAAAATTAGTCAAGATTTTATTGTACCAAGTATGATGCGTAAAGTAATAGCTAAACGAACAACAGATGCAAAACAACAAATACCTCATTTTTATTTAACCATAGAGTCAAATGTAGATAAGTTAATTGATCTAAGAAAAAAAATTAATGAGAATAACTCTATAAAGATTTCATTTAATGATTTGATTGTAAAAGCTTTAGGAATGGCAATGAAGAAAAATCCCAATACAAATGTATACTGGCAGGATAATAAAATTTATCAATTGCAAGATGTTGACGTATCAGTTGCTGTTGCAATTGATGAAGGTCTTATCACTCCAATTATTAAAGCAGTTAATTCAAAAGGTCTTAACGAAATATCACTTGAGATAAGAGAATTAGCTAAGTTAGCCAAAACAAATTCTTTGACTCCAAAGCAATATACTGGAGGATCTATAACAGTATCTAATTTAGGAATGTTTGGAATAAGTGAATTTGCAGCTATAATTAGCCCCCCTCAAGCATCAATTTTAGCTGTTGGTAAAATTATTAAAAAACCTATTATCCAAAATGATTCTGTGAATGTAGGTAATATCCTAAAATCTACTTTATCAGCTGATCATCGTGTTTTAGATGGTGCAGTTGCGGGTAAATTGTTAAAAGATTTTAATGATATCATTGAAGATCCATTTGAAATTTGGATGAATAGTAATGATATGGAAGTAATTTAAAATGAATGAAGTAAGACATCCAGAGAAAATTTTTCGTGTTTCAAATCCTATTCCTAAGAAGCCTCCGTGGATAAGAGTTAAGGCTCCAACATCAAAATTTTTTAAATCAACGGATAAAATTTTAAAAAATAAAAAAATAATCACTGTTTGTGAAGAAGCTGCATGTCCAAATATTTCAGAATGCTGGCAAAAAAAACATGCTACATTTATGATATTAGGAGACATTTGCACAAGAGCCTGTGCATTTTGTAACATTAAAACTGGTAAGCCTGGATTTGTTGATAAAGATGAAGCAAATAAAATAGCTGAAGCAGTATCTGAATTAGGTTTAGAGCATGTTGTTGTTACAAGTGTTGATAGAGATGATTTAGAAGATGGTGGGGCAGAACATTTTACAACAGTAATTTCTTCAATTAGAAAATTGAATCCAAGTTGCACCGTAGAAATTCTAACTCCAGATTTTCATAAAAAACCCAAAGCACTAGATATACTTTCAAGTGATTTACCAGATGTATTTAATCATAATCTAGAAACTGTACCAAGACTATATTTAAATATTAGACCTGGTTCTAGATATTTTGTAAGTTTAAAACTTTTAGCAGATATTAAAAGACTTAATCCTAAGGTATTTACAAAATCAGGATTAATGGTTGGTTTAGGTGAAACAAAGGATGAAATTTATCAAGTAATGGACGATTTGCGAGCAGCAGATGTTGATTTTATTACAATTGGTCAATATTTGCCCCCAACACCAAAACATGCAAAACTGGAAAAGTTTATTACACCTAAAGAATTTGATGAGTACAAGCAAATGGCTGTAGCAAAAGGATTTTTGATGGTTGCGTCATCACCATTAACAAGATCAAGCTATCATGCGTCAGAAGATTTTAGAGTTATGCAACAAAATAGAGCTTCCAAAAATCTTTAATGAAAAACTCAAAAAGAGAGGAAGTGATTTCTCATTCAGCAATAAAACTTTTTAATATTGTTTTGGATATAGAAAGTTATCCTGACTATATTCCTTGGTGCACTCAGATGGTTATTAATCAAAGAAAAGATAATGAAATTTTTGCTGATATGTATGTAAAATATAAATTTATTTTAGTTCAGAAATTTGGCTCCCATATAAAATTTGATCAAAATAATTTAACAATTGAGACTAATTATATTCAGGGACCTCTTAAAGATCTGACCACTAAATGGAAATTTGAAGAAATAGATAAAAAAAAATCTAAAATTTTTTTTGATATAAATTTTGAATTTAAAAATTATCTTCATCAAAAAGTTGCAGAAACTTTTTATCCTTTAATTGAAAACAAAATGATAGATTCTTTTAAAAAAAGAGCAGTTAATAAGAGTTTAGATTAACTTTGATAAGTATTGAAAAATTGAGTTTACACATTTTTTTTGAATTTCTATTCTAGATCCTTTAAAATTTTTTTTAAGAATTTCTATTTTTCCATTTAATCTTATACCAATATATACTAATCCTACAGGCTTACTTTTACTGCCACCCCCAGGACCGGCTATACCAGTTGTGGATATGCAAATATTAGTTCTAGTTTTCATAAATAACCCTCTAACCATTTCTTTAGCAGTTTCTTTACTCACTGCACCATATTTTTTTATAGTTGTTTTTTTTACATTTAGATTTCTAATTTTTAATTCATTAGAATAAGTAATGTATCCACCTTGATATATTTTTGATGAGTCTTTATTTTTAGTGATAGTATATGCTAAAAGACCGCCAGTACACGACTCTGCAGTAGCAATTGTTATACCGTCTTTGATAAATTTACTTATTATTTTCTTATATAAATTCATTTAGAATTATTAATGTTAATACTGTATATAAACCGGCAATAATATCATCAAGAATTACACCATAGCCATTTTTAAAGTATTTATCAAAAAAGTTAGATGGAAAAATTTTAAAAATATCAAAAAATCTAAATAAAACAAATATTATTAAATATGTTAAAATATCATTAAAAAAGAATATTAAATCATAAAATAGAAATATTATAAATATTCCAAGAAGCTCATCTATAACAATATGTTTGGAGTCATGGGAGTTGGTTATTAATGAAAAATAATTTATTAAATAGTTGGCAATAAAAAATATAAAAATAAAAATTATTGTTAAAATTATTAATGGTAATGATAAAATATTAAATAAAATATACATTATTAATAAAGATACCAAAGTTCCCCAAGTACCAGGAGCAAATTTAATATACCCAACAAAAAAGATTGATACCAAAAATTTAGTAAGGTTTTTCATTAGTAATTTGTACTATTGATTCTGCAGCAATTCCAAGTCCATCACCTATAAATCCAATTTTTTCATTTGTTGTAGCCTTAATTGAAATAATTTTCTCTGGAATTTTAAGTATAGAAGATATTTTTGATATCATTTTTTTTCTATATTTATTTATATTAGGTTTTTCGCAAATAAAATTAATATCTAAATTAGTTATAAAATATTTTTTTTCTTGAAGTTTAATTTTAGCAAATTTTAAAAAATGTTCAGAATTTTTATTTTTCCATTTTGGATCCTTATTAGAAAAGTAATAACCTATATCTTTCATTGATAGTGCTCCAAATATACTATCACAAATTGCATGAATACCTACATCAGCATCTGAATGACCAATTAATTTATTGAAATCAATTTTGACACCACATAATTTTAAACCTTTTTTAGTATTAGTATCAACCTGGTGAATATCATAACCAATTCCTGATTTAAATATTGGTTTTAAAAAAAGCTTAAAGTAATTTAAATCTTCCGGATATGTAATTTTAATATTTAATTTTTCTCCTTTAATAAAGTTTAATTTTTCTTTAGATATTAATACAGAGTCATCTTTTGCATTATTAATTTTAGTGTTAACATGGGATTTAAATATTGTATTAAAATCAAAACCTTGAGGTGTTTGAATTAATTTGATATTTTGATTAAATTCTTTTTTTGAAATTACTTTTCTATCAGGGCTTAGAATATAAGGTACAGCTGATAAATTTTTATCAAGTCGCTTTAATATTTTTAATGTTAATTTATTAGAGCAAAAAGGTCTTGCAGCATCATGTATTAGAACATTTTTTGGTTTATATTTTTTTAATTTTTTAAGAGCATTCAAAGATGATGTTTGTCTATTTTTCCCAGCCTCTGCATAAATAAGTTTTTTTAAAGGAAAATTCGTTTTAAGATTTTTAAAAAATCTTAGATATGATTTTTTTATTACAACTAATATTATATCAAAATTAGTAGTGTCTATGCGGTTTAAAAAAAAATCTATTAGATTTGTACCGTTAATTTCATTAAATTGCTTAGGTAGTTTTTTTTTAAACCTTTCGCCAGTACCTCCAGCTAGGATAACGAGTGCATTTTTAGTTTTTTTCATTTATAGGATGATTATATATTAGTTTATTATAGAATTATAAATATAAATAAAGCCTACCGTAATGTTTAGTTTAACCAAAATATTAAATAGATTATATCTAACTAAATTTTCTTTTTATTTACTCTTAGCTTTAATACTAATTAGCTTTGCAATTACCTTTTATCTAATGTTACCAAATAACAATTTAGTAAAAAACCCACTTCAATTACAATATTTTTTACTGGCAGATGTTTTTTTTGTTATTTTGCTTTTGGCTCTTATAATCAGGCAGTTGATTTTGATAATAATATATAGAAAAAATCAAAAAGATGAATCTAAGTTATATATAAAATTTGTTAATTTATTTACAGCTATGGCTGTCGGACCTGCTATTGGTTTAGTAGTTATAACATCTCTTTTTTTTAATTTAGAATTTAGAACTTGGTATGGAGGTGCTGTGAGAGATGTAGTAGTGAACTCCAACATAGTTGCAAGGGATTATGAAAATGAGATACAAGCTGAAATAATTTCTGACACTCAATTGATTATGAGAGAAATCGTAAAAGTTTCAAGAAATAATGAAGTAAATATAAATTCTATTAATCAGGGGTTAAGTGAATTTATAAACTTAAGAACAATTTCAAATATTTATCTATTTAATAAATCAGGGGAAATTTATTTAAGTTTTAAAGATCAAGAAAATAAGAATTTTTTATTACCGTCCGATGATATTTTTCAAATTTTGGATCAAAATAGAGTGTATATTTTTCAATTAAATAAAAATTCTATTTCTGCATATAAAAAAATTAATTTTTTAGGAGATGTTTTTATGCAGGTTAATAGAGAACTGAATACTAATATATGGGAACATGTATCAGCAACGAAAGATGCATATAAAATTTACACAACTAAAGAAAATGAAAGTGCCGGTATCCAAATAACTTATTCAATGATATTCGTATTATTTGCAATTGGTTTTATCTTAATTGCAGTTTTAATCGGTTTTAATTTAGCAAGAAGACTCGCAAAACCAATATCTAATCTAATTGAGTCAGCAGATCAAATTTCTAAAGGCAATTTTGATGCAAAAGTTTCTGAAATAGATCAGTTTGAAGAAATAAAAGTTTTAATTTCTTCATATAATAAAATGATTGTTGAAATTGAAAATAAACAAAATCAGCTCATTTCAAAAAGTAATGAGGATGAAGAAAAAAGGTTATTTATTGAGGCTATTCTAAGTTTACTTACGATTGGAGTCGTATCATTAGATAGTAATTTTAATATTATTTTTTTTAATCAAACTACCAATACTCTATTTAAAGATACAAAAAAACTTGAGAATAATAATAATTTCTTTTTAATATTTCCAGACTGGGAAAAAATTTTTAATGACTTTAAAAAATCAAAAAAGATTCTAGAAAATTTTCAAACTGAAATACTTATTAAAGATGATCTTAGAAGCTTTAATATTAGAATTATTAAAGAGTTTAAAGATGATATAATTAATGGTTACATTGTAGCAATTGATGATACAACTTCATTTATTTTAGCTGAAAAACATGCTGCTTGGTCAGATATTGCTAGAAAGATTGCACACGAAGTAAAAAATCCATTAACACCTATAAAATTATCTGCTGAAAGAATAGAGAAAAAATATATTAATAAAGAATTTGAAAATGATGATATCAAAACACTAACAAATACCATCTCAAGACAAGTTGATGATATTGGAAAACTAATTGATGAATTTTCATCATTTGCAAGAATGCCTGAACCAGAAATTAAACTTGATAATTTATCTAAATGTTTAAATGATTCTTTCCTGTTGTTTTCTAATTCACATAAAAATATTAAATTTAATATTAGACAAGATAAAAAAGATATTTATTATCAATTTGACAAATTTCAATTGTCTCAATGCTTTAATAATCTTATTAAAAATGCAGTAGAAGCAGTTGAAAAAATTCCTAACCCTTCAATTTCTATTAATTTATTATCTGATAAAAATAAAATTTTAATTGAAATCATTGATAATGGAATAGGAATTTCTCAAGAAATGGTAAATAAAATATTTGAGCCATATTTTACTACAAAAAGCAAAGGAACAGGTCTAGGTCTTTCAATAGTAAAAAAAATTATTGAAGATCACAATGGAAAAATTAGAATAGAAAAAAATAAGCAGATGGCAGGCACAACAAGTTTAATTATATTTGAAAATATAAATGTATAAAGTTCTAATAATTGATGATGAACAGGATATTTGTTATTTAATATCTGAAATTTTAAAAGATGAAAAATATCTTACCTATTCTGCAGTTAATTCTAGTGAGGCTATCGTAAACTTTAATAAATATAACCCTGATTTAGTCATTCTTGATGTTTGGCTATCTAATAGCCAACTAGACGGTATTGAAATTTTAAAAGAATTTAAAAAAATTAATAATAATATTCCTGTAATTATTATTAGTGGACATGGTACAGTGGATCTGGCAGTGAGCTCAATTAAAAACGGGGCGTATGATTTTTTAGAAAAACCATTCAATAGTGATAAATTATTAATTTTAGCAAAAAGAGCTATAGAAAGCTCCAAACTTTTAGATGAAAATAAAAACTTAAAAGAAATAGTATCACCAGATATAAATTTAGTTGGTGAATCAAATTTTATTAATCAAACTAGAAAAAAAATAATTACTTTTTCAAATTCAAACTCCCGTCTTTTAATTGAAGGAAATTTTGGTGTTGGAAAATCATTAATTGCTAATCAAATTCATCAAAAATCTAAATATAAGGATAAAATTCCTATTAGCATTGATTTTTCAACTTTGAATGAGAGTAATCTCGAAATTCTTTTCTCAGAAGATATTAAAAATTTAAATGATAATCTTTTTGTTAGATCAAATATGAATACTTTAATTCTATCAAATATTGATCAAATTCCCCTTAAATTTCAAAAACAATTTTTATTTTTTATAGAAAATTCAGAATTTTTTAAATCTTCAAATGTTTTATTAGATCATAAAATTATTACAATTTCTGAAAAAAATTTAAAAGTTGAAATAACTAACGGTAATTTTCTATATAGATTATATGAACGTTTGAAAGTAGACCATCTAATTTGCCCTAGTTTGTCTGATCGAGTTCCTGATATTTTACCGATTATTAATTATTATATTTCAAAATTTAATTCTGGAAAAATTAATTTAACCTTTTCAAAATCAGCAATTTCTAAGCTAGAAACTTTTGATTGGCCTGGAAATGTTGCCCAACTTGTAAATTATGTTGAAAAAACTCTTATTCTTAATCAAACAGCTACTAAGGACCTAGTTCTTGATGTTGATAATTTAGCTTTAGAAATGGGAGACTATAATAAAGATCATATCATCTCAAATAATTATGATCGATCATTGAAAGAAGCGAGAATGGAGTTTGAAAAAGAATATTTACTATCGCAAATAAAGCGGTTTAGTGGTAATATGACAAAATTATCAGAGTTTACTGGTATGGAAAGAACAGCTCTCTATAGAAAACTTAAATCATTAAATATTTCAATTAAATAAAAGAAATGAAGACAATAATTTGTGGTTCTGGCGATGTTGGATACAGTATAGCAGACAAATTATCAAAAGAAAATTTTGAAGTAACCGTTGTAGATGAACCTTCTTTAAAATTAAACAAAATATCAGAAAATCTAGATGTAAAAGTTGTAACAGGCCTACCTAGCCTACCTTCTGTGTTGATGGATGCTGGTGCAAAAGATTGCGAAATTTTAATTGCTGTAACAAAAAGTGATGAAACAAATATGATTGCATGTCAAATTGGTCATTCGTTATTTAAAATACCAAAAAAAATTGCAAGAATTAGACAGCAAGATTATTTAAAAGGTGAGTGGCAAAATTTGTATACTAAAAATGATTTGCCTATTGATGCTATAATTTCACCTGAACAGGAAGTTGCAAGTGCTTTTCATAGAAGAATTATTTCACCAGGAACTATTGATATGGTAGAGTTATCAGAAAAGCAGTTAAAATTAATTGGATTTAAATGTAATAGTAACTGTAGTCATATAGGATTAACTGTTAGAGAGTTATCTGCAAAATTTCCTAATTACTTAGCCAACATTCTGTTTATTTTTAGAGGTGATCAAAAATTCATAGTTAATTCCTCAACTAAAATTGCAAATAATGACTTAATTTACATGGTTGTAGAAACTCAAAATTTAAAAGATGTTTTAAAGGAATTTGGTCATAAAGAATTACAAGCTCAAAAAATTGTTATTATTGGTGGCGGAAATATAGGTTTTTCTCTAGCAGAGTTGATAGAAAAAGATGATAATGGAATTTCAACTGAGTTAATTGAGCAAGATAAAGAAAGAGCAAAATTTTTAGCATCTAATCTAAACAAAGTTACCGTTACTAATGGTGATGGATTGGATAATCAAATTTTAGATGAAGTTAATATTTCTGAAGCTGACTATTGTCTTGCTGTGACAGAAGATGATGAGGTAAATGTACTTGCCTCATTACTCGCAAAAAGAGCAGGTACGGATCAATGCATGGCTCTAATTAATAATAGTTCTTACACCTCATTATTATCAAATATTGGCATAGATATTACAATTGACCCAAAGTTGATTACTATTTCCAAAATATTAGAAAAAGTAAGAGGGGGCGGAATTATGAATGATTACTCAATAGGTGATGGATTTGGTGAAGTAATTGAAGCTATGATAAAAAAACAATCACCAATGTGTAATAAAAATTTAAACGAATTAAATTTGCCAAAAAATATTAGAATTGCCTCTATTCTTAGAGATAAAAAAATAATTATTCCTAATAGTACTACTAATTTTAAAGAAAATGACGATGTTGTATTTTTTGCGGAAACTCAGGGTATAAGTAAATTAGAAAAATTACTTTCAACTCATTAGTTTATGCCAAATTTTGTATATCTAAATAATAAATATGTAAATTTTAAAGATGCTAAAATACATATTGAAGACAGAGGGTTGCAATTCTCTGATAGTGTATATGAAGTAATTAAAGTTTTAAATAATAAACTATTAGACATTAATTTTCATATTAGGAGATTAAAATATTCTACTAAAGAACTTAATTTTAATATTAAAATAAATAAGAATTTATTAACTAAAATTTTTATTACTATAGTTAAAAAAAATAAGTTATCAAATGGAATAATATATTTACAAATAACAAGAGGATTGCAGCCTCGTGAACATGCATATAAAAAAACTCTTAAACCAAATATAATTATATATACTGCTAAGAAAAAATTTAATTTACCTGATAAAAATTATAAAGGATATAGAGCAATAACATATCCAGATATAAGATGGGGCAGACCAGATATCAAAACAACTTCATTGTTAGCAAATATTTTAGCAGCTACAGAGGCAAGTAAAAAAGGTGCATATGAAACAATTTTTTTTAAAGGTAAAAAAATTACAGAAGCAGCTCATTCAAATGTATGGATTATAAAAAATAATAAAATAATAACACATCCTGCGAATAGAGAAATTCTTAAAGGAGTTACAAGAACAGTTTTAATAAATATTATAAAAACCCAAGGGTTAAAGTTAATTGAAAAAGAATTCTCATTGAATGAGCTATTTAAATCCGATGAAGTTTTTATTACAAGTTCTGGTAGTCTTGTAACACCAATTATTCAAGTTGATAAAATTAAAATTAATAAAGGTAAAATTGGACCGATAACAAAGTCTCTTGCTTTAAATTTCTATAAGTCTATTAACTAATACTTGTGGTAGACCCTAACGATTTAAAAGAAATTTTACATAATATTAGTAAAAAAATTATAGTTCCTAGCTTTGGCAATATAACAAACAATCAAATTTCATACAAAAATGAAAAAGATATTGTGACTGAAATTGATTTTGCAGTTGAGTTAGAGTTAAGTATTTCTTTACTAAAACTAATTAAGAATGCAAATTTTATTGGAGAAGAGATATATGCAAAAAATCCTTCAATTATAAAATATTATTTATCAGATAATTTTTGTTGGACTGTAGATCCTATTGATGGGACTAAAAATTTTGTGAAATCAAAAGATAGATTTGCAGTCATGGTAGCATTAACAAAAAATAAAAAAATTCTTCAATCATTTATTTATAAACCGATAACTGAAGAATTTATTCATGCAGATAATAAAGCTACTTTTTTTAATAATAAAAAAATTAATTTAAATAAAAACAAAGAAATTGAAAACTCTATTGGATCAATAAGTACAAAATATTGGGATGAATCTAAAAAAAACAAAATTATTAGCTATTAAAGAAAAATTTAGGAGCATTAATTCATATGGATCAATTGGATGTGAATATTTTGATATTGCTTTAGGAAAGAGAGATTTTGCTTTATTATCAAGGTTGCATCCTTGGGATCATATTCCGGGAGTCTTTATTGTTAGACAAGCAGGAGGCCATGATTGCCATTTTAATAAAAAAGAATATAAATTTTATGAGGATTCAAAAAACCTCTTAGTCAGTAATTCGCAGAAATTAAGTTATGAAATATTAAATCTAATTGGAGAAAAATAATATGAAAACAAAAAATGTTGCTTTTATAGGTCTTGGTGTAATGGGCTATAATATGGCAGGGCATCTGAAGAAAAATAATTTTAATACAACTGTATATAATCGAACTACTTCAGTAGCTGATAAATGGGTTAAAGAATTTTCTGGTATTTCAAAAACAACTCCAGGAAAAGCTGCTTCTAATGCTGATATAGTTTTTATTTGTGTTGGAAGAGATGAAGATTTAATTTCTGTAATGGAAGGTGCTGATGGGATTATTAATAATATAAAGGATAATACTATTATTGTTGATCACACAACAGCTTCTGCAGATATTGCTAGAAAATATTTTAAGAAAGCAACAGAAGGTAATTTTTCTTTTCTTGATGCCCCTGTATCAGGTGGTCAGGCTGGTGCAGAAAATGGCATTTTATCTGTAATGGTCGGCGGTGATGAAAGTCAATTCAATATAGCAAAGCCAGTTATGAGTGCATACGGAAAGACAATTGAATTAATTGGTCCTGCTGGCTCTGGACAATTGGCAAAAATGATTAATCAAATCTGCATTGCTGGTCTTGTGCAAGGTTTATCAGAAGCAATGGCCTTTGGAAAAAAAGCTCATCTTGATATGGAGAAAGTTTTACAAGTTATATCAAAAGGCGCAGCTCAATCATGGCAAATGGAAAATCGTTATAAAACAATGCTAAAAGGTGAATATGAATTTGGTTTTGCAGTTGATTGGATGCGCAAAGATTTATCTATTTGTTTTAATGAAGCTGAAAAAAATGGCGCATTACTTCCTGTAACTAAGATAGTTGATAAATATTATGAAGATATTCAAAAAAATGGAGGATCACGATACGACACTTCATCTCTTATGACTTTAGTTGATGATTAAAACAACAAGTATTTATTTTGCTTTTATCTTATTAATAGCCTCTTCTTTATTTTGGTCGGGTAATTTTTTTACTGGCAAAATTGCTTCACTGTATGATTTGACTCCTTTTAAATTAAGTTTTTTAAGATGGTCTTTAGCTTTTTTATTATTACTGCCGTTTACTTATAGCAAAATAGTTGATGATTTTTATAAATATAAAAAAAATCTCCCATATATTTTAATTACGTCTATCTTTGGTGTAACTATATTTAATTCATTTACTTACTTATCACTTCAAACTTCAATGGTTATTAACTCTTCAATTATGGCATCAATAACACCATTATTAATAATATTTTTTTCATGGCTAATATTTAAAACTCAAACTTATTTTATGCAGTTTTTTGGAATAATATTATCTATTATCGGAGTATTGTTGATTATCTCAAAAGCAAGTATTGCTAATTTAATTGATTTAAATTTTACAATTGGTGATTTGTGGATGCTTGCAGCAGTTTTTTCATGGGGACTTTATTCTGTTCTATTAAAAAAAATTGATAATTCTTTATCGCAGCTTGCAACCTTAGAAGTAATGATATTTTTTGGTTTGATTTTTATATTCCCTTTTTATTTTTATGAGTCTTTAAATAATTCTTTTTTGCCTAAAGATACAAACGAAATATTAATGATTAGTTATGTTGCAATATTTGCCAGCATTACATCATTTTTTGCCTGGAATAAGGGTGTGTCTATTTTGGGCGCTAATAAAGCAAGCCTTTTTTTGCACCTAATCCCAGTTTTTAGCTCAATGTGGGCTATACTTTTTTTAGGTGAAAATTTTTCTTTCTTTCATTTTTTGGGAACAATATTTATTGTTTTAGGAATTGTTCTATCTAATATAAATAGAAAAACATTATGAATAAAATCATTAAGTCTGATCAAGAATGGAAAGAAGTACTTTCTAAAGAAGAATATTATGTGACAAGACAGAAGGGTACAGAACCAGCTTTTTCTGGGAAGGCTTTTGACATTTCTAAAGATGGAGTATTTAAATGCAGATGTTGTGGAGCGAAATTATTTGAGAGAACGTCAAAGTATGAGTCTGGTTGTGGCTGGCCGAGTTTTTTTAAAGGAATTTCCAATGATGCGATTAAAACTGAACAAGATACTTCTTATGGAATGATCAGAACAGAAATCATGTGCGCTACTTGTGATGCACATTTAGGTCATGTATTTGAGGATGGCCCAGAACCAACAGGTTTACGTTATTGTGTAAACTCTCTATCCATTCAATATAAAGAATTTGAATAAAATTTAATTTGGATTTTGTTTTAAAAAATCCAAATATTTAACAACTTCATCAAAACTTTCGTCTGGAATATCTTTATATGTCATTTTAAAATGTGTTTTAACCTCTAGTGCTACATGTGCATAAGGATTACGCCCTTTAGGGTGATTAGGGTGATTAGGGAGCCTTCCTAACAAGTCATCACCTGTAGCTTGTATTAGTTTCCAGAGTTTACTTGCGTTTTCTTTTTTCAAAATTATTTAGCTAATGCACCCATAGGGTCCCAAGGAGCAAGAGTAATGGGTTCTAAATCAAGATACTTAAATATTTTTTTGCTAAGATATTTTTTATCAACAACTACTTCGTAAGTATATTCATCAAACCATTCATCTGTCATCATCATATATCCTTTATTACCACTCTTTGTTCCCCAACTGTTTTCAATTTTCCATTTTGTAGAATTGCGTTTTTTAATATCTACACCAGTTAACAACATGGCATGTGTCATTTCACTATCTCCATACTCTAGTCTAGTTTGTTTATTCATTTTAAATGAAGTTTGAAAAACATTTTCATAATTAAAAATACCCATATCAAGAACCCCCATATCTCGACTAAATCTTTTTCCAACATCACAACCAAACCATATTGCTTCATTATTTTTAATTGATTGCATCGCTGATTTTTTTAGCTCATCTATTTTAACGTTGAGATATTTTATTTCTTGACCTTCAATCACATTACCCAAGTATTCAACTGTGTAAGTTCTATTGAATTTTTTATTACTCATTGGTGCATGAATTAAGCAAACTTTATCTTTAATATTAATATCAGCGTATTTTTTACAAAATTCTTTAGGAGATATATCTGCAATTGTTATATATTTATTATCTTTGTCTCTTGATGACCAATTAACAACATCTGGCGGCTGACCTAAAAACATTGCTAGTAAATTATAAATGATTTCTATCATTTCTTTTTTTAGTTTTACCGATTGCTTTGCGGATTTCTTTCTTAAAATGGAAGCAAACTCTCGCAGTTTATGTGTTAAAATATAATTCATTGCCATTGATTTACTACTATGATTAGTTTCTGGCATTATATCTTTTGGAACTGCACCATATTTCTCGATGAGGTTAACAAACATATCCCATTGACCCCCATCTTGAACTGGATCTTTAACAAGATGCATTATTAATCTGCTTTCGTAAGAATGATCTCTGGTTTTAATTATATTTTCTAAAAAGTAATTTGCTTTTTCTAATTTGTCCCAAAACATAAAATAGTTTTGGGAAAATTCAAAATTTGCTAAACCTAATTTTTTAACTACTTCAAGCCGCATTAAATTTAAGCCTGCAAAACCCCAACATCTACCTGATGCCATTTGATTAGTTGCAGGTAATTCTTTTTCAATTAAATGAGAAAAATGATGATTAATTTGACTAAAATTTTCCCAGTTTAGTGCAACTGTATTTAAGTCATTTTTTATTAAAGCATTGCGTGATGCAGTATTTTTATTATTTCTCAGAAATTTATTTTTGTATTTTTTAACATTGTTTAAAGATATATTTTTAGGCATTATGTATATTTAAGGCTATTTTAATTTAAATCAATTTGATTCTATTTTTTCTTTTTTTTTAAACCCATTTTAAGTTTTCTATCATCAATTAATTTTACAGCATCTTCTAAGCTTAGACTATCAATTGCTTGATCACCAAGAAGAGAGGCATTAATTTTCCCACATTTTACATAAGGTCCATACTTGCCATCATGGGCTGTTATATTCTTTTTTTCTGTTGGATGCTCTCCGAAACTTTTAAGTGTAGCATTACCTCTTTGCGTAGGTTTGGCAATTAATTCAAGTGCTCTTTCTAATTCTATATCTAAAATATTGTCTGTTTTCTCTAAGGCTTTATATTTTTTATCATGAAGAATGTAAGGCCCATACATACCAATACCGGCACTTACTGTTTTATTATTATCTGGATGAAATCCTAGTTTTCTTGGTAACCCTAATAATTGTATAGCTGTATTTAAACCTATTTCATCTGGTTCAAAATTTTTTGGGATTGAGACTCTTTTAGGTTTTTTTTCTGGTGTTCCTTCACCAACCTGCATATAAAAACCATATGGACCCTTTCTAAGAGTAATCATTTCATTAGTTTCTGGATAAATACCAATTTCTTTAGGACCACTTAAAGATACTCCATCTTTGTCATTTAATTGATTAAACTGAACAGTATATTTACAATCGGGATAATTAGAGCAACCAACAAATCCTCCAAACTTTCCAACCTTAATACCAAGCCTACCATTCTCACAAGTTGGACATTTTCTACTCTCATCCTTCCCTTCTGGAGGGAAGAAATGAGGACCCAAAGCATCATCTAGTACATCAATTACTTCTCTATTTGATTTACCCACAGTATCATCACATAGTTTTTTAAAAGTCTCCCAGAATTTACTCAAAACTTCTTTCCAATCTAATTTTCCATCTGAAATCTCATCCAATTGATTTTCTAAATCTGCGGTGAAGTCGTATTCTACATATTGGTTAAAATATTTTTCTAGAAATATAGATACGATACGACCTCTATCATGAGGATTAAATCGCTTTTTATCCAATACAACGTAGTCTCTATCTTGTAAAACTTTAATTATTGAAGCATATGTTGAGGGTCTGCCAATTCCTAATTCTTCTAATTTTTTTACTAAACTTGCTTCAGTGTAACGAGGAGGAGGCATTGTAAAATGTTGATTTTTATTTACTTCTTTTAGATCCAACTCTTGCCCTTCATTCATTGCAGGAAGTATAGTTTCTTTTTCTTCATCTTTATCATCATCTTTTGCCTCTTGATAAACCTTATACATACCTGGAAATTTTATAGTTGAGCCATTTGCTCGCAAAATGATTTGTTTGTCTTCAGTCATTATGTCAACAGCTACTTGATCTAAAATGGCACTAGACATTTGGGAAGATACTGCTCTTTGCCAAATTATCTCATACAATTTAAACTCTTCTCCTGTGATGTATTGCTTAATATCTTTTGGAGTTAAGTTAATATTAGTTGGTCTTATACATTCATGAGCTTCTTGAGCATTCTTTGCTTTAGATTTATATACTCTTGGACTATCTGGAAGATATTCAGTTCCATAGTTTTCACTTACAAAACTTCGCACTTGATCAATAGCTTCGCCAGACATTATTACACTGTCTGTCCTCATATAAGTAATTAAACCTGTAGTATCCCCATTGATTTCAGTACCTTCATAAAGTCTCTGTGCAGTACGCATTGTTTGGCTAGCACTTAGGCCTAATTTACGACTTGATTCAATTTGCATAGTAGAAGTTGTAAAAGCGGGGTAAGGGTTTCTTTTTGCGTCTTTTTTTGAAATATTACCAACTTTAAATTTTGAATTTTTAATAGTTTCATAAATATTAGTAGCTTGTTTTTCATTTTTAATATCAAGCTTATCAATTTTATTTCCATCAAATAAAGTTAATCGAGCATTGATGTTTTTTTTATCTTTGTTTAAAAAATTAGCTTGGATAGACCAATACTCTTCAGGATCAAATTTCTCTATTTCTAATTCTCTTTCACTAATTATTCTTAATGCTACAGATTGCACTCTACCTGCAGACTTTGAGCCAGGCAATTTTCGCCAGAGTACTGGTGAGAGAGTAAAGCCAACTAAAAAATCTAAAGCTCGTCTAGCTAAATAAGCATTAACTAAATTCAGATCTATTTCACGAGGCTCTTTAAGACTATCTAAAACAGCATTTTTAGTAATTTCATTAAAAGTTACACGGTGAATATTTAATTTAGATAATTCAACATTATCTCTTAAAAGTTTTTCAACATGCCAAGCAATAGCTTCTCCCTCACGATCAGGGTCAGTGGCTAGATAAAGGTTTTCTGATTTTTTTGCTGCATCAGTTATTTCTTTAATAACTTTTTTTCCTCTATCACTGGTCTCCCATTTCATTTGAAAATCATTTTCAGTGTCAATAGCATCATTTTTAGCTGATAAATCTCTGACGTGCCCTACGCTAGCAAGCACTTTAAAGTTAGAACCTAAATATTTATTAATAGATTTTGCTTTTGATGGGGACTCTACAATTAAAACATTCATAAAAATTTAGTCCAAATTTCAGTTTAAACTTACTTCGTCAAGAATTTTTTAAAAAACGTAGAATTCTACTTAGATAATTTTATTTTATTTTCTGTTCTGTTTATCAATCTTTTTATATTTTCACGGTGTTTAATGATAATTATTAAAAATAAATATAATAAAAAAATACAAATATAATTATTATTATTTATGAAAAAATAAATTGGAGCAATTAAAGATGCAACTATAGAACTTAAAGACGAATATCTTGAAATTAAAGCAATCACCATCCAAACAGTAATAAAAGATAATCCTAAGAATAAATTTATTCCAAATAAAAAACCAATATACGTTGCTATACCTTTACCGCCTTTAAATTTTAACCAAAAAGGAAAAATATGACCAAGAATAGCAAAATGACATAAAAGTATTGTATGTAGTAATCCAATATTATCAAAAAATGAATTTAATAGAAAGAATGGAATTAATCCTTTTAAAACATCCAAACATAATACCCCAAAAGCAAGATATTTATTTCCAGTACGAAGAACGTTAGTAGTCCCAACATTCCCTGAGCCAATATTTCTTATATCTCCAAGACCAAATAATTTTGGAAGTATCAATGCAAAAGGTATTGAGCCTATAAAATAAAAGAGAATTATAAAAATAAAATTAATGCTTAAGGACATTATCTCTATTTTTAATTAAAATATCTAAGCAAGCCATTCGAATAGCAACTCCCATTGAAACCTGTTCCTGAATTAAACTCCTGGTTACATCATCTGCTAGTTTAGAGTCTATTTCAACTCCTCTATTCATAGGACCTGGGTGCATAACAAAAGCATTTTTTTTAGCATATTTCAATTTATTGTAATCTAATCCATATTTATTAAAATAAAACTTTTGATTTGGCATGATTTTTCCAACAATTCTTTCCTTTTGAATTCTAAGCATCATTACAATATCACAATTTTTAAGACCTTTTTTCATATCAGTAAAAACAGTAACAGGAAGTTTCTTAATATTTTTAGGTAGCCACTCTCTAGGTCCAATTACATTAATCTTAGCACCAAGTTTTGATAAAATTATAATATTGGATCTGGCAACACGACTATGTAGAATATCACCACATATTGCAATTTGTAATTTTGAAAAATTATCAAATCTATTTTTTATAGTTAAAGCATCCAACAAAGCTTGAGTAGGATGCTCATGACTTCCGTCTCCAGCATTAATGACAGAAGCATCAACGTTTAGAGAAATTCTTTTACTTATTCCTTCTTCAGGATGTCTAACAATTAAGACATCAGGATTCATTGAATTAATAGTTGTCATAGTATCAAGTAAAGTCTCACCTTTATTTATTGAGCTATCCTTTACAGCAACATTTATTATATCAGCACCTAATCTTTTAGCGGCAACTTCAAAACTTGTACGAGTTCTTGTTGAGTCTTCAAAAAATAAATTAAAAATAGTTCTTCCTTCGAGTAAATTATTTTTTTTAATTCTTTTTTTATTAAAACTAATAAATTTTTTTGCTTCATTTAAGAAGAATTCTATTTCCTTCCTATCTAGATCCGCGGTTTCAACTAAATGAATTTTTGTGTAAATATTTTTTGAACTTCCTTTTATGTGAATTTTATTTTCTATACTTAAAGATGAATAATAGTTAAGTGCTATTTTTTCTGATTCTTTTAAAATTTTTGAACCTGTTGATGAGCGAATAGCTTTTTGCTTTGGCAATTTAATCTTCATTTGCCAATATTCAGAATTTTCTCTTTTATATAATTTAATGTGGTCTGATTTTAAAAATTTGGACTTCATATGTGCTAATATTGTGTTAGTATGTGTAAACTAATTTAAACAGTATTTCTATACTTATCCAAATATCCTTGCAAAATATAAGCTGCTGACTGTTGATCTAGCTTTTTTTTAATCTTTGTAGAGCTAACATCAGATTTTCTCATTTCTTTAAATATGATATCAGACGAATATCTTTCATCCCAAAATTCAACAGCTACTGAAAAAAATAGTTGTAATTTATTGCTAAATTTTCTAATTTTCGTTGTTTGTTCATTTTCTTTACCATCTAGACTTATTGGTAACCCAATAATAAATCCTCCTATTTCATATTCATTTAAATATTCATTAATTTTAGATAAGTCTTTATTCGTACCTTTTCTGTTAACTGTATTAATGGGTGTAGCAATAGTAAAAGATCTATCAGATACAGCAATTCCTATTGTTTTGTAACCTACATCTAGACCTACAAGAATTTGTGATGTAATAAGTCGATCAATTAAATTGTTAGATTTTTCAATCACTGGAGACATATAAATTGAAGTTAGACACAAATACAATAAATAAAATTGCAAAACTTGCTAGAATTAGACTTTCTGAGGAAGAAGCTAAAGATTTGCTCAAAGATATGAATTCAATTTTAGATTGGGTAGAGCAACTTAATGAAGTTAATACAGATTCAGTGAAGCCATTGGCAAACATTTCATCATCAATTCTTCCACAAAGAAAAGATGAAGCGAAGGATATAAACTCATCTGATGAAATTTTAAAAAATAGCCCTGATAAACTTGAAGGGTATTTTGCAGTTCCTAAGGTTGTTGAATAATGAGCTTTAAATCAATCTCGCATTTAAAATCACTTTTAGATCAAAATAAAATATCTATTAAAGAAATTGCTGAAACATACATTAAGAGAATCAAAGAAAAAAAAGAATTAAATATTTTTATTTATTTTAATGAAGATAAAATTCATGAACAAGTAAAAGAAATCGAAAAATTACCAAATGATAAAACCTTAAAAGGTATACCTATTGCTGTAAAAGATTTATTTTGTACTGCAAAAATGCCTACTACCGCAGCATCAAAAATATTAGAAAATTTTAAACCCACTTATGAATCTTTTGTTACACAAAAATTAGTTGATCAAGGATCAATGTTTGTTGGTAAAACTAATTTAGATGAATTTGCAATGGGTTCTGCTACTAATACTAGTTATTTTGGCAATACTATAAATCCTTTATCAAAAAATGATAATCCATTGGCTCCAGGAGGATCATCAGGTGGTTCAGCTGCAGCTGTAGCTGCAGATTTATGTTTAGGTGCCACAGGTACAGACACAGGAGGATCTATAAGACAACCTGCTAGTTTTTGTGGTGTTGTTGGAATTAAACCCACCTATGGTTTATGTTCTAGATGGGGTATTGCGGCTTTTGCATCAAGTCTTGATCAAGCTGGAGTTTTTTCAAAGAATGTAACAGATGCATCAATATTATTAGAAGAAATAGCTGGCCATGATCAAAGAGACAGTACTAGTTCAAATGTTCAAATACCAAGTTTCTCTAAAAATCTAGATCCTAGTTTAGAGGGTAAGGTTATTGGAATACCTAAGGAATATAATATTGACGGAACATCAGATGAAATTAATGGAGTTTGGGAAGATGCTATTAAGTCTTTAGAAAAAAAAGGTGCCAAAATAAAGCATATTTCATTACCTCATACTAAGTATGCTTTACCTACTTATTACATAATAGCTCCTGCTGAAGCTTCATCAAATTTAGCTAGATACGATGGTGTTAAATATGGTTTTAGGGCTAGCGATGCAAAAAGTTTAGATGATATGTATGAATTAACTAGAAGTGAGGGTTTTGGAAAAGAAGTTAAAAGAAGAATACTAATTGGAACATATGTATTATCAGCAGGTTATTATGATGCATATTATATAAAAGCACAAAAAGTAAGAAAGTTAATTGCTAATGATTTTGTAGAAGTATTTTCAGATTGTGATTTAATTTTAACCCCTACAGCACCCAGCGCTGCATTTCCTTTAAATGAAAAACAAGATGATCCAATTAAAATGTATCTTAATGATGTATTTACAGTACCTGCTTCATTAGCTGGTATACCCGGTATTTCAATCCCATATGGTAATGATAAACAAGGTTTACCTCTTGGTATTCAATTTTTGAGTAAACACTATCATGAGCAGGAAATTTTTAATGCTGCTTTTGCTTTAGAGAAAGATTATGAGTAATTTAATAAAAGGAAAAAAATATGAGTGGGAAACTGTAATTGGTCTTGAAATACATGCTCAAGTAAAATCAAATTCAAAACTATTTAGTAATTCTTCTACAGCTTTTGGCTCAAAACCAAATAGTCAAGTCTCTCTTGTTGATGCAGCAATGCCAGGCATGCTACCAGTTATAAATAAGTATTGTATAGAGCAGGCTGTAAAAACTGGAATAGGTTTAAAAGCAAAAATTAATAATTATTCTGTATTTGACAGAAAAAACTATTTTTATGCAGATCTTCCTCAAGGATATCAAATAAGTCAATACAAGTATCCTATTGTTGGTGAGGGAAAAGTTATTATTGATTTTAAAGATGGTAGCTCAAAAGATATTAGAATAGTAAGACTTCATTTAGAGCAAGACGCAGGTAAGAGTCTTCACGATCAAAATCCAAAAAAAACATATGTTGATTTAAATAGATCAGGAGTTGCCTTAATGGAAATTGTAAGTGAGCCAGATATCAGAAGTGCAGATGAAGCAGGTTTATATATTTCAAAAATAAGATCAATTTTAATGTATCTTGGAACTTGTGATGGAAATATGCAAGAAGGTTCATTACGTGCAGATGTAAATATTTCAGTCAGAAAACCTGGTTATGAATATGGCACTAGGTGTGAAATTAAAAATTTAAATTCTATTAAATTTATCAAACAGGCAATTAATTATGAATCTCAAAGACAAGTTGAAGTTCTTGAGGAAGGCGGTGTTATTGAACAAAACACACTATTATTTAATACATCTACAGGTAAAACAAGACCTATGAGAAGTAAAGAAGAAGCACATGATTACAGGTATTTTCCAGATCCTGATTTATTGCCTTTAGAAATTGATCAAGAAGAAATTAATAAATTAAAAAAAACAATTCCTGAATTACCTGATGATAGAAAAAAAAGATATGTAGAGGATTATAATTTATCAAATTATGATGCATCAGTTTTAACTGCAGATAAATTGGTATCTGATTATTTCGACAATATAATAAAATCTGATAAAACACTTAAAGAGTCATCAAAGATTGTTGTTAATTGGCTTACATCGGAATTGTTTTCACTTTTAAATGAAAAAAATATTGAAATTAATAATTCCCCAATAACTCCTGAGAACTTGGGAAGATTAGTAAAATTAATTAAAGAGGATATAATATCAGGTAAGATTGCTAAAGATGTTTTGGTTGAAATGTTTAACACAAAAGAAGATCCAGAAAAAATTATAGAACGTAAGGGATTAAAACAGGTTACTAATACAAGTGAAATTGAAATTATTGTTGAAGAAGTTCTTGAAGAAAATAAAAAAATGGTTGAGCAGTATTTGTCTGGTAAAGATAAGTTGCTTGGATTTTTTGTTGGTCAATCTATGCAAAAAAGTAAAGGAAAAGCAAATCCTAAAATTTTAAATGAAATTTTAAAATCTAAGTTATCCAAAAAGCATTAGTCTTAAAGTGTAAATTCTATAAGATAGAACAATAAAAGTGCCAATAATCCAAATAATATTTCCTTTGTAATTTTCAGCCGATCTCCAAATTCCAATAGTTAAAAAAAATGTCCAGATTACTAAAACAAGCTTTGTTAATAAACTAAAATTGCTGAAATCTAAAAACGGTAAAGAGTTTGTGAATTGGTTATTATTGAATATATAGATCTCAAGATTAAAAATTAATAATATGAATAGAGCATTAAATAATTCTCCAACTAACCAATAAGATCTCCACAAGGTTATTTGACCCCTATAAAATCTAATAATTAGTTTTTCCATTTTAACTCTTAATATTATTTTTTTACTATTTAAACAAACATTAATATACTTAAATATAATCAAACATCTCCATTACTTTTTTAAATTTTTCACAAATTATTTCACTTTGCTCATTTGTAAGTATATTCTTCCATTGTTTAGATTTTCCTTTTCTAAAAAATGGATTTAATAAATTTTTTTCACTTGATTTATTAATCTCTTCTTTTTTTAAATTATGGATTGTTGTTGTTTCAATTATATTATTCAATTTATTTTCTATATTGATAAATTTTATTTTATAATTGCTCTCAAAAAAATTTATAATTTTTAATATAATTTCTTTTTTTTTCTCAATAATATCTTCATATTTTAAAATTAGTTTGGGTTTTTTTTCAAATTTGTCTATCCAGGAAATTACATGAGTATCCCATTTAGATAAAAAAACTTGAGGTATTATTTTTTTGTCTAAAAATGAATTTTCACTATTATGCCAGTTAATACATGAATTTCGATTAGTAATAAATTTAATTGATTCTTTAATTGATACATTTGCATAATTTGACCATGAAATTATTATATCTCTTGGATCTCTGATAATATAGATCAATCCTCTAACATTATTTTCTACAGTAAAGTTATTATTAAATATTTTTAAATTTGCAGAATGAGTTTTAAAAAAACCAAAATCTTCATTTAAACCTAAGTTTTGTTTTGATTGTGAGTTTAAATAATATTTTGATAATATTTCTAATTTATTTAGTTGAGTAAAATCATCATAATTTTTATCCTTTATAAAATTCAAATTTCTGGTGCTTTCATAATTACTAATATATTTAATTAAATCTAAATTTACCAAACCGTCTTTACTAAAAAATAAAGCGGATAAAATCAATCTCATTAATGTATTCCCACTTTTTGGATATGAGGATAACCAGAAGATGTGATTAGACATATATAAAAATTATACTATTTTATTCATTTTGTTAGTTCAAATAGTTCATATTCAAATATGTGAATTAATATTGTTGAGTTTCATGAAACATTTGCTTATTAAGGTCTTATGAAACAACAACAGGAGAGATGGGTGAGTGGCTTAAACCACAGGTTTGCTAAACCTGCGAAGGAGGTAACTCCTTCCGAGGGTTCGAATCCCTCTCTCTCCGCCATTAAATAAAATGTTTTTTGGAAGCATACCTGCGGTAATTACACCATTTAAAAATAATAAAGTTGATTACAACTCTCTTGATAAAATTGTTAATCATTTAATTTTAAATGGATCAAATGGATTGGTACCATGTGGAACTACAGGTGAATCTCCTACTTTATCTCATGAAGAACATAAAAAGATAATTGAACAAACAATAAAAATTAGCGATAAAAGAGTTCCAGTAATTGCTGGAACTGGATCGAATAATACTAAAGAGGCTGTGGATTATACCAAACATGCAGAGAGTGTTGGAGCAGATGCAGCTTTAGTTGTAACTCCATATTACAATAAACCTACACAAAATGGTTTATATGCTCATTTTAAAATGATTGCAGATTCAGTTAAATTACCAATTATAATATACAATATCCCAGGAAGATCTGTCATAGATATGTCTATTGAGACAATGATTGAGTTGTCCAAAATTGAAAATATCATTGGCGTTAAAGACGCAACAAATGATTTATTTAGACCTTTGCTTACACTTGCGTATATGAAAAATGAATTTTGTTTTTTATCTGGAGAAGATGGCACAGCTCTAGCGTTCTTATCTCAGGGTGGACATGGATGTATATCTGTAACTGCTAATGTCGCCCCAAAATTATGCTCTGATATGCATCTAGCTTGGAGAGAAAAAAATATACAGAAAGCTCAGGAAATAAATTTGAAGTTGGCAAAACTTCATAATTCACTCTTTCTAGAATCTAGTCCTGGACCAGTAAAATATGCAGCATCTTTGTTAGGTCTGTGCAGTAGTGAAACTAGATTACCTCTTGTAGAAATAAGTAAAAATACTAAACAAAGTGTTTCAGATTGTTTAAAAAGTTTAACTTTGCTTTAGAATGAAAGTAATTGCCAATAATAAAAGGGCAACATATAATTATAATATTTCACTCAAGATAAATTCAGGTTTAGTTTTAACTGGTTCAGAAGTTAAGTCGCTAAGAGTCAATTCTCCTTCAATTAAAGAAGCTTATGTAGAAGAAAAGAAAGGAGAATTGTGGCTTTGTAATTGTAATATTAAAAAATATCATTCTTCTAGCGATAAAGTAAATGATCCAATCAGACAAAGAAAATTACTTATTTCAAAAAAAGAACTTAATAAATTAATTGGGTCAATTAAGAGAGAAGGTTTTTCAATAATTCCTCTAAGTATTTACTTTAATGATAAGGGTCTTGTAAAACTTAATATAGGCCTTGGAAGAGGTAAGAAAAAATATGATAAAAGACAAAGTCAAAAATTAAAGGATTGGAACAAAAATAAGCAAAGATTACTTAAAAACAATTAATTTGTTTGCATTTTTATAATTAGATATCTATAAGCCCACACAATGGCTAGAATTACAGTAGAAGATTGTATAGATAAATTTGACAGTAGATTCGAACTTGTATTGGTAGCTTCAAACAGGGCTAGAAAACTCCACTCTGGAGATGAGCCTACTGTTCAAAAAGATAATGATAAAAACACTGTTATAGCTTTAAGAGAAATTGCAGATGAAACGATTTCAGCTGATGAATTTAAACAAAGTTTAATTGAGGAATATCAGACAGTTTCCCCAATTAATGATGAAGAGGAGTATGCTTTAGAATTCACTGATGAAAATTTAGAAGAAGAAGATGCTTCGATAGATGAATTAGCACAAAATCATGTTGAAAGCGAATCAGCTGAAGAATTGGAAGATATTAAAGAATCAATTATGGAAACAAATGATAATGAAGTATCCAATACTATCAGTGAGAATCAAGACGATAAATCTAGTTAATATTAGATCTTTATTTTTTATCCATTCATTTATTTTAATTTTTAAAAATGATACTTGAAAAGATCAAAGAACTTGAAGAATTAGTTATTTATTTGAATGCCTCTGATAAGTCAGTAGTATCCAAGGCTATAAATTTTAGTAATAAGGCGCATAAAAATCAAACTAGACAGTCTGGTGATCCTTTTGTTACTCACCCTATTGAGGTTGCAAAAATTTTAACATCAATCAAGCTTGATGCTTCTTCAATTGCTGCTGGCCTTTTACATGACACAGTTGAAGATACTGAAATTACTAATAAGTCTATTAAAGATATATTTGGAGATCAAATTTCTCAATTAGTGCAAGGACTCACTAAAATAAATAAATTTTCTTTAAAGGCAAATAAGTTGAAATTAGGAGAAAATTATAGAAAGTTACTTTTAGCTTCAACAGAAGACTTAAGAGTTATATTAGTAAAACTAGCAGATAGACTTCATAATATGAGAACTATAGAATTTATAAAAGATGAAAATAAAAGAATTAATACTTCTATGGAAACACTGGAGGTATTTTCTCCATTAGCACAAAGGCTTGGGATGAAAGAGTGGCAGGATGAGCTTGAAGATTTAGCTTTTAAATCAATTAATTCTGATGCTAGAAACTCTATTATAGATAGATTGGATTATTTAAAATCCAAAGATGAAAATATTATTGATGAAATAAGGTATGAGCTAAGTAACATTTTTTCAGCTGAAGATATAAATTGCAAAATAGATGGTAGAATAAAATCACCTTATTCGATTTGGAACAAAATAAAAAAGAAAAATATATCATTTGAACAATTATCAGACATTATGGCATTTAGAATTATTACGAATTCAACAAGAGAATGTTATAGATGTTTAGGAATAATTCACAGAAAATTTTCATATATTCAAGGTAGATTTAAAGATTTTATTTCTGCACCAAAGTCAAATGGATATAGAGCTATTCATACATCGGTTATGGGTCCTAAAAATAAAAAAATTGAAATTCAATTTAGATCAAATGTAATGAATCAAATTGCAGATTATGGTGTAGCAGCTCATTGGAAATACAAAGACCCTAAAAAAATAAAAGATAATGATACAAAAGAATATAAATGGATGCATGAACTTTTAGATTTAATGAATTCATCATTAAATCAAGATGAGTTAATTGAAAATGCTAAAATTAATCTCTTTCAAAATGATATATATGTTTTTACTCCAAAAGGTGATGTAATAGAACTTCCTAAAGGTGCAACTCCAGTTGATTTTGCTTATTCAATTCATTCACAAATTGGAGATAAATGCGTTGGCGCTAAAATAAATGGCAAGCTCCAACCACTTAAAACTATTTTAAAAAATGGAGATCAAATCGAAATAATAACTTCTGAAGAATCACAACCTTCACCTTTATGGCAAAGATTTGCAGTTACTTCAAAGGTCAAATCTCAGGTAAGACGTTTCTTTAGAACAAAAAAAAGAGATGAATATATTATGTTTGGAAAACAAATATTAGACTCTTTTTTTGTAAAAGAAAATTATGAACTTAATAAATCTACAATAAATAAAATAAAAAAAGATTTTAAATTATCAGATATTGAAGATTTGTATGAGCTTGTAGGTTCTGGAAATATGACAGCTGTATCTGTTTTAAAAAAAATTTATCCGGAATTTAATTATAAATTAGCCAATAAATTTAAAAATGAGTCAGAAAATTCAATAAAATTAAAAGGACTTACTGCTGGTATGTCATATCATTTATCAGGATGCTGCTCTCCTATAAAAGGAGATACAATAGTTGGCATAGTTACAGCAGGAATAGGAGTAGCAGTTCATACTGTTGATTGTGAAACACTATCATCATACAATGATAATCCTGAAAGATGGCTGAATATTTCTTGGGATAATTCAGTTAATAAAAATACTGTTTCAAATTCTCGATTAAATGTTGTTCTTAAAAATCAACCAGGTAGCCTAGGTAAAGTTACAACTATAATTGCTAAAAATAATGGCAATATTTCAAATATTAATTTTTCAATTAGAAAAGTTGATTTCTACGAAATAATAATAGATATTGAAGTGAGAGATACTAACCATCTTAAAAATATTTTGGCAGCTTTAAGATTGGTTTCTGAGGTGTCTTCTTTAGAGAGAATAAAAGGATAGATTAAGTGATTCTTACAAATGGCATAGATATAATTGATATTCGGAGAATAAAAAAAACTATAGATAAATTTGGTGATAAATTTAAAAAAAGATGTTTTACTAAAACCGAAATAATAAGATCTGAAAATATAATTAAATCTGCAGAGTCTTATGCCAAAAGATATGCTGCAAAAGAAGCTTGCGCCAAAGCATTAGGTACAGGTCTAGCAAGAGGAGTTTTTTGGAAAGATATTGAAGTATTTAATGATAGGTATGGTAAGCCAAAAATAAAACTACATAATAAAGCTCTTAAATTTCTCAGAAAGATTAACAAAGAATTAAATTGTACTATTGAATTATCTTTAACTGATGAAGCTAATTATGCAATCGCAAATGTAATAATTTATGAAAAAAACAAAAAAAGATAGCTTTTTAAGTAATTTAAAATCTGTTTCTTTGGCAATATTTATTGCATTGTTAATAAGGTCATTTGTAGCTGAACCTTTCAATATTCCTTCTGGATCAATGAAACCTAATTTGCTCGTAGGGGATTTTATTTTTGTTTCTAAGTGGTCTTACGGTTATTCAAAACACTCTTTACCTTTTTCAATTCCAATTATTCCAAAAAAAATTTTTCATAAAAATCCAGAAAGAGGAGATGTTGTAGTTTTTAAAACTCCTGAAGATAATAGAACTGATTATATAAAAAGAGTTATTGGCATTCCAGGAGATAAAATTAGAATAGTTAATGGTCAAATTATAATTAATGATGAAAAAATAATTAGAAAAAGAGTTAATGATTTTATTGATAATGACAATAATGTATCTTTAAAACGTAATAGAAGATACATAGAATATTTTGACGATTTTCAAATTGAAGTATTAGATATAATGGATAATGGAATTGTAGATAATACTAAATTATATGAAGTCCCGAAAGGTCATTTTTTTGTTATGGGAGACAACAGAGATAATTCACAAGATAGTAGGTTTGACAATATTATAGGTTACGTTCCTTTTGAAAATTTAGTAGGAAAAGCTCGTTTTGTTTTTTTCTCTTTAGAAAATTCACGGTTCTTGCAAATATGGAAATGGCCAAAATCAATTAGAGTAGAAAGATTATTCAAGCCTATTAAATGATAAGTCAAAAAAAAATTAAACAATTAGAGGAAATTATTTCCTATAAATTTAAAGATAAGAAACTTTTAGAAAATGCATTAATACACCCAAGCTTCATTACTGAAAATAAAAAAAAAATTCTTAAAGAAGTTAGTGATTTTGAAAGATTAGAATTTTTAGGTGATAGAGTATTAGGATTGGCAATATCTTCTATAATTTATAAAAAATTTAATAAAAATAATGAAGGTGATTTATCAAAAAAACTTTCATATTTAGTTCAAAAAAACTTTTTGTATAAAATCTCAACTAATCTTGAAATTGATAGATTTCTTAAATTTTCATCTAAAAAAAATAATAAAATGAATATTTCAATCTTATCTGATTCAATAGAGTCACTTATTGGCGCTTTATATTTAGATGGAGGTTTTATGAGTGCTAAAAAGTTTATAAAGTCTACATGGGAACCATATTTAGATATTGAAAATAAAAATATACAGGACCCAAAAACTATGTTACAAGAACTTTCTCAGCAAAAATTAAAAAAACTACCTGAATATAAATTAGTCAAAAAAGAGGGACCTTCTCACTCACCTACTTTCACAATTTCATTAAAAGTATTAAATTTGAAAAAAATTAAATGCAATGGATCATCAATAAGAGACGCTGAAAAAAATGCCGCATCTATTGCTTTAAAACTAATTAATGAAAAGTAAGATACTTAAAATTAGTATAGTTGGCAGGACAAATGCTGGAAAATCTACTTTAATAAATAAAATTATAGGTGAAAAAATATCAATTCAAAATAAAAAAATAAATACTACTCAAGAAATGATTATTGGAATTAAAAATATTAAAAATACACAAATACTTTTTTATGATACTCCTGGTTCTAATTTCTTAAAAAATTCTAATAACAAATTAAAAAAACTTAAACAAAATTTGTGGAATGGCATAGATGAGTCAGATTTAATTTTATATATTATTGATTCTCATGCACTAAATATGCGCTTTCTTTATGATCAAATAGATAAAATAAAAGAAGTTAATAAAAAAATATTCATTATTTTCAATAAAATTGATTTGATTTCGAAAAAAAAACTTTTACCCATTATTTCTGAAATAAATAATAGATGTAAAATAGAGTCTTTTTTTACAATATCAGCAAAAAATAATATTGGTATTCAAGAACTTTTGACTGAATTAATAAAATATTCATATTTTTCTAAATGGATATATTCGAAAGATGAAATAACTAATAAAGATGATAAGTTTATTCTATCTGAATTATTAAGAGAAACAATATTAACATATCTTCATAAAGAAATACCATACAATATTAGAATTATAACTTCTCATTATAAAATATTGAAAAGCTCAGAAATTAAAATCAAACAAAAAATATATATTAATGAAAAAAGATATAAAAAAATTATTCTAGGAAAAAATGGTAGCATGATAAAAAAAATAAGAGAGAATTGTCAAAAAAAAATAAAAACAGTTTTTGGAAAAAAAATACATTTATATCTTGAATTAATTACTCAATGACAGAAAATAAAACTAGGGGCATTTTATTATATAATAAACTATCATCAGAAAATAATTTATTTTTAAAATTTCTAACTGAAAATGATGAAATATTAACTGGTATTAGTTTTGGTGGATCAACAAAGAAGAAAAAAAATATTTATCAATTAGGATATTTTTTGAATTTAAATATTAAGATTAAAAATTCTAATTTCCCTAAAAATATATCTGGAGAATTATCGAAACCTTATATTTATGATATCTTTATAGATAAGTATAAATTGCATTCCTTATTATCAATTGTATCTCTATTAAATTTATCAATTATTGAAGGTCAAAAAATCAAAGGTTTGTTTGAAAGTACTTATAAAATTATTAATTTAATATCTTCAAAAGAGAATTGGTTAGTTGATTATTTTTTATATTTACTAAATTTACTAAAATTAATAGGATATGAAATTGATTTTACTAATAAATTATCTTTCAATTATCTAAATTTAGATACATTGCAATTTGTTAATAAAAACTCTAATAAATCAATTGTTTTTCCTCATAATTTACTAGACAAAACAGTAAAAATAAATTTTGAAAATGTTAATTCCTTTTTTCAAATATTTGAGATAATTTTACAAAATCATCATTTAAATAATATGAATCTTAATATACCTACTAATTATCTAAAGTTTAAAAAACTAATCTTAGGATTTTTGTCAAAAAATGAAAAGAATAATTAAGAATGATATTAATGAAATTCTAAAGAGTAGATATCTCTCATATGCAGTATCTACTATAATATCAAGGTCCCTACCTGATTTAAGAGATGGCTTAAAACCAGTTCATAGAAGAATAATTTATTCTATGTATTTACTTAAATTATTCAATAATTCACCTTTTAAAAAATCAGCACGAATTGTTGGTGATGTTATGGGTAAATTTCATCCTCATGGTGATCAAGCGATCTATCAGAGCTTAGTAAGAATGGCTCAGGATTTTTCTTCAAGACTTACTCTGATTGAGGGACAGGGTAATTTTGGAAATATTGATGGTGATAATGCAGCTGCTATGAGATATACCGAAGCAAGGCTAGAGGAAATAACTGAATTATTTTTTGATGGTATAGAGGAAGACTCTACCACTTTTTGTGATAATTATGACGGTCAAAACCTTGAGCCAGATGTCTTACCATCCAAATTACCTAATATCTTATTAAATGGTTCGACAGGTATTGCAGTTGGAATGGCAACTAATATACCACCCCACAATTTAATAGAAATAAATGATTGTTTAACTAAACTAATACTTAAACCAAACTCCTCTGAATCTGAACTTCTTAAAATAATTAAAGGACCTGATTTGCCAACAGGAGGAGAAATTATATTAAGTTCCAGTGAAAAGAAAAATATTTATAAGAAAGGTTTTGGCTCTTTTCTTATTAATTCAAAGTGGCATGATGAAAAAATAAAAAATGGTTTGTATGAGATAGTTATTACTGAAATACCATTTCAAGTTAATAAAGTTAAAATAATTGAACAGCTTGCCAATTTGATTAATCAAAAAAAAATACCATTAGACGACGTTAGAGATGAATCAGATGAAAAGATAAGAATTGTTCTTAAGCCAAAAAACAGAAATATAGATAAAAAAAAATTAGTAGATTTATGTTTTAAATTAACTGATTTATCTATTAAATATTCATGCAACTTTAATGTTTTAGAAAAAGGTCGTATTCCAAAACAATTAGGTTTAAAATCAATACTTTCTCAATTTATTGATTTTAGAAAAATTACTGTAAAACGTAAATCGAAATTTAATATAAATAAAAATAACCAAAGATTAGAAGTACTCAAAGGTTATTTAATTGTATTCGTAAATTTAGATAAAATAATAAAGATTATTAGAATTAAAGATGATCCAAAAAAAGAAATAATTAAAGCTTTTAAATTAACTGAAGTACAGGCTGAAGCAATTTTAAATATGCGTCTTGGTTCATTAAAAAAATTAGATGAATTAAATATCAACAAAGAAATAAAGAAATTAAAAGAAATTAATACTGATCTTAAAAAACTTATTAATAATGATGATTATTTGAGTAAATTTTTAATAAAAGAAATAAAAGAAATAAATGAAACATTAAGTGAAAAAATCAAAAAACGAAGAAGTAAAGTTAATACAGCAGATAATTATCAATTAGATATTGAAATTGATGAATTCACAGAAATTGAAAAATTTAATGTTTTAGTTACTAAAGATAATCTTCTTAAAAAAGTAAAAGATTTTTCTGAAGATAATAAAGATAAAGATAATAACATTAGGACTTCTATACCTATTGCATCTAATCATAAACTTTTAATCTTTTTATCCTCTGGCAAAGCTATAACTTTAGACCCAAATTTACTACCAGGTGGTAAAGCTGCTCCAAAATCCTACATCGAATTAATAAATGTAAGTGTTGATGAAAAACTAATTTCTGTTTTTAATGCCAATACACAAAAAAAATTGATTCTTATCTCTAAGTTTGGAAAGGGTTTTATTTCAATTACTGAAAAAATGATTACGAATCAAAGAAAAGGTAAAAATATCATGAATCTAAAGCATAATGACCAACTGCTAAACGTTCATTATTTAGAAAATAATCACTTAGCTTTAGTGTCCAAAAATGAAAAATTACTTATTTTTGAAACATCATCTCTTCCAATTTTAAACAAGGGCTCAGGTGTTCAGTTGATGAAAATCAAAGACAAAGACTTTATTATTGATAGTTCTTTAATTGATATAAAAGAAGGTTTATCCTGGAGAAAAGCTTTAAAAAATAAAAATTTGAAAGATGTTGATTTTTGGGTTGGCAAAAGAGCTCAAGTAGGTAAAAAAGTTCCAAAAGGTTTTAATAAAAATTTGAAATTTTCAACTTAACTATTTTTGTGTTTATTATAATAATAAATCGATTATATTGATTTAATTATTCATATATATAGAGTTCAGATTATATATAATGTTTATAAATATACTTAAAAATTTATCTTCTACAATTAGTTATATAAATAAAATAGCAGGTTTTATTTGTGCTATAATTGTAGTTTTAATGTCTTTAAATGTCTTTTTAGTTGTTGTCTTAAGATATTTATTTGGAATAAGTTTTATATGGATGCAAGAAACATATGTTTGGATGCATGCTTATATTTTCATGTTAGGTGCTGGATATACTTATTTAAATGATGATCATGTTAGGATTGATATAATTTATAGAAATTCTTCCAAACTTTATAAAGCGCTAGTAGACTCAATTGGTATTATTTTTTTATTATTCCCTTTTTTGTATATAATTTGGAATTATAGTTATCCTTTCGTTTATAAGTCTTGGCAAATGAATGAAATCTCTAGAGAAGCTGGAGGTTTAAGTATGTTGTATTTATTAAAATTAGCTATACTTTTATTTGTTGCACTACTTTCAATTCAAGCAATTGCAAAAATTATTAATAATTTTATTAATATTATTCAAAAATGACTCCTGAAATTTTAGCAATAATAATGTTTGTCACCACCTTAGCTTTTTTGCTATTTGGCTTTCCTGTTGCTTTTACATTAGCAGGTTCTGCATTAATTTTTGCTTTCATAGGAGATTTCTTAGATATTTTTAATTTTAGAATGTTGTTTTTTTTCCCACAGAGAATTTATGGGATTATGATTAATGAAGCTTTGGTTGCAGTACCTTTATTTATTTTTATGGGAGTAATGCTTGAAAAAACAAAGATTGCATCCAAACTATTAGAGTCAATTGGTGATTTATTTGGATCAATAAGAGGCGGATTGGGAATTGGAGTTGTTTTAGTAGGTATGTTACTTGCAGCGTCTACAGGCATAGTTGGTGCAACAGTAGTAACAATGGGTATGTTGGCATTACCTTCAATGTTAAAGGCGGGTTATGACGAGAAAATAGCAACAGGAACAATATGTGCTGCAGGAACTTTAGGACAAATTATTCCACCGTCAATAGTTTTGATATTACTCGCAGAAATGCTGCAAGGAGCCAACGAAGAAGCTGGTCTTATGACGGGTGATCTTGCTCCTTTACCAGTAACAGCAATAGATTTATTTGCTGGAGCGTTAATACCTGGTTTAATTTTAGTAGGTATGTTTATTATATATATTTTAATTGTAGCAAAATTCAAACCTTCTGATTTACCGATATTACAATCTACAAAAACTAAATCAGAAAAAATTAGAACTGCTGTTTTTGAAGTGATACCTCCCATATTTTTAATTTTATCTGTTTTAGGTTCAATATTTATGGGTATTGCCACACCTACAGAATCTGCATCTGTTGGAGCAGCTGGAGCAGCTTTACTAGCTTTATTAAGGAAAGAATTAAATTATAAAAATGTCTCAGCAGCAGCAATTACAACAGTTAAAATGAGCTCTTTTGTTTTTGTAATTTTAATTGGAGCGTCAATGTTTTCTTTGGTTTTTCGTGGATTTGAAGGTGATGATATGATTAGCAATTTTCTTACAAATATACCCGGTGGTGAATATGGTGCATTATTAGTTGTAATGATTACAATTTTTTTACTAGGATTTTTTTTAGATTATATTGAGATTATATTTGTTATTATTCCTTTAGTTGGCCCAGGTTTGATTGCAAATGGAGCTGATCCACTTTGGTTAGGAATATTAATTTCATTAAATTTACAAACAAGTTTTTTAACTCCACCTTTTGGATTTTCGTTATTTTTTTTAAGAGGAGTTGCCCCAAAAGAAGTTAGAACTGTTAATATCTATAGAGGAGTAATTCCTTTTATATTTATTCAAGTAATTGCAATTTTTTTAGTATTTATTTTTCCATCAATTGCAACATGGCTTCCAAGATTAATAAATTAAAATAAAGAGGTCTTTAAAAAGACCTCTTTATAAAATGATTAAACAGAGTCAGGATATTTAAATGGTAAATCTCTAATTCTAGAGAAATCTTGCTCACCTCTAGTAAACCATTCTTTTATAACTTTTCTAAAAGATAAAAGGTGATTAGCAATAGCTTTTGTTTCAGAATTAATTGAACCTCTTTCGGAAACAACTTCTCCAGCAGCATTACCAAGTGCAATTAAAACTTCGTCAGGGAAAGTTTTTATTGTAACTCCATGCTCTCCTACTAGTTTTTGTAAAGCAGGACCATTAATTGCTTGGAATCTGCTAAAAACAGTCATGTTAAATGATTGAGTCATATTAGTAACTAATCCTTGTGTCGCACCATCTAAAGATTCCCAAGCGTTAAGATCAATAGAAAGATCTAATAACGTTGACGGTTCATGCCAACCAGGTCCGTAATAAAATTTAGCAGCTTGATAAAGACCGGCACCTAAATCAGCAGCTGGACAAATCCATTCAGCTGCATCAACAGCACCAGATGCTAAAGAAGGTAATACATCAGGTCCTGCTAGAAGCACTGGTGTAGCACCAAGTTTTTCAATAGTTCTTCCACCAAGTCCAGGCATTCTCATTTTTAAACCTTTGTAATCTGCAGGCGTATTAATTTCTTTATTAAACCATCCACCCATTTGGTTGCCTGTATTACCCATTGGTAAAAATTTTAAACCTAAAGCATTATATATTTTATCAGCTTCTTCAATTCCTCCACCATAGTAACACCAAGCATTTTGTTCCATTGCATTCATACCAAAAGGACATGTGGCAACAAACTCAATAGCATCAGATAAATTCGTCCAGTAGTATGGAGCACCATATGAAGCTTGAGCTGCACCTGATCTTACTGCATCTAAAGATTCAAGACCTGGGACTAATTCACCAGCATGATAAACTTTCATATTTAATTTATCAGAATAGCTACTTACATTATCAGCAAAAGCTTGAATAGCTTGACCTAAAAGACCTGCTTTACCAAAAGCACTACAAATTATCCATTCTTGATGACCTGAAGCGATAGCTGGAGCTGGAAATGTTGATAGAGCAGTTGCTGCAGCACCTGCTAAACCAGCTTTTTTAATAAATTCACGACGTTTTACATTTTTTTTCATAATTCTCCTCCCCAAAAAAAAATAATAAATAGACTATCTGTAAAAATGAATAATTTAAATGAAAATATCAGAATTTATTTAAAAACTAGAAATATTGGTTTGATTTCTACCCAAAATTAGGGCGTGAATATCCTCCGCTCCTTCATATGTGTTTACCGTTTCTAAATTAACAAGGTGACGCATGATATGATATTCTTCAACTAAACCGTTTGCACCTAGCATATCTCGGCAATTTCTGACTATATTCAATGATTTTTTACAATTATTTCTTTTTAAAAGAGATATAGCATTTATAGTATTTCTATCTTGTTTCATTGCTTTGGTAGTTAATATACATGAGGCTAATCCAAGATTTATTTCAGTTTGTATGTCAGCAAGTTTTTTTTGAATTAATTGATTTGCCGCTAAAGGTTTTTTAAACATGATTCTATTTTCAGTATAATCTTTTGCAATTAACCAACATGCAGTAGCAGAACCTAATACTCCCCAGCTAATACCAAAACGAGCTTTATTTAAGCAGCTAAACACTGAGCTCCATCCATTTGTTTTCTCAAGGCAATTTGATTTATGAACAAAAACTTCATCAATTAAAATTTGACCCGTTGGACTAATTTTTAGACTTGTTTTATTTTCAATAATTTTTGTTGATAAACCTTTTGTTTCCTTTTCTATTATAAATCCTTTTATTGAATTTGTTTCATGATTTTCATTAAGTGCCCATACTATAAATATATCTGCTATTGGTGCATTAGTTATCCAGTTTTTATTTCCATTTAAAATATAGCCATCTTGATATTCTTTATATGTAGTTTTCATTGAAGAAGGATCTGAACCAGCTTCACTTTCAGTTAGACCAAAACAACCAATTTTGTATCCTGAAATTAAGCTAGGAAGGTATTTATCTTTTTGTTCTTCATTTCCGAATGAATTTATCGGATGTATAACTAACGAAGATTGTACTGAAATTGATGACCTATAACTACTATCAATTTTTTCAATTTCATATGCGATCAAACCATATGCTGTATCTGATGCCCCTGCACCACCATGACTTTTAATTGTTGGGCCGAGCAATCCAAGTTTGCCAAATTCTTTATAAAGAGATCGATCAAAATAATGATTTCTATTATGCTCAACTACATTAGGTTTAAGAATTGATGTTGAAAAATCTTTTACATTCTTTTGGATAAGTTTGTCTTCTTCTGACAAATTTTCAAATATGAAAAAAGGATCAAACCAGGTATTTTGTATCATAGAAAGGTATGCAATATCATTATTTTGTTATATGTGAATAATAATAAATAAATATGGAAAAGAAAATTTACATAGCGTCTGATCATGCTGGTTATGAAATGAAGTCTAAATTATGTGCTTACTTTAAAACATTTATAGATTTGGGAACTAATTCAAATGCAAGTGTTGACTATGCAGATTTTGCACACAATTTAACAAATAATGTGTCACAAAATGAGGATAGTTTAGGTATTTTGATTTGTGGAACTGGAGTAGGAATGAGCATGGCGGCAAATAGAAAAAAAGGAATTAGAGCAGGATTAGTTAATAGTCCTGAAATAACAAGATTAATTAGACAGCATAACAATGCTAATGTATTGGTGTTGCCTGGAAGATTTATGGCAGATGAAGAGGCAAAAAATTGTGTTCAAATATTTTTAGAAACTGAATTTGAAGCTGGAAGACATAAAAAAAGGATAGAAAAAATATGAGTCTAAATTTTTTTAATGATGAAATTGTAAAAACAGACCCTGAAGTATATGCAACTTTAAAAAAAGAACTTGAGAGACAGCAAAATCAGATAGAATTAATTGCTTCAGAAAATATTGCTTCAAAAGCAGTTCTGAATGCTCAAGGATCTGTTATGACTAATAAATATGCTGAAGGATATCCTGGAAACAGATATTATGGCGGATGTGAATTTGTTGATGAAGCAGAAAATATAGCTTTAGAAAGAGTTAAAAAGTTATACGGATGTAAGTATGCAAATCTGCAACCTCATAGTGGAGCGCAAGCTAACCAAGCTGTTTTTTTAGCTCTTTTACAACCCCATGACACTATACTTGGGATGTCTTTAGCTTCTGGTGGACACCTAACTCATGGAGCAAAACCTAATTTATCTGGGAAATGGTTTAATCCAATTCAATATGGTGTTAAAAAAGATGGAAATGATAAAGATCTAATTGATTATGATGAAGTTGAAGCTCTAGCAATTGAACATAAACCTAAATTAATTATTGCAGGAGCATCAGCATATCCCAGAACTATAGATTGGAAAAAATTTAGAGCAATAGCCGATAAGGTTGGAGCATATTTTTTAGTTGATATGGCCCATTATTCAGGTTTGATTGCTGGTAAACAATACCCTAACCCTATAGATTATGCGCATGTTGTTACTTCTACAACTCATAAAACTTTAAGAGGTGCTAGAAGTGCAATGATATTAACTAATGATGAAACATTGATTAAAAAAATTAACAGTGCTGTTTTCCCAGGATTACAAGGCGGTCCACTAATGCATGTAATGGCAGCTAAAGCCGTTGCTTTTGGTGAAGCATTAAAGCCAGAATTTGAAAATTATATTAAACAAGTAATTTCAAATGCTAAAGTATTAGCTTCATCCTTAGTAAATAATGGATTTAAGGTTGTAACTGGTGGAACTGACTCTCATATTGTGTGGTTAGATCTCACTCCTAAAAAAATAACAGGTGATAAGGCTGAAAAAATACTTGAAGAAGTTGGAATAGCTTGTAACAAAAATGCTATTCCTTATGATCCTAATCCACCAAAAATCACAAGTGGTTTGAGATTTGGTACAGCTGCAGCTACTTCTAGAGGCTTTGATGAGAATGATTTTAGTGAAATTGGTGATTTAATTTCAGAAATACTTGATAACATTAATCAAAATCAAGATAATCATAATGAATTTATTTCTTCAATGAAAAGTAAAGTTATTAGTATGTGTAAAAAATATCCAATTTATGATGAGGCTTTTTGATGAGATGTCCATTTTGTAGTAACGAAGACTCTCAAGTTAAAGATTCAAGACCAACTGAAGATAATACTGCAATTAGACGCAGACGTGTTTGTGAACAATGTGGTTCACGTTTCACTACTTTTGAAAGAATTCAATTAAGGGATTTAATAGTTGTCAAATCAGATGGTCAGAAAGAATCTTTTGACAGAGATAAAATGTACAGATCAATATCATTAGCTCTAAGAAAGAGGGACATTGAAACTGAAAAAATTGAGAAAATTGTAAATGCTATTGTAAGGAAATTAGAAAATTCTGGTGAGGGAGAAATTAAAACTGAACTTGTGGGTCAATATATAATGGAAGCTTTGTCTATACTTGATCAAGTTGCATATGTTAGATTTGCCTCTGTTTACAAGAATTTTAGGGAAGTAAAAGATTTCGAGGATTTTTTAGGCAATTTAGAAGATAAATAAAACTAGAATGATTTCAAATCATCTTAAGTTTATTAACCAGGCTCATCAAATCGCTTCTAAAAATTTAGGTAAAACATTTCCTAATCCTAGTGTTGGTTGTTTAATATGTAAAAATAATCAAATTATATCAAAAGCAGTAACTAGCTCAACTGGAAGACCACATGCTGAAGAAACAGCATTAGCAAAAGCAGGAAAGCAAGCTAAAGGAGCAACCATGTATGTTACACTTGAACCTTGTTTTCATAGTTCACAAAATGGATCATGCACAGATCAAATTTTAAGATCAGGAATTAAACAAATTGTTATTTCATGCATAGATCAAGACCCGAGAACAAAAAATAAAAGTATTAACAAACTTAAAAGAAATAAAATTAAAGTTATTACAGGAATATCAAAAGACAGAACAATAAGTATAAATAAATTTTTCTTTAAAAGTCTTAAGAAAAAAAAACCATTTACTAAAGTTAAAATGGCAATTTCAAGCGATGAAAAGATAGCTTGGAGCAATTATAAAAGTAAATGGATTAGTAATTCCAAAAGTAGATCCTATGCACATTCTTTAAGAGCTAAAAGTCAAGCTATTTTAACTACTTCAAAAACGATAATTAAAGATAACCCAAGATTTACTGTGAGGAAAAAAAACACCATTATTAAAAATATAAATATTGTTGTAATTGATAAAAATCTGAAACTTCCTTTGAATGCAAAACTTCTTAATAATCTGCACGATAAAAGAGTAATAATTTTTACATGTAAAAAAAATCTTAAATCAAAAAAATTAAAACAGCTAGGATGTGAGATTATTGAAATGAGATTAGAAAATAATAAATTAAATTTAAAGAAGTTATTTACTCATTTGTATAGATTAAAAATTTCTGATTTATTGGTTGAAGCCGGAGGTATATTATTTGCAGATTTACTTAAAAATAATTTAATTGATGAAATACATTTATTTCAAGCTCCATTTACAATAGGAAAAAAAGGAATTCCAGTTATTAAAGAAAATGATTTGAAAAATATTAAGAAAAAATTATTAGAGACAATTAAATTTGATGATAATTTATATTTTAAGTATGAGATAAAATAAATGTTTACAGGAATAATTCAAAACTTAGGCAAAGCTATTAATTTTTCTAATGGTGAGCTAGAAGTAAAAACTGCTCTTGATTTAAGTGATTGTAATGTTGGTTCATCTATTTGCTGTAATGGAGTCTGCTTAACTACTACAGAAATTGAATTTAAAAGTAATTTATATTATTTTAAAGCTACTGTTGGTGAAGAAACACAACTAATAACTACATTTTCAAATAATTTATTTAACAAATTAATCTCAATCAATCTGGAAAAATCCCTCAAAATTGGTGATGAAATTTCAGGTCATTTTGTTTATGGTCACGTGGATAGAACTACTGAATTACTAAAGGTGAATAAATTGAATAATAGTTGGGAGTTTTGTTTTAAAAATTTTCAAGATGAAGCTAAAAAATACATAGTGGATAAAGCATCTATTGCTATAAACGGTATTTCTCTAACAATTGCTAATCTATCTGCTGACAGTTTTTCAATTTCAGTTATTCCTCATACATATGAAAATACTAATTTAAAATTTATTAATGAAAATGATATTGTGAACATTGAATTTGATTATTTAGCTAGATTTTCAGAAAGATCTAATAATTAATGGCTAACATAAATAAACAAATTGATATTTCACCAATTGAAGAAATTATTGATGAAGCAAGAAATGGTAGAATGTATATTCTTGTTGATGATCCTAATAGAGAAAATGAAGGAGACCTAATTATTCCAGCGCAAATGGCTACACCGGATGCAATTAATTTTATGGCTAAGTATGGAAGAGGTCTTATTTGTCTTTCAATGACCAAACAGAGAATAGAAGAATTAGAGTTGCCATTGATGAATCCAAATAATCAAAAAAATGATTTAACAGCATTTACTGTTTCGATAGAGGCAAAAGAAGGTGTCACTACTGGTATATCAGCTGCAGATCGATCTCATACAATATCAGTAGCTATAAATCATAATATGAAAAAAAATGATTTAGTATATCCAGGCCATGTTTTCCCTTTAATGGCATGGGATGGAGGTGTTTTAGTAAGAGCAGGTCATACTGAAGCTGCTGTAGATATTTCTAAGTTAGCAGGTTTAAATCCTTCAGGAGTAATTTGTGAAATTATGAGTGACGATGGTGATATGGCCAGGTTACCAGAAATTCTTAAATTTGCAAAATTTCATAATTTAAAAGTAGGAACAGTATCAGAATTAATAAAGTACAGATTAAAGTATAATACAATAATAAAACAAATTTCTGAACGCGCATTTGAAAGTAACAAAGGTAAAGATTTTATTCTAAAAATATTTGAAAATACTTTATCAAAAGAAAAGCATTATGCCTTGGTTAAAAATATAACTACAGCTGATAACTTATATCCAGTTAGAATGCATAAATTAAGCATAGAAAAAGATATTTTTGCTGAAAAAAATATTTTTGGTGATGAAATCAATCATTCATTTGAAATAATTGAAAAAAATGGTTCTGGTGCAATAGTGTTGATTAATAGTGATATTGCCCCCAATATTCTTAAAGCTTTTGATCAAAGAAATGAGCAGAATAATAAATTAGAACTTCGAGAATATGGTGTTGGTGCGCAGATTCTTAAGGATATAGGAATTAAAAAAATAATATTACTTTCAAATTCAAATAAAAAAATTATAGCTTTAGATGGTTTTGATATTGAAATTATTAAACAGCAAAAAATATGAAAAATAAAGTTCTAATTGTGTGCTCCAACTACTACGATGAAGTTAGCAGTAATTTAATTAAAGGAGCTACTGAAGAATTAAAAATCAACAATATAGATTTTGAGTTAGTTCATGCCCCAGGTTGTTTTGAAGTACCCTTTTTAATCTCTCAAAATCTTGAAAAATATATAGGTTTTATTGCTTTAGGATGTGTAATTAGAGGTGAGACTTATCATTTTAATTTAATTGCTAATGAATGTGCAAGAAAAATAATGGAAATTTCAAATAATTCACTAAAACCAATTGGTTTTGGAATTTTAACATGTGAGAATTTAGAACAAGCAATAAATAGAAGTGATATTAGAAAAAAAAATAAAGGGAGAGAAGCGGCAAATGCTTGCATTAAACTTTTATAATATTAATGCAAAATTCAATTAAAACTGAGACTAGGCTGTCATTTATTCAATTTATATTTTCTTCTTTTTTTTCTAACTCTACTGTTGAAGAAAATATGAGTGAATTTGAAAATTACTTTTATAAGTTATCAATTCCATCAATAAAGCAAAATAAAGATATTAATATTAATTTTAACAAAAACTATTTCAAAAAACTTACAACAAGTTATGCGAAATTTATTAAATATCATAATATTGAAGATATAATAAATTCCTTGATAAAGTTTGATAGAAAATACAAAAATTGGGATCAGATAAATAAATCTATAATTTTGTCCATTTTTTCTGAACTTGAAATTACAAATAAAGAAAAAGCAAAAATTGTAATTAATGACTATATAAATATTTCCAAAACACTTATACCTAAAAAAGATCTTGGTATGATTAATGCAATTACAGATAAGTATTTAAGTGACAAAAATTTCTTATAATTCTAAATTATCTGAAAAAATCATAATAGATAAATTTTTTAAAAAGCTTAATTTAAATAAGGTTGGGACTTTTAATTTTGAAAATGATGCATCTTATTTAAATATATCAAGCAAATACAAAACTGTTGTAACAACTGATACTATAGTTGAGAATATTGATTTTTTTCCCAATGATCCTCCAGAATCAATCGCTCAAAAAATACTTTGTATAAATCTATCTGACATTTCTGCAATGGGCGCTATACCAAAAACTTATACTTTAAATATTTCAATTAATTCTAAAATTACTTATGGCTGGTTAAAAAAATTTACTTCTAAGCTTAATAAACTACAAAAAAAATTTAATATTTACCTTCTTGGTGGTGATATTTCATATGCTAATGAAATTAGTTTAACTGCTAATTTATTTGGCGAAGCTAAATTAAAAAATATTATATCACAAAGGAATTGTAATCTAGGAGATGATATCTGGGTTACAGGGAATTTAGGTAATTCATATTTAGGTTGTAGGATTTTAAATAATTCAAGTATCAAGTTAGGCAAAAAACATTCATCATATTTTAAAAAGCAATACTTTTACCCTCAACCATGTATGTTTGGATCTCACGCTTATAAATATATAAACTCAGCAATAGATATTTCTGATGGTTTGTTAGGTGATTTGTCAAAAATTTTAAATGGAAAATTTGGAGCTAAAATTAATACAAGATTAATACCTCTTTCAAGCATGTTAAATAAAATTATGATAAAGCATAAATCACTAATTAAACTTGAAGATATTCTAAATTGGGGAGATGACTATGAGTTAGTTTTTACTTCATTTAAAAAAAACAGGGAAAAATTATTAGGTTTATCAAAAAAATATAATGTTAAGTTATCACTTGTAGGTTCTATTATTAAAAAGTGTGGAATTTTTGATGATTCTCTAAAAATTATAAAAAAAATCCGTAGTTTTGATCATTTTGCCTAAATTCTTGATTTTTCCAATACTTTCTGACATATGAGCAAAAAAAATCAAGGAGATTAAAAGCAATGACAATAATGCAAATCTTTATATTATTATGTGGTCTAGCTGCTGTTTTGTACGGCTTAGTTACATCAAGGCAAATTTTATCACTTAGTACTGGTAATAAAAAAATGGCTAGTATTGCAAGTGCAATCCAAGAAGGAGCAAGAGCTTACTTAAACAGACAATACTTAACTATCGGAATAGTTGGAGTTGTTATTTTTATATTAATTTGGATAGTATTTGGACTTTCTTCAGGTCTGGGTTTCTTAATTGGTGCAATTTTTTCAGGAGCTGCAGGCTATGTTGGTATGAATATTTCTGTTAGATCTAATGTAAGAACTACTCAAGCTGCAAGCTCAAGTTTGGCAGAGGGACTATCTGTTTCATTCAAAGCTGGCGCAGTTACAGGTATGTTAGTCGCTGGATTTGCTTTATTATCAATTGCCCTCTATTATTTTATTTTAGATAATTCTGGTTTATTTCCTGGTAGAGAAATTGTAGCTCCATTGGTTTCATTAGGTTTTGGGGCATCATTAATTTCAATTTTTGCTAGATTAGGTGGAGGTATTTTTACTAAAGGAGCAGATGTAGGAGCTGATCTTGTTGGCAAAGTAGAGGCAGGCATTCCTGAAGATGATCCTCGTAATCCAGCAGTTATAGCTGATAACGTAGGTGATAACGTTGGTGATTGCGCCGGTATGGCTGCTGACTTGTTTGAAACATATGTAGTTACAGTAGTTGCTACAATGGTTCTTTCCTCAATATTTTTTTCTGATCTTTCTTCGATGATGATGTACCCACTTGCCATTGCTGGTGTTTGTACTCTTGCAAGTATTGTTGGAACATATTTTGTGAGATTAGGTAAAAGTAAAAATATTATGGCTGCATTGTATAAAGGTTTTGCAGTTTCTGCAATTTTATCCGCTCTTCTTTTATATTTTATAACTGATCATGTTATAGGTTTAAGTTCAGTTTTCAGTATTGATGATAAATCATTTACTGGAATATCTCTTTTTTATTGTGGTTTATTAGGTTTAATTATTACAGGGTTAATTATTTGGGTTACTGAATATTATACAGGTACTAATTATAGGCCAGTTCAAAGTATTGCACAAGCTTCTACAACTGGTCATGGAACAAATGTTATACAAGGTCTTGCAATAAGCTTAGAAGCAACTGCACTCCCTGCAATTATAATTGTAGCAGGCATAATAATTACGCATTCACTTGCTGGATTATTTGGAATAGCAATTGCTGTAACAACAATGCTAGCATTAGCAGGCATGGTTGTAGCACTCGATGCATATGGTCCAGTTACAGATAATGCTGGAGGAATTGCTGAAATGGCAGAATTAGATGATAATGTTAGAAAAACTACTGACGCTTTAGATGCAGTTGGAAATACAACTAAAGCTGTCACAAAAGGATATGCTATTGGTTCTGCAGGATTAGGAGCACTTGTCTTGTTTGCAGCGTACACAGAAGATCTTGAGCATTTTGCAAATGATCCTAATAGTTCCTTATCTTATGAAAAAATTGGACACGTTACTTTTGATTTATCAAATCCATATGTTGTAGTGGGTTTATTAATAGGTGGATTGTTGCCTTTCCTATTTGGAGCAATGAGCATGACAGCTGTAGGTAGAGCTGCAGGTTCAGTAGTTGTTGAAGTTAGGAGACAATTTAAGGAAATACCTGGAATCATGGAGGGTACGGGGAAACCAGAATATGGGAAATGTGTCGATATTCTAACCAAATCAGCAATTAGGGAAATGATTATTCCATCAATGCTGCCTGTGTTATCACCGATCGTAGTATATTTTATAATATTATTAATTGCAGGCCAAGCAGCAGCACTATCATGTTTAGGTGCGCTTTTACTTGGTGTAATTATAACTGGATTATTTGTAGCAATTAGTATGACAGCTGGTGGTGGTGCTTGGGATAATGCAAAAAAGTATATTGAAGATGGTAATCATGGAGGAAAAGGAAGTGAGGCGCATAAAGCTGCAGTTACTGGAGATACCGTAGGAGATCCCTATAAAGATACAGCTGGTCCAGCTGTAAACCCAATGATTAAAATTACAAATATTGTAGCCTTACTCCTTTTAGCTGCAATAGCTCTTTAAAAAAATTAATTTGTGCTAGGGACTTTTTGAGTCCCTACACCACCAAATATTTTTTCAATTAAACCTCTTTCGATAATTTGATTAGTTGTTCTTATGTTACTAATTTTTAATTTTTGTAGTTCATTAAGATTTAACACTTTTTTTTCAACAACATCATCATTTTGATTAAACTCAAAGACAAAAATATAACTATATTCTTTCTTTTTTGAAAAAAAATTATTTTCTTTTGTTTTTTCAAAATAGTAAAAATATTTATTTTCAATTGGATCAATGAAGCTAGGTTGTCCAAAGTTTTTTACTAGGTAGTTTTTGTTAGAAATATTTAAATTATTTAAATTTTTTTGATCGATTATTTTACCTGAATAAGTTAAATTAGGTTGTGAGCAACTTATTATGATTGCAAAGATTAAATTAATCAATAAAAATAATTTAAAAATTTTCACCATATGTTTTTACAGTATTTTAAAATAAAAAGAAATAATTACAAAAAACAAACCTTGTCTATTTATCAAGAAATAGTAAATCACTCAAATCATTTTATTAAAAATAGCTTAAATGATAAAGATTTTAAATTTGATGAAGTGTTCGAAATCTTTTCTATAATAACAGTTTTTTATCTTAAAAAACTAAAAGATAAAAATACCCAAATAAATAACGCAATAAGTCAAAGTATTATTGATAGTTTTATAAAAGATTTAGATCAAAACTTTAGAGAAAAAGGAATTGGAGATATGTCAATTGGAAAATATGTTAAAAAATATGTTAAAAAATTTTATTACAGATTGAAGATATTGGATAAGATTTTCAAAGAAAATGCAGATATTAATTTTGATAATTATATTCAAAAATTTGGAATCTCAAATTATGGAAATACTCAGAAAATAGCTAAAGATCTACAAATTTTATATAACCACATAGTTATTGATAAACTATAATAATTTATTAATAATTACTATTTTTTCTTGCAATATATCTAGATTTGTCTAATTGGAAAATTATATGGCTGTACCAAAAAGAAAAACCTCTCCATCAAAGAGAAATATGAGAAGATCTCATGATTCTTTAATTAAATTAAATATTGTTGAGGACAAAGAATCTGGAGAACCTAGAATGTCCCATAGAATTGATAAATCTACTGGAATGTATAATGGTCGCCACATTTTAAAACAAAAAACAAAATCAAAAGCCTAAATTTAATGTCCAACAGACAAATAACCATTGCTGTTGATGCAATGGGTGGAGAGAATAGCCCTTTTAAAATACTCAAGGGATCAGAAATTTTTTTAATGTATAATAAAAATGTAAATTTATTATTTTTTGGTAATAGTAAAAAAATTGAAGATATAATTAAAAAAAATAATCTTAATTTATCAAATTATGAAATTATTAATTGTTTAGAAAATGTTTCTGATGATGATAAACCAAATACTATTCTTAGATCTCGCAAAGATAGCAGTATTTATAAAGGTTTAAAATTTGTTAAAGATAATCCTAACTCAGGTTTTGTTTCAGCAGGAAATACAGCTGCATTAATGATTTTGTCTAGATTAATATTGGGAATGATACCAGGTGTGGACAGGCCAGCAATTTGCTCTGATTTACCTAATAGAAAATCATTTTCATTAATGTTAGATTTAGGGGCAAATGTTTTAGTTGATGCATCAAATTTGTTTCAATTTGCCCTTATGGGTTACTCCTATTTTTCTATTATTGAACCACAAAGGAATCCAAAAATTGGCATTATAAATATTGGAACAGAAAACAATAAAGGTTTAGAATTTTTACAAGAAGCACATGAAATATTATCTAATAGTTTTTTAAAAAATAATTTTGTTGGTTTTATAGAGCCAAATAAGATAACTTCAGGTGATTGTGATATAATACTTTCAGATGGCTATACAGGGAATATTATTTTAAAGACTGCAGAAGGACTTTCTGATTTTATAACAACTAATTTAAGAAATATATTTAAAAAATCTTATAAAAATAAAATTGCATTTAAATTATTAGAAAAAGATTTTAAAATATTCAAAGATAAAATAAATCCAGACAAATATAATGGAGCAACTTTAATTGGATTAAACGGCATATCTATCAAAAGTCATGGAAGTGCCTCACCTTATGCTTTTAATTTTGCCCTCAATAAATGTTTTAATATTATAAATAATGATTTAAATGAAAAGATTATTCAAAATTTTAGAAATTTATGACTTCATTAGATAATATAACTAGATTTCACATTGCAGAGGCAATTCATAATGAATTTGGATTACCTAAAAAAGACTGCACTAATTTTGTAAGCGATATTATAGATATTGTAATTGAAGGATTGAAAAATTCCGACAAGGTAAAAATACATAATTTCGGTACATTTATTGTTAGATATAAAAAAAGTAGAATTGGAAGAAATCCAAAAACTAAAAAAGAAGTAATGATTGATGAGAGAAAAGTTATATCTTTTAAAGCTAGTAAAAATGTTCTTAAATATTTAAATTCATTTGATGGAAAATAATAAGCAATATTTTAATATAAAAGAAGTGTCCAATATACTTAATCTTAAGGAGCATGTTATTAGGCACTGGGATTCTATTGATCCAAAAACTAAACGATTAAGAATAGAGGGTTTATCAATGAGAACAAAGGGTGGAACTAGGTATTTTAATAAAAATCATATCAATAAATTATCTATTATTAAAAATATTTTATTTGAGGAGGGTAAACACAATTATTCGCTTGATCTTGTGAAAAAAATTTTATCCTCAAAAAAAATGGAAAAACAATTTATTGATGACAGTAATACGCCAGATAAGCACAAAGTCGTTAAAACAAATAATAATGTAAAATTAAAAAATATTATAAATAATCTAAAAATTTTAATTTCTTAATAATATATATAAATCAATTATTTAAATTATTAATTTAAAAGATTTTATTTATTTTACTTGTAATTTTTACTATTTAAAAATCATATTTTTTGCGTATAAGTCAATTATCAAAACAAGGAGTATTTTTTATGGATCATAGTTTTTTAAGTGGTTCTGATTTTGTTGGAATTACCTTTTGGATAGTATCTATAGCTATGTGGGCTGCTACAATTTTCTTTTTTTATGAAGGAATGAGAGTATCTGGCAAATGGAGAACCTCAATGGTAGTCGCAGGTTTAATTACATTTATAGCGGCTGTTCATTACATGTATATGAGAGAATATTGGGTAGTAATGGGAGAATCTCCTGTTATTTACAGATATATTGATTGGGTATTAACGGTTCCATTGCAAATGGTTGAGTTTTATTTGATTTTAATTGCTGCTGGAGCTGCAGTATCAGGAGGATCGTTTTGGAGACTTCTAGTTGGTACTTTGGTTATGGTTGTAGGCGGTTATCTTGGAGAGGCAGGAATGATTCCTGTCATATTAGGATTTATCATAGGTATGATTGGTTGGGCTGTTATCATCTGGGAAATTTTCAGAGGAGAGGCAAGTCAAGCAGCATCTTCAAACCAATCTGTCTCTAATGCTTTTAACGCAATGAGATTAATTGTCTTAGTAGGCTGGGCTATTTACCCACTAGGATATGTATTCGGTCTTATGATGGAGACAGTTGATATGAATACTTTAAACTGGGTATATAATTTAGCAGATTTTGTTAACAAAATATTATTTGGTCTAATAATTTGGAATGCAGCTGTTAAAGATTCAGCTTCAGCTTAAATTTTATATTAATTATTAATACAAACCCTCCCAAAAGGAGGGTTTTTTTTATTTTTATTGACTTAAATTTGTCTAAAATATAAGTGGAGCACCGAAATGAAAACTTTTAGCTTAAAAAAAGAAGAGATAAAAAAAAGAGTGGATTTTAATTGATGCAAAAGATGCTGTACTAGGTAGACTTGCTGCATTTTCTGCTAATGTATTAAGAGGTAAAAATAAGCCCAATTATACCCCCAATCAAGACTGTGGAGATAATTTAATTATTATAAATTCAGATTATGTCCATTTAACTGGGAAAAAAGCTAAAGACAAAATTTATTACCGACATACGGGATACCCAGGTGGAATAAAAGAAACTAACCCAGAAAAAATGAAAGCTAAAGACAAATCTAATGAAATAATTAAGTTAGCTATTAAGAGAATGATACCTTCAGGTCCTCTTGGAAAAAAACAATTATCAAACTGTAAAATTTATTCTGGAGAAAAGCATTCACATGACGCGCAACAACCAAAAAAAGTTGATTTTACTAAATTAAATGAAAAGAATTTTAAAAGGTAATTATGGATAACTTAGAAAACAACCCTGAAAATATTAGTGAAATAAAACTTGATAATAAAGATAGAGTATACGCAACTGGTAAGAGAAAAAATTCAATTGCTAGAGTATGGTTAAAGCGAGGTGATGGTAAGATTTCAGTTAATGGTAAAACTGTAGACAAATATTTTGCAAGACCTGTTTTACAAATGATAGTTAATCAGCCTCTAAATGTTGTAGATGGAGAAGGTGTTTATGAGATTATGGCAACTGTCAAAGGTGGAGGCCTATCTGGTCAGGCTGGAGCAATAAGACATGGAATAAGCAAAGCTTTGAGTATTTATGATACATCTTTTCGACCTTCTCTTAAAAAAGTTGGTTTTATTACAAGAGACCCAAGAGTTGTAGAAAGAAAAAAATCTGGTTTGGCGAAAGCAAGAAGAAGTTATCAATTTTCTAAAAGATAAATTTTATTATGACAAAAAAAGTATCAGTAGCCATTCTGGGCTCAACTGGCTTTGTTGGGTTAGAATTAGTTAGAATATTATCCAAGCATCCCAATGTTAACATTACGTTTTTTGGTACAGAAAACAACCCAGATAAATTGCTGAAAGATATTGATCCTTCAATAGATCTTTCTACTAATCCATCAACTAAATTAAATGCAAATTTTGATTCTTCTAAAGTTGATACAGTTTTTTTGGCTCTTCCCCATGGTGCATCTCACAAATATGTAAAATCTTTTTACGATAAAGTTCAGATAATAGATTTGTCAGCAGATTTTAGATTGGATGAAATTGAAATTTATGAGAGAAATTATAATGAAAAACATTCTGCTCCAAATTTATTAAAAGATTTCTTTTACGGACTTCCTGAAATTAATAAAAATATATTAAGTAACAAAAAAAATATTGCAGTACCCGGATGTTATCCAACTTCAATTTTAATTCCATTAATCCCTCTTTTGAAAAATAATATAATTGACTCAAAAAATATAATAATAGATTCTAAATCTGGCTACAGTGGAGCTGGCAAAAAATTTGATTTACTTAATATAAAAAATTCAAAGGATTTTAATTTTTTTAATTATAATACTAATACGCATCGACACATTTGTGAAATTAGACAAGAATTGAAGAAAAACACTAAGTCTTCAGAAGTTTTATTTTCATTTAATCCTCATGTTTTGCCCAATTTTAGAGGTATGATGTCAACTATATATTGTGACTTGTTATCAGATATTAATAAAAGTGATGTAATTAATTGTTTTAATGATATGTCAAATAAAAACCAGTTTATAAATTTTATTCAAAATGATCAAAGGGCAGATTTTTTTTCTATTCAAAATACTAATACTTGCATATTAAAAATTTTCGATCATTATGATAGTTCTAAAATTATTATAGTGAGTTTAATTGATAATCTTATTAAGGGAGCTGCAGGGCAAGCAGTACAGTGTTTTAATTTAAGCCAAGGTTTTGATGAATCTTCAGCTTTAACAAAATGAAATTAATCATTATTTTAGTTTTTATAACTTTATATTCATGTAGTTATCCAGATATAGACTCTGTCCCTAATTTTAAAGATTTAAAATTATCTAAAGAGGAATTATTTGATTTGTGTCAATTATCATCAAATGATAAAACAGATATAGATACCTGTATAGAAGAAAAATTAAAAAACTGATGAAAAATTTAAACATATGTATTGCAGGATTAGGAAATGTAGGTTCAACTGTAGTTAGATTAATAGATAAAAATTCTCAATACATAAAAAATAAATCTAATTTAATTATAAATATAATAGGCTTATCAGCAAAAAATAGAGATAAAGAAAGAAACTTTAATGTTACAAATTATAAATGGATTGAGAACCCAATAGATTTGTTGAATATTAATGATTCAAAACCAGATATTTTAATTGAACTCATTGGTTATGAAAAAGGTGTAAGCTATGAATTAGTAAAAACTGCATTAAGTCAAAAAATTCATGTGGTGACTGGCAATAAAGCTATGTTAGCTATGCATGGGCAAGAGCTTTTTAGCATTGCAGAACAAAATCAAGTATCTTTGCTTTTTGAAGCTGCAGTTGCCGGAGGTATTCCAATAATCAAGACTTTAAAAAATAATATTTTTTTAAATAAAATCAAAAAAATCTCAGGCATTCTTAATGGAACAACAAATTATATTCTTACAACTATGGAAACTCAAAATAAATCTTTTAAAGATGTTCTGCATGACGCAAAAAAAAGAGGCTTTACTTCTGATAATGAGTCTAAATTAGATATAGGCGGGTATGATGCTGCACATAAACTGACATTACTCAGCACTATTGCATTTGGAGGAAATGTTGATTTTAATTTAAATACAGTAGAAGGAATAGAAAAGATAACTATTGAAGATATAAATTTTGTTAAGCATTTAGGTTTTAGAATAAAATTAATCTCTGAAAGTTTCTTAATTGATGATATGATATGTAGCTCTACTAAACCAAAATTAATACCATTAGATAAACCTATGGCAAATGTAGATGGCGCATTAAATGCAATTAATGTCGAAACAGATCAGTTGGAAAATTTATACCTTGAAGGGGAGGGTGCTGGTGGATTGGCTACTGCTAGTTCTATCTTGTCTGACATATTTGAAATTTCAAATAATTCTAAATTTACTTCTATTGGTTACAATATTAATGATTTAAAACAATATCAAAAATTTGACTCATCAAATTTAGAATCTAAATTTTATTTAAGAATAAGAGTAAAGGATCAACCCGGTGTTTTATCAAAAATTACCACTTACCTAAATGATTCAAATATCTCTGTTGAAAAAATTCTTCAAACTCCAGATAAAAAAGAAAACAATATACCTATTTTAATTATAACTCATAAAATAAAAACTTCGGAGCTACTTAATTCAGTAAATAAAATCTCTGATCTCGAGTTTGTTAATGAAAATATATCGATAATTCCAATTGAATAGTGAAATACATAAAATTGAGCACTCAAACTCATTATCAAACAAAAAATGGAAATTAATTGATTATGATGAAAGAAATGCATCATATTTATCTCAAAAATTTAAATTATCTTCATTTGTTGGTAAACTTTTATCAATAAGGAATATAAAGGAAGAAAATATAGATTTTTATTTAAGCCCAGATATCAATCAACATATTCCACATCCAAATAATATAAAAGATATGACTCTAGCTACTTTAAGAGTTGTTGAGGCAATAAAAAAAAATCAAAAAATTGGAATAATTGCAGATTATGATGTTGATGGATCAACTTCAGCATCTATTTTATATAAATTTTTAAAAAATTATAATTCTTCTATAACTTTAAAAATCCCAAATAGATTAGTTGATGGTTATGGCCCAAATTTAAAAATTATGAGAGAAATGCTATTGGAAAATATTGATTTATTATTTACTTTAGATTGTGGGACCACCTCAAATAACATTATTGATAATGAAGAATTTAAAAAAATTGATGTTATTGTGATTGATCATCATTTAGCTAATAATGAATTACCAAATGTACATTCAATTATTAATCCTAATAGATTTGATGATGAAAGTGATTACAAACACATGGCAGCTGTAGGTGTTACATTTTTATTTTTAATGTCATTAAGAAAAGAATTAAGAAATCATAATTTTTTTAATAATAAAAAAGAACCAAACCTTTTATCTTATTTAGATTTAGTAGCCTTGGGCACTGTATGTGATCTTGTAGAGTTAAAGCAATTTAATCGATTATTTGTGTTAAAAGGTTTGGAACTAATTCACAAAAGATATCATAAAGGTATTTCTAAATTAATAGATAATTCAAAACTCAATACCCCTCCATCTTCACAAGATCTTGGTTACATTGTAGGACCTCAAATTAATGCCGCAAGTAGAATTGATGACTCATCATTAGCTTCAAAACTTTTAATTACGAATGATACTGAGCAAATTGAAAAAATAAGTAGAAAACTATTTTTACTTAACGAAAAAAGAAAACTAATTCAAAGTAAAATTTTAGAACTTGCAAATAAACAAGCGGAAATACAGAAAAATTCAAAATACATTTTAGTTTATGGAGAAAATTGGCATCAGGGTGTACTAGGAATAGTGGCTAGCAAATTATTAGATTTATACAATAAACCAGTTATAGTTTTATCTTTTCTTAATAATTATGGCTCTGGTTCAGCTAGATCAATAGATGGGGTTGATCTAGGCAATATTATTTTACATGCAAAAAACAAAGGTATAATTTCAGAAGGAGGTGGTCATGCGATGGCTGCTGGGATCAAAATAAATTATAAAGATCTAAAAAATTTTAAAATTTTTCTTGATGAAATTTTTAATGAATATCAAGAAAATATTTTTAAAAAAATAATTAATTTTGATTTAATTATTTCGATAAATGATATTAATAATAATCTATTAGAATCTTTAGAAAAACTCGAACCTTACGGTAATGGTAATCCTGAGCCACACTTTATTATTAATGATTTAAAGATTGATTCAATTAAAATTATTAAAAATAAACATATTTTAATTTTCTTTGAAAATGATTTGGGTAATAATATTAAAGGGATTTGTTTTAATTCTATAGGAACAATATTAGGTGATTATTTAGAAAAGTTTAATAAATATAAATTTTATTTTGGATGTAGTATTACCTCAGATAAATTTTCTAAAGATACCAGACCTCAATTAATTATAAAGGATGTTATGAAAATTGATTAAATAATTTGAAAAATCAAGTTTAATATGTATATAACCTTTCATTAGACCCCTTCGTCTATCGGTTAGGACATCAGGTTTTCATCCTGAAAAGAGGAGTTCGATTCTCCTAGGGGTCGCCACTTATGGCTCTAATATTATTGAGCCAGAACTTTTTCTAGATTGTAATATTCTATGAGCCTCTTCCGCATTATTTAATTTAAATTTTTTATAAATATTTGTTTTAACATCTCCATTTTTCATTTTTTCAAATAAATTGTTTGAACAATTTAAAAGTTCTTCTCTATTAAGTGTATAACCCATAAGACTTGGTCTAGTATAGAATAAGCTTTTAGGGTTAAAAGTTTTATGCATATCTAATTTTTCTACCATTCCTGATGATTGACCAAAAGATACCATTAGACCTCTCGGTGAAAGTGATTTTATCGATTCATCAAAAGTATCTTTGCCAACACCATCATAAACTACTGGCACACCTTTATTATTTGTAATTTCCATTATCTTATCTGAAACTTTTTCTTCTTTATAATTTATAGTAAATTCGCAACCATTCTTTTTTGCTAGTATAGCTTTTTCTTTTGTACTTACTGTTCCAATCATTTTACAACCAATTGATCTAGCCCATTGACATGCTATAAGACCTACACCACCAGCTGCTGCATGAAATAAAATAAATTCGTTATTTTTAATTTTATATAATCTTTCAAATAGATATTCTACTGTCATACCTTGCAAAAGAATTGAAGCTACTTCATCATCTTTTAAAAAATCAGGAATAGCTATTAATTTCTCTTCAGGAAAATCTCTTATCTCACAATATGCCCCTATTGGAGGAGTTGCATAGGCTACTCTGTCACCAATTTTAAAGTTTGTAACTTCATTTCCAATCTCAATAATTTCACCTGTTGCTTCCATACCAAGGCATACAGGCAATTCAGATGGAAGTGGATAGATACCAGATCGATGATAAGTATCTATATAGTTAAGACCAATAGCTGTATGTCTAATTCTTACTTCCTTATCTTTAATAATTTTTGGTAAACTATATTCTTGATAATTTAAAACTTCTGGACCACCTAATTTTGAAATTACTATTTGTTTTGGCATAAATTAATTAATTTTTATTTCTTTATATATATTTTCAAACTCTTTTAGGCAATCAGGATTTGCTAGTGTGTTTTTACTTTTAACATCTAGTCCATTTATAATCTTTTTAATTGTTAGCTCAACAATCTTGCCACTTTTTGTTTTAGGAATATCTTTAACTTGAAAAATTTTTTTTGGAACATGCTTAGGTGAAAGGTAAGATTTAATTTCAAATTTAATCAATTTTATTAAATCCTCATTCAAATTTAATTGAGATTGCATCTTAATAAATAAAATAACTTCTGTATCATTGTACAAGCTATGTTCAACAGCTACACATTCACTAATATGATCAATATTTTCCACAACTCTATATAATTCTGCTGTTCCAAATCTAACACCACCAGCATTTAATGTCGCATCTGATCTTCCATAAATTATAAATCCATTATTTTCAGTTTTTTCACAAAAATCTCCATGATGCCAAACATTTTTATATTTCTTAAAATAGGCATCTAAATATTTTTTATTGTCTTTATCATTCCAAAAATAAATTGGCTTAGAAGGAAATGGAGTTTTACAAACTAACTCACCTTTTTTCTGCTTTATTGATTTACCTTTTTCATCAAAAATATCTACATCCATACCTAAGCCAGCGCATTGAATTTCTCCTGAATATATATCCATATTTGGATTTCCAATAACAAAACAAGATACAATATCAGTTCCGCCACTGATAGACGCTAAATGTAAATCATTTTTTACATTACAGTAAATATATTCAAAAGATTCTTGAACAAGAGGAGAGCCAGTGGAAGCTATCGTTTTCAGTTTTGATAGTTTATACTTATCTTTAATTATGATTTTATTTTGTTTTAAATAATCAATATATTTTGCACCTGTACCAAAAAAAGTAATTTTTTCTTTTTCTACAATATCAAATAAATATTCATTATTTGGAAAAAATGGAGAACCATCATACAACACAATTGCAGTTTTAGAAGCTAAACTAGATACGAGCCAATTCCACATCATCCAGCCACAAGTTGTAAAATAAAAAACTTTATCATTTTCTTTTATATCTAAATGTAATTGATGTTCTTTTTTATGCTGTATTAATGAGCCTCCAGCTCCATGAACAATACATTTAGGAATGCCTGTAGTACCACTTGAATATAAAATATAAAGAGGATGGTTAAAATTATATTTTTCAAATCTTTCATATTTATCTTTGCTTTTTAAAATTTCATTCCAATTTTTATATTTAAAATCTTCAATTAAAATTTTATTTTCTCCATAAGGAACAATAATTATATTTTCAATTGAGGATATTTCATTAATAATGGATTTAATATATTTTAAGGTATCAATCTTCTTATTATTGTAAAAATAATGATCTGTAATTATTAAAACTTTTGGTTCAATTTGTTGAAATCTATCAATTATAGCTCTTGGCCCAAAATCAGATGAACAAGATGACCAAACAGCACCTATTTGAGCACAAGCTAAAAAAGCTTGCACCGTTTCAGGTATATTTGGAAGGACAGCGGCTACTCTATCTTGTTGCTTTATATTTATACTTTTAAAATAATGTGAAATTTTAAATACATTTGATCTTAATTGTTTCCAGCTTACTCGTTTTGAAAATTTTTGTTCATTATAAAATATTATAGCATCACCATCATTATTTTTTTGAAGACAATTTTCAGCATAATTTAAAAGAGAAGTCTCAAAAAATTTTGTTTCAATAAAGTTTTCTGAATCTCTAAAAATTATATTTTTTTTTTCACCTATAATATCTGTAAATTGCCAAATCTTATCCCAAAATATTTCTTTTTTTTCTATGCTCCATCTATGTAAATCTTCATACGAATTTATATTTATTTCTTTATTTATATAGTTTGTAAATTTATTAATGTTATTTCTTGTTGTGGAAGGAGACCACAACTTTTTATCGGACATTTTAACTAACTTTTTTTATCTTTTAGTGTTCTTATTCTGACGATAACATCAATGTTATGCAGCTGCAGACAAGCTGGTATTGATGGAATGTCTAAGTCAATATTTTTAGTTGGAATATCAATTACTTTACCTTCATCTTCAATATATAAATGATAATGACTTTGATTGTTGTTGCAGTATAGTGATTTATTTTGATCAACAACAATTTCCTTTATTAGCCCTAAACTTGTGAATTGCTTAAGGGTGTTATAAACTGTTGCCATTGATATTTTTCTTTCTTCTTTTTTTACTTCATCGAATAAATTTTCTGCAGATATGTGTCTTTTGCCTTTGTCAAAAATAATTTTAGCTAACACTCTTCTTTGCTTTGTCGCTCTAATGCCATTTTTTTCTAATGTGTTAATAGCACTATTATAGGCGGTCATCGGATTGTATACTTCTATTGATGCAGGCATATTATATGTATATTTATATTTTATGACTTACATATTTTTTCTGATTTTTCTATATATTTTTTTTGGTTTTCTTCTGTATACTTTTCAAAGAAGAATTATTTTTAATAAATGTAATAGGCCGCAAGCTCCTCAAAATTATGGTTTAGAAAGAATTAGCGAAATAAACATAGAGACTGAAGATAAGATTAACCTTTTAGCTTGGTTTTTCAAAGGTCAGTCAGATAAACCAATTTTGGTATATTTTCATGGAAATTCATTTGATATTGGAGAAAGAGCTTATCGTATCAAAAGATATAACGACGCAGGCTTTTCTACCTTAATCGTAAGTTGGAGGGGGTATAGTGGAAATCAAGGAATTCCAACTGAAAAAAATCTATATTTAGACGGCAAAGCTACAATTGAGTGGATTTTAAAAAATACTAAATTTAATATAGAAGATATAATCAATTATGGAGAGTCACTTGGCTCAGGTGTAGCAGTTGATCTGAATTTAAAATACAATTTTCTTTGTACTGTTCTTGAAGCTCCATTTACATCAATTGCTGATGTAGCAAATAAAAGATATAAAATTTATCCAACTAAATTACTGGTTAAAGATAAATTTGATAATCTCGGCAAAATAGATCGAATTAAATCTCCTTTATTAATAATTAGTGGCACAAACGATGAGGTTGTCCCACATTTACATAGTAAATTACTATATAATAAAGCTAATAGTCCTAAAAAATCACTTTTTATTGACGAAGCAATGCACAATAATTTATATGACTTCGGGATTGAAAAAACTGTTATTAATTTTAGTTTAAAAATATGGAAATTGATTTAACCACTTCTTATGTAGGCTTTCTAAGCTTAGCAGTATTTTTTGTTGCTTATGCTGTAGTTATGGCTGAAGAATTTAGTCATCTAAGAAAATCCAAACCAGTTATTCTATCTGCTGCTATCATATGGGGTATTATCGCTTTCTATTTTTCTGGTGATAAGTCTTATGGAAAAGAGATTGAGCATGCTCTAGAACATAACATTCTTGAATTTGCAGAGTTGTTTTTATTCCTACTAGTAGCTATGACTTATATTAATGCATTGGAAGAAAGAAATGTCTTCGATGTAGTTAGATACCAACTAACATCTCGAGGTTTTAGCTTCAGACAATTATTTATATTTACTGGCATAATTACATTTTTTTTATCTCCCATTGCAGATAACTTAACCACGGCTCTAGTTATGTGCTCTGTCTTAATGGCCTGCGGTAAAGGTAACAGTAAATTTATTTCATTAGGTTGTATTAATATCGTAGTGTCTGCTAATGCAGGAGGTGCCTACAGTCCTTTTGGAGATATAACCACCTTAATGGTTTGGCAAGCCGGTATAGTTGAATTTTTTACTTTTTTTAATATTTTTATTCCTTCAGTAATTAATTATATAATACCTGCATCAATTATGTATTTCTTTATTCCAAAAGAAAGTCCTCAAGTTAGTTCTGATAAAGTTTTTATGAAAAGAGGAGGGAGAATGATTATTTTCCTTGGTCTTTTTACAATATTTAGTGCAGTAAACTTTCATAATATATTACATTTGCCACCAATGCTTGGTATGATGTTTGGCCTAGGCCTTCTTGGTTTGTATTCATATTATTTAAAAGTAACTTACAATCCAGAAACAGAGGATAATAAATTTGATTTTTTTAAAAAAATTTCAAGAGCTGAATGGGACACATTACTTTTTTTCTTTGGTGTCATACTAAGTGTTGGAGGTTTAGGTTTTATTGGATATTTATCGTTGGTTTCAGAAATATTATATGATGGATTAGGACCAACTATAGCTAACTCAATTGTAGGGGTTTTGTCTGCTATTGTAGATAATATTCCAGTAATGTTTGCAGTCATTACCATGAGACCTGAAATGTCAATTGATCAGTGGTTATTAGTTACACTTACAACGGGAGTGGGTGGCAGTTTATTATCAATTGGCTCAGCAGCTGGAGTAGCGTTAATGGGTCAAGCTAGAGGTTATTATACTTTCTTTGGACATTTAAAATGGACGCCTGTTATATTTCTTGGGTATATCGCTAGTATTTACATTCACGTTTTAATGTCGGGCTTGCCTTGGTGATTTATATTATCAATTATAAAATAAATAATCATACTTATTAACAAAATTACCCCTGAAACAAATGATGCTTCGTTAAACTTATATGACGATATTAGTCTATATAAGAATGAAGGCAAAGTATCGAAACTATCACTTCTAAAAAAAGATATTATAGTAAAATCTCCAAAAGTTATAACTGTAGAAAATGAAAACACATATAGATAATTTTTTTTAAATAAGGGAGAAATTATCCTAAAATAATTAATTAAATTTATTCTATAAGTTTGTTTATAATCTTGAAATGTTAAAAAAATATTTTTTAAGTTATTAAAAAAAATTAAAATTGCAAATGGTAATAAAAAAATAGCATTTATTAAAATTACAATAATAAATTTAACAAATTCTATATGAATAAGAGGTTGAAAATAAATAAAGTATCCAAGACTGAAAATAATTGGGGAAATTATGATAATTATTGAACTAAGTAAAAATAATGTTTGCTGAACTAATGTATTATTATGATTCACAACTAAAATACCAGAAATTATAAATCCTATAAAACTAACTAATATTCCAGTAGTAAAAGAAATTATTATTGAGTTTTTAAAGGCTTCAATAAAATTATGGTCTAAAATGATATATGAAAAATTACTTTTTAGAGTTTCTAAAAAAATAAAAAATATTGGAGAAAATAAAAAAATTACAAATAAAAAAATTAAACTAAAGTCTATTAATTTAAGAAAAGCTATATCTTTATGAGGATGTTTATTTTTTAAATCTCCTATTTCAAAAAAACTTGAACCTCTAAATTTATAAAAACCAATCGAAATAAAAAAAATACAAATTATAATTTGTATAAAACTCAAAATAATTGCTTTATTAAAATTGAGATCAAACAAAGCATATTGATAAATAGCAACTTCCAAAGTTGAACTTCTCGGACCACCACCAAGTGCCATTACAATTGCAAAACTCAAAAAACATAGTGAGAAGATTATCGAAAAAACTGCAAATAAATTTTGTTTTATAATAGGCATTTCTAATTTCAGAATATTTCCAATAGTATTAATATTCAGTGATCTAGAAATCTCATAATATTTATTTGGAATATTATTTAAATTTTGAAAAAATAATCTTGTTGCAAATGGTGTATTTAGAAGAACATGAGCAATTAGAATACCTCTTAATCCGTAGATGCTATCTATGGATATAAAATTATAAAAATTAAAATATGTGTTTAAAAATCCATTATATCCAAAAATTTTTATAACTGAATAGACAATTAAAATTGATGGAATTACAAATGAAAAGCCACATAATGAAACAATAATTCTAATAAATTTTAAATTTTTATGACGATTTAAAGATAGAGCAAAAGGAATTGCTAATGCACAACTAATTACAGCAGATAAAAAAGCTTGATATAATGAAAAGAAAATAATTCTTTTTGTATAGTTGTTTCTTAAAAAATTATTTATCTCAACAAAATCATAACTAATTTTAGAAAAAATACCTAATAAAGGAAATAACAATATTAAGAAAAAAAAACTTAATACAATGTAATTATAGGTTCTATACAATTTTTTTAAGAAGCATTAAGCCACTCATTTATCCACTCATCTTTATAATCATTTATTTCTTTTGTATTTAATTGCAATGCTTTTGGTATTTCTAATTCATTAAATGCATCAGGAAGTTTTATATTTGTTACAGGATACATAATATTTGTAGATGGTATTACTTTTTGAAATTCATCAGAAAGCATAAAATCTAAAAAAATATTAGCTACTTTTTTATTTTTTGACGATTTTAATATGCCTGCAAATTCAACAGAAAGATAATTTCCTTCTTTAAATATAGATGCTGATATATCATAATTTTCTTCAAACATTACATGAGCAGCAGGTGAAGTTGAATAACTTAAAACAATATCTGCTTCTCCAGCCATAAAAAAATTATAATATGCATCTGTCCAACCTTTAGTGACTGATATAATTTTTTTATTTAATTTTGACCAATTCTCTTGAGCATTTTCTCCATAAAGAATTTTCATCCACGTTAAAAGCCCTAAACCTGGTGTAGAGGTTCTTGGATCTTGAATTACTATTCTTGCATCAGTAATATTTAAAAGTTCATCCATAGACTTAGGAGGATTTTTTAAATTTTTGTTATTATAAACAAAAGCGAAATAACCATAATTATAAGGAACAAATATTTCACTGTTCCATTCAATTGGTAAATTCAACTTTTCATTAATATTATTCAAACTATGAGCTATAAAAAGGTCAGAATTTTCAGCTGAATTAAATAAATTCATATCTAAACCTAAAATAATATCAGCTTTTGTATTTGAACCCTCTAATATTACTTTATTTAAAAGTGTAGCAGCGCTATCAACTGCAATCAATTCTAAATCAACACTGTATTTTTCTTCAAAAGCTTTTTCAATTAATGGTCCGGGACCCCACTCAGAAACAAACGAGTCATAAGTATAAACTGTTAGTTTTTCTGCTTTGACAGAATGAGTAAGAAATAAAATTGAGAATATAATTATTAAGTAATGCATTTTTCCTCCGCTGGCATTATCCAGATCAGGTTAAAAGGGTATAAATCTCAGCATTTAAGCACCCCTAAAAATATTATATGTATAATCTATAAAAATTCAAACTAATTAATTGTTTTTCAAAATTTTATGAATATAACGAGATTTCTCGGGGAGTAGCGCAGCCTGGTAGCGCACCTGGTTTGGGACCAGGGGGTCGAAGGTTCGAATCCTTTCTCCCCGACCATTTAATTCATCCATTAATTGTAATAGTTATTTATTTTTTTTAATAATTAATGCTATAAATTATAAGTATGGAAAATAACTATGACCAAGGCAGATTAAATTTACCCTTTGTAGGCATATGTACATTTGGTAAATATCCTTATGTAAGTGATTGGGATTCAATTAATGCTGATGTAGCAGTAATGGGAGCACCTTTTGACTTTGGTAGTCAGTTTCGCACTGGATCAAGAATGGGTCCAAGAGGTATTAGGGAGGCATCAACTCTATTTTCATTTGGCCATGCAGGAGCATATGATTTTGAGGACGATATTACTTATCTTCCATCAGAGTCAACAAGAATAGTAGACATAGGAGATGCAGATATAATTCATACTGATACTATTAAAAGTCATGCCAATATAAAGTTTGGTGTCCAGAAAATTTTAGCTGCTAAAGCTATTCCAGTAGTTATGGGTGGAGATCATTCAATTAATATTCCATGTATTGATGCATTCGAAAATGAGGATCCTATTCACGTTATACAAATTGATGCTCATTTAGATTTTGTCGATGAAAGACATGGCGTGAGGTATGGGCATGGCAACCCTATGAGAAGAGCTTCAGAAAAAAAATATGTTTCAGGATTAACACAAATTGGAATTAGGAATGTTTCTTCAACAGCAAAGGATGGATACATAGATGCAAGAGAAAAAGGTTCAAAAATTTTTTCTGTTCGTCATTTGCGTCAAATGGGAATTAATAAAATCTTAAATGAAATACCTAAGAATAAAAGATATTATCTTACTATTGATATAGATGCTTTTGATCCCTCAGTTGCATCTGGAACAGGGACACCAAGTCATGGAGGTTTCTATTATTATGAAGTACTTGAATTAATCGATGGAATTATTAAACAAGGTTCTGTAGTTGGGCTTGATTTGGTTGAAGTTGCTCCAGATTATGATTTAACAAACTCTACCTCAACTTTAGCTGCACAGTTATTGATGAATACTATTGGAAGAGTATTATATCATAAAAATTAATAAATTATTGTTAATATATTAATGAAGTAAACTTTATGTTAAGATTTATCAGTGATTAATCGATTTTCAGTCCCACTTTTATCTGATTGTACTAAACAATTAACTAATGTAGCTTCTGGAAAAAATATTCCTGACTTAGTTTTATCTAATGCTCGTATTTTATCTACTTACACCGATAGAATATTAGAAGATAAAGAAATATGGATTTCTAATGGTAGAATTGCTTGTGTTAAAGATAATAGTGAAAGTCTAAAATTATTTAATAAATCAGAATTAAATATTTATGATGTCCAAAAAAATATTTTAGCACCTGGATTAATTGATCCTCACATGCACATAGAAAGCAGTATGATGACAGGTTGCGCTTATGCTGAAGCTGCGCTTTTAAACGGAACTACTACAATATTTTGTGACTCACATGAAATTGGTAATGTCAGTGATGTTGAAGGTATTGAATGGATGCTTGAAGATTGTAGACAGGCACCTTTGTCTATATTCCTTACGTTGCCAAGTACTATACCTGCAACTAATGATACTTTAGAGACAGCTGGAGGAAGTTTAGATGCAATCAAAGCATCAAAATTATATGATAAATGGCCTGAGATTATTGGTCTTGGTGAAAAAATGGATTTTGTATCTGTTTGTAATGCTGATGATTTACCTCATTCAATCATTGCTGAAACACTCAAAAGAAATTTACCTGTAAGCGGCCATGTTTTTGGAAGAGAATTTGTTGCTGCTTATGCAGCAAGTGGAGTAACTGATACTCATGAAGCAGAAGAAAAATTATTTACTAACGATCTTCTTGATGCAGGTTTATGGATTTTTTTGAGAGGAGGAAATCCAAAAACTCCATGGAACAGTATAAAAGAAGCTATAAAAGTAATTACAGAATTCAAAGCTAGTACTAAAAGAATTTGTGTGTGTACTGATGATAGAGATGCAGATGATTTATTCAATTTTGGTCTTGATTGGGTTGTTCGACAAGCAAATGATTTAGGAATAAATAAAACAACGGCTTGGTCAATGGGCTCACTACATCCTGCTACTAGATACAATATAGATAGAGATTACGGAGCACTTGGTCATAGTAGAAGAGCTGATATCGTAATGGTTGATGATAATCTTACAGTTCACAATACTTGGTTAGGCGGTCAGTTAGTAGTTGAGAATAAAAAAATTACCTCTACGTTAGATGAACAACTAACTCATAATAGATATAAGTATCCAGTTAAAGCTTATAATACTATTAATCTTCCTAAGAATATTCAGATGATACCAGATATTCCAAAAGAAAAAAATTTAAAAATTAATGTTATTAGAACGCAATTACCAGGCATTGTTACATTTAAAGAACAAGTACAAATTAAAGAATTAATAACTGATTGGTCTGAAGTTATGAAAAGTTATAACTTATGTCACTTATGTGTAATTGAAAGGCATAATATATCCGGTGATTTTGCTCATGGATTTTTAAAAGATTTCAATCTTAAAAATGGAGCAGTAGCAAGCAGTGTAGGGCATGATGCTCATAATATAGTTGTGGCAGGCTTAAATGCAGAAGATATGAAATTTGCTGTAGATAGAATTAATGAAACGCAAGGTGGAATAGTAATTGTTCAAAATAAAAAATTAATTTCTGAAGTCAAGTTACCAATAGCAGGATTATTGTCTGATAAAAAAGCTTCTGAGGTAGCTGCAGAAAATATAAATTTTAAAAAATCATGGGAACATGCAGGATGTACTCTTCCATACATGGGTTTTAATCTCTTACCATTGTCAGTTATTCCTAATTTTCGAATAACAAATAAAGGATTAGTAGATGTTAACTCAATGAAATTAGAACCTCTCTTTGAATAAAATGCTATCAGGATTTAATAATTATTTCATAAAATTATATTTGTAATTTATTTTAATTGTTTTAAAAATTAATTATGAAAAAAGTCCTCTACGTTTTCCATCAAAAAACTTCTGTAGCAGGTGATGTAGGAAATAAATTTAAAGAAAGAGGTTTTTCAGAAGATATTGTTCGCCCTCCATTAGGTGATATATTGCCTGAAGATTTAACAAAATATTCTGCTATTGTAATTTTTGGTGGACCAATGAGTGTTAATGATAATGAACAATTTATTAAAGATGAAATAAGATGGATGAAAAAGGTAATTGATTCAAAAATACCTTTTTTGGGAATTTGTCTTGGCGCACAAATACTTGCTAAATATTTAGGATGTGATGTGATAAAAAATAAAAATGATTTAGCAGAAATTGGCTTTTATGAGATTGAGCCGGTCGGTGAGGGAGACAATATTTTCAAAGGTCAAAGCATGTTTTATCAATTTCACACAGAAGGATTTGAAATTCCAAAAGATTGCGAACTTTTAGCTCGGGGTGAAATTTTTAAGAACCAAGCATTTAAATATCATAATTGTTATGCATTACAGTTCCATCCAGAGGTAAATTTCTTTGTACATTTGAGATGGCTTTTTTTAGTATTAATAAAAAAACCAAAAGTGTTATTCCTTAATGGTTCTCAAAATTTATTTTTTCAACTTTATTTAAGATTTAAGCACAATAAATCAGTATCAATGTGGTTAGATTCTTTTTTAGATAACTATTTACTTGCTCAAAAATAGTAAAATAATCTATAAATATCTGTTTAAGCATTAATTATTATGAGCAGAATTTTCAGTAAATATTCAGAACAAATAAACGGATATATATTTATACTTCCTGCTTTTTTAATAATTAGTTTGTTTGGTATATTTCCTGTTTTTTTTGGAATGTACATGAGTTTACATAAATGGAAAGTTTTTAAAGGAAGGTTTCTTGGTTTTGAAAATTATCAAAAAATTTTAGGGGATATCAGTTCATTTTGGATTTTTATTTTAGGATTACTTATAATGATTGCCTCATACTGGGTGTGGTCTGAATATAAAGATAAAATGAAAAACAGTTTTTATTGTTTTGTTGTTTCGTCCTTCATACTTTTAATTAGTCTTTATCTAATCAATATAAGCTGGACTAATATGATGGAAAAGGGTGATGCAGATTTTCTTAATTCACTGATCTACATTTTTTACTATTCTTTTTTTGCAATTACTACTGAAGTTGGTTTAGGTCTTTTGATAGCTTTTGCCTTGTATCAAAAATTAAAAGGTAAACAGTTTTTCCAGATGATACTTTTATTTCCTTATATAACTCCAGCAGTAATGGGTGGGGCAGTTTTTTTTATAATTTTTGGAAAAGCTGAAAATTCAATACTTAATGAGTTTATTGGTTTATTTGGATATGATCCTCAATTATGGTTATTTGATAAAAGAAAAATCACTGAAATAATGTTTGGAATAAAAATTGAAGGTTTTTTTGCCGGACCAAGTTTAGCATTGTTAACATCTATTTTATATGGAGTATGGTCTTACACAGGTTATTATGCAATAATATTATTAGCTGGTCTTTCTATTATTCCCTCCGATTTATATGAAGCTGCAAAAGCAGAAGGTGCTACAAGATGGCAAACGTTTATTAAAATTACAATTCCATTGTTAATGCCGATCATATTTTTTTTATTGTTAACTGGTTTTATTAATTCATTTCAGGCATTTAATCATATTATGGTTATGAAAACTTCATCTGCAGGAGAGACTATGGACGTTGTCACAATTGAAATATTTGATCATTTCTGGGATAGAGTTAAATTTGGTTATGCTGCTGCAGAAGGAGTAGTTCTGTTTATAATTTTAAATGTTTTAGCAATTTCACAATATGTAATTTTTAGAAAGCGATTGAACTATGATTAGCTTTCAAAAAAAAGAATTAATTATTCCTTATATAATTTTATTTATTGTAATGTTTTTGTCAGTTTATCCATTATTGTATATGATCAGTGTATCACTAATGACATCAGGCGAGGCTTCGAACCAATATCTTTTACCTAAAGTTCCAAGATTTGAAAATTATATTGAGGTTTGGTCATCTAATAATTTTCAACAATATACCCTTAATAGCATTATCATAAGTGGTTTAATTGTTATCGGTGTTCTCTGTACTAGTATTCCCGCAGCCTATGCATTTGCAAAAATTCAGTTTCCTTTTAGAGATGTGATTTTCTATTCTTTATTATTATCTTTAATGATACCTGAGATTATTGCACTTCTTCCACATCTTTTAATTATTAGAGGGAATATATTTCCCCTACCTTTTGGTCCATCATGGATGAATTCATTACAAGGATTAACAGTCCCATTTTTTGGTAACGTGTTTATTATTTTCTTGTTGCGACAATATATAAAAAAAATTCCAAATGAGTTATGGGACGCTGCTAGAATGGATGGAGCTTCCCATTTTTATTTTTTAAGAAAAGTAGTTATTCCAATGAGTATGCCAATAATTGTTACAGTTTCTTTATTTGCATTTATACTTGCGTGGAACTCATTTGCTTGGCCACTACTGATATTAACAAAAGAGGATTGGTTCCCAGTTACGGTATCAATTTATAGCTTTATTAGAGAAGCTGGAACACAGTATAACTTGTTAATGGCTGCTTCGTTAATATCTATTTTTCCTGTTTTACTTCTATATTTCTTTACTCAAAGATTATTTTTACAGAGTATTTCAAATTTTGGTCTCAAACAATAATTGTTAATTGTTAACAATTTTCTGTAATGAAACAGCAATAGAATCGTAGTATTTTATTATTAAATGTTTATTCTTATCTTAGGGGTGTGATTATGTTTAAAAAATTATTGATTAAAGTTGTTTTTTTAACAACATTTTTATTTTCTTCTCAATTATTTGCAGTAACAGCTGCTGATATTGAGAATGCTAATCCAAAAGGTCAAACTGTAGAATTCTGGGTTCAGTATTCGGATGAACGTCTAGACGCTATGAAAGCCAGAGCAGAAAGATTTGAGGCAGAAACTGGAATTACAGTTAACATAACTTATAAAGGACATTACGGTAAAGTTCAGTCAGCAATGATGACATCTGCTGGAACACCAGATCAAGCTGATGTTGCTAGAGGTTATGGAAATGCAGCAGCTGACATGTATCAAATTGGTGCAGCAATGGATCAAAGTATCTTGGCTAACAGCTCAAAATGGGGTGTTACACAAGATGACATAGATGACTGGGGAGCAAACTGGACAGTAGGATTTTCAGGTTATTTTGATGGTAATCCTAAATTACTTCACGAAGTAGGCAAGTCTATTGAAGTTGTTTATTATAATAAAGATTGGCTAAATGAACTTGGTTTATCAGAACCTAAAACTCCAGCTGAATTTGCAGAAGCTGCATGCGCAGCAACTAATAGTACTTTTAGTGGTAGAGTAGGTGATACACCTAGTCTTGGCTATGAAATAGATACAGACGCAAGTAATTTTGCTGCTTGGGTATTTGCTCATGGTGGAGATGTTTTTGATTATGATTCTGGTCAATATATCCTAAATGGACCTGCGGCAGTAGCTGCTATGGAATTCATTCAAGGCATGTCTAATAAGGGATGCGCACAAGTAACGAGAGATAAGTATGCAGACCAACAATATCTTGGTTTAGGTTCTAATTTATTTGCTTTATCATCAACTTCGGGGATTACTTATTTTCAAAGTGCAATTGAAGATGGTTATAATGGGAATTGGGAAATCTCTGCAGTACCTCATACAACTTCTGAACCCGTAATGAATTTATACGGTGGAGGTTTAATTATGGGTAACACTAATAATGCAGATAAAATGGTAGCTGCTTATCAATGGATGAAATACATTACCAATACTGAAAACTCAGCTGTTTGGTCAACTGAAAGTGGTTATGGTTTTGTAAGAACATCTTCAGCAGATCATCCTTTAATTGTAGCTAAGAGAAATGACCTTCCTCAATATGATAGATCTTTAGGCTTAATAAAATATGGTAAGGGAGAACCTTCTGTACCTGCTTATTATTCTGTAAGAGGTGAAATTGAAAAAGCTTATGCAGCAATTATTAACGGTGACGATATAATGTCTACTCTTAATAGCTTAAATGATGAAGCTAATGCAATTTTGGCTGATGCAATTGAAAACTAATTAATTTCTTTATTTGTTTAAAGGGTGGTTTATAACCACCCTTTTTTATTATGATAATAGTTTGCTCCCTAAAAGACATTCCAGAAGTATGTGAAAGCGTTAAACCAAAATATTTAATTTCTGTAATTGATCCAGGTTATGCACCTGAGACTCCCAAATCTGTTCAAAAACATCTTAAACTTGGCTTTGATGATATTTTAAAAATAAGCCCAGATAATCATATCTTCAGACTTAATACTGATGAAATTCCTCAATTACCTCCAAATGAGTCACATATTAACTCTATTAAAAAATTTACTGAATCTTGGGAAATAGAAGAAGATATAGTAATACACTGTTGGTGCGGTGTATCAAGATCAATGGCAACTGCTACATATTTAATGTGCAAAAATAATAAAATAAATATTGAGAATAATATAAAATATATCCGTTCTATTGCACCTCATGCAAACCCAAATAAACTTTTAATTAAATTATTTGAGGATATCCTTGGTACTAAAGGACAAATTGCAAAATCATATGAAAAATATCCTCATACAAAAACATATGATTGCTCTTCAAATTTTGCTCCGATTACACTATTTAATTATGAGGAAATGTTAAAATTTAAATGAAAGAATATGTAAGAACAATACTAGACTATCCTGTCAAAGGTATTCAATTTAGGGACATAACAACTCTTTTACAAGATGCTGGTCATTTTAAACAAGTGATTGATGAAATGACTGAGCCCTGGAAAAATACTCCAATTGACGCTGTATTGAGTATTGAATCAAGAGGTTTTATTATGGCTGGAGCAATTGCATACAATATAGGTGCCGCATTTGTGCCTTTAAGAAAACCTGATAAACTTCCTGGCGAAACATATAAAGTTTCATATACTTTAGAATACGGTTCTACTGAGATGCATATACATAAAGATGCTTTAGATAATCATAAAAATTTATTAATTATTGATGATTTACTTGCAACTGGTGGAACAGCATTAGCATCAGTAGACTTAATTGAGAAATTTGATAATAAAAATATTGTCGGAGCTGGCTTTATTATTAATCTTCCTGATTTAAATGGCGATAAAAAACTTCAAAAAAGAGGAATTAATATTCACTCATTAATGGATTTTTAATGAATACTGTTCTTGTAGGTTTTAAAAGATCACCTTTTACAATTGCTAATAAAGGACTGTTATCCAAAATAAGACCTGAGGATATTTTATCTCAAGTAATCAATGATTTAGTAAAAACAACAAATATTAATAAAGATGATATTGAAGATATTATAGCAGGATGTGCATATCCTGAAGGTGCGCAAGGTTATAACATTGCTAAAATAGTTTCCTTTATGACTGATATGCCTGAACATGTCGGAGGTATGACAATAAATAGATGGTGTGGATCCTCTATGCAGGCAATTCATAGTGCCGCAGGAGCAATTTCTATGAATGCTGGAAAAGTTTTTATTTGCTGCGGTATTGAATCTATGACCTTTGTTCCAATAAATGGATTAAATTATACTCCAAACCCTGAGTTATTAATTGATAAACCAAATGTATATCTCTCAATGGGTTTAACTGCTGAAAATGTAGCAAAAAAATATAATCTTTCTAGAAAAGAACAACAAGATTTTGCAATTTTAAGTCATGCTAATGCTGCAAAAGCGCAATTATCTAAAAGCTTTGATCAAGAATTAACTATTATTAAAAAAGATAATATTGAAGTGATAAGTGATGGTGGCATAAGATCAAATACCTCTCAAGAAATATTAAACAATTTAAAGTTAGTATTTGATGAAAATGGAACTATCACAGCTGGTACCGCCTCACCATTAACTGATGGCGCTTCTGCAACTTTAGTTTGCGAAGAGGAGTATGCTAAAGCTAATAAATTACCAATAATAGCCAGAATAAAATCTACTGCCATTCAAGGTTGTCCTCCTGAATTAATGGGATTGGGACCAATTAACGCTACAAAAAAAGCTCTTAAAAGAGCTAATCTAGATATTAAAGATATTGATATTGTTGAATTAAACGAAGCTTTTGCATCTCAATCAATTGCCTGCATAAAAGAACTTAAAATCAATCCTGAAATTGTTAATATAGAAGGTGGAGCAATATCTTTAGGGCACCCATTAGGCGCAACTGGTACTCGCATAACTGCAAAAGCTGCTTCCTTAATGATCAAACATAATAAAAAATATGCTTTAGCAACTCAATGCATAGGTCTTGGACAAGGTATAGCAACAGTGTTAGAAAGAGTTGAATAGTTATGCAAGTTTATAAAACTCCATTAAGGGAATATAAGTTTTTATTAGAAGATTTTCTAAATTTAAAAGATAATAAAATTTTAACAAATAGAAGTTTAGAAATTGATGACCTTCTTATGATACTGGAGGAGGGTTCAAAAATGTGTGAAGAAACACTTTTACCTTTAAATGTTTCTGGTGATTCAGAAGGTTGCACATTTGATAATGGTAAAGTAATAACTCCTAAAGGTTTTAAAGATGCATATAAAATTTTTTCTGAAAATGGATGGCAGGGAATAAAAGTAAAAGAAAAATATGGTGGTCAAGATCTTCCATATATTATGAATATGTTTTTAGATGAAATGGTCAGTTCAACAAATATGTCTTTTGGACTTTATCCTGGTTTGACTGCAAATGCTATTGATGCAATTGAAAAGAATGCAAGTGAAGATTTAAAACAAATTTATTTACCTCATTTAACTTCAGGGAAATGGACAGGCACAATGAATTTAACTGAGCCTCAATGTGGAACTGATTTAGGTCTGAGTAAAACTATGGCTAAACCAAACGACGATGGATCTTATAATATTACAGGAACAAAAATATTCATTACCTGTGGTGATCATGATCTTAGTGAAAATGTAATCCATTTAGTCTTAGCTCGCACTCCTAATGCACCTGATGGAATAAAAGGTATTAGCCTTTTTTTAGTACCTAAAATAATCCCTGCTAAAGATGGGAGTCTTAAAATAGCAAACAGTGTTAAATGCGGTTCAATTGAAAAAAAAATGGGAATTAAGGCAAGTCCAACATGTGTTATGCATTATGAAGACGCAAAAGGTTGGCTTGTAGGTGATTTAAACAAAGGAATGAAGGCAATGTTTATCATGATGAATGGGGCTAGATTATTTGTAGGTATTCAAGGTATTGGTCTCTCAGAAACAGCATATCAATCAGCTCTTCATTATGCAAAAGAACGTCTTCAAGGAAAATTACCTGAAAGTCAAAATCTTGCTGATCCAATAATTGTTCATCCAGAAATTAGAAAAAATTTAATGTATATGAAGTCTGTTAATGATGGCATTAGAGGACTAATGCTTAAAGCTGGTAATGCTTTTGATATAATTGACTCTGATCAAACATCAAAACTTTCACAAACTTCTGAGAATTTAATCGCTTTATTAACCCCAATCCTAAAATCTTTTGCAACTGATAAAGCATTGGAGATTACAAATAACGCCTTACAAATATATGGTGGTCATGGATATATAACTGATCACGGCATGGAGCAATTAGTTCGCGATGCAAGAATCTTACCAATATATGAAGGTACTAATGGTATCCAAGCTTTAGATTTAATTGGAAGAAAATTTAATATTCATGATGGTCAAATTATTAATGACTATTTAAGTGAAATCGAAGGATTTTTAATTGCCAATGATGATGATCAAAATATGCAAAAGTTTATTCAATTGTTTAAATCTTCATTCATCGATTTAAAAGATTGTGTTGATTTTATAAGACAAATCGATACTAAAAACACAAAAGAAATTAATGCCCATGCTATGGATTTTTTAAATATTTTTGCCCTTGTAGCAGTTGGGTATACTTGGCTTCAATTCATTAAAGTTTCTCAAGATAAAATTAAAGAAATAAATGATCCTTTTTATTTATCAAAGATTCAACTAGGAGAATTTTTTATGACAAAGGTAATTTTTGAAACAAAAAGATTTAAAAATAATATTTATTCTTCTGGAAATTTATATAATCATTTTTCAGATAATTATTTTGAAACTGGAAGTCAGCAATGACAATTAAAATTTATAAACCAACTAAATCTTCAATGCAATCTGGATTAGGTAAAACAAAAAAATGGCTTGCAGAATATATTATTGAAACTGATAAAGTTAAGGATACATTAATGGGATGGAACAGTTCACTAGATACTAAGGAACAAATCAAAATGTATTTTGATACAAAAGAACAAGCGATAGAATGGTCAAAAAAAAATAATCAACAATTTATAGTTATTGAACCAAAAGAAAGAAAAATTAAAGCAAAGAACTATGCTTCCAATTTTGATATGAGAAGAAAAGAACCTTGGACACATTAATCTTTTGAATTTATTTATAGTATGATAAAGGGCATTTAAGCGCCCGTAGCTCAGTGGATAGAGCAACCGCCTTCTAAGCGGTAGGTCAAATGTTCGAATCATTTCGGGCGCGCCAATTAAAATTGGAGAACTAAATATGTTATACAATTTAAAATGTCATTGTGGAGCGGTAGAGCTAGAAGTTGAAACAGATCTTAAAACTATTAAACAATGCAATTGCTCAATTTGTATAAGAAAAAATGCGAAAATGTGCATGGTTTCTAAAGACTCAGTCCAGATAATTAAAGGCAAGGAAAATCTCAGTTCCTATAAATTTAATACTAAAATTGCAGAACATTTTTTTTGTAAAACTTGCGGAATATATACACATCACAACAGAAGAAGTGACCCAAATGGTGCCGCAATAAATATCGGATGTATTGATGCTATTAATCCCTTTGATTATAAAGCCGAATTTATTGATATGAAAAGTAAATAATTTATGTCCTTGGAATTTTTAATTTCAAAAATTCAAAAAAATAATTTTTTACTAATAGGCAGGGCGGGTGTTGATATTTATCCTGATCCACCTGGAACTAAAACTGAAAATGCAAATAATTATGTGACTCATCTTGGCGGTTCATCAGCAAATATGGGTGTTCAATTAACTAAATATGGTGGATTATGTTCCTTACTGACAAGAGTTTCTAATGATGCATTGGGTAAGTTTGCTTTAAACCAATTAGATCACTATGGAGTTAAGAGAAATTTAATTAAATTAGAAGATAATGAATCTAGAATCTCATTCGCTATCGTTGAGTCAACTTTAGAAGATCATCAATCAATAATCTACAGGCATAAAGCTGCTGATTTATTTTTAAATAAAAATGATATCGAAAACTCTAATATTCAAAACTATCAATGCATATTGATTACAGGAACTTCTCTTGCAGCTGAACCATCTCGAAGTGCTTTATTATATGCTTTGGAAATAGCTAAAGAAAAAAATATACCGGTAATTATGGATATAGATTATAGACCTTACACATGGGAGTCAGCAGACAAAGCAAAAGAAATTTACAATCTTGCTAGCGATTACTGTTCTGGAATAATTGGCAATGATGATGAATTTGCTGTGCTTTCAGGCAGTTATAAAGATGGATTAAATTACGCCAAAAAAAAATCAAGTAATTGTGATTTGGTAATTTATAAGATGGGTGAAAAAGGCTCAATAACTTTTGCAGATAGTGAAAAAGTAAAAAAGGGAATTTTCCCAGTCAAACCACTTAAACCTACTGGTGCTGGTGATGCTTTTATGGGTTCATTAATTGGCGCTCTACTAAAAAATTATGATCTTCAAAAAGCTATAGAAATTGGTTCTGCTGCCGCTGCAATCGTTGTAACTAAGGTTGGATGTGCTCCAGCTATGCCTGATTTGGATGAAGTATTAAATTTTATGAAAAGTAACAATATTAACAAAGGAGATAAATAATGCATATACTACCGTTTGATAATAAAAATAATCCCATCGTAGATATGGATGATAAACATGTGCCCCTAAATTATTTTAATATAGTTAAATTAAACAAAGACCAAAGTTTTGAATATGTAACGCCTGGTTATGAAACGTGTATCGTTCCTGCAACAGGAACAATAAATGTTAATATTGAAGGCTATGAAGTTAAAAATTTAGGCACAAGAACAGTTGACGTGTGGGATGGTGAACCAGAGGGCGTATATGTGCCATCTGGAATAAAAGCTTCTTTTGTTGCTCTAAAAGATTCTGAAATATTTATAGCAGGTGCAAAGTTTGATAAAACTTTTGAGCCATTTGCTGTAAGAGTTGATGAAATTGATAAGGTTCAATATGGATCAGACGATACAAAAACTCACAGAAAAATTAAACATATTCTTGGTGCCAAATATCATGACAAAGTAGGAAGACTTCTTTGCAATGAATTATATACAGTAGGACAGGGGGGCTGGTCAGGTTTTCCTCCTCATAAACATGATACTGACAGACTTCCAGACGAAACACGCCACGATGAAACATATAATTATCGGTTTCGTCCTAATAACGGATTTGGTTTTCAATTATTTCAACAAGTTGATGACAAGGTTGGAAAGGCAGAGCACATAATTGATGGATCAACAATTGCAATTAGAACTGGTTATCATCCTTGTGTTGTAGCTCCGGGTTATGAAATGTATTATTTTACTATTTTAGGTGGACTATCTCAGAGATCTCTTGTGCAATATTTTCAGCCTGAGTATGCTTATCAGGTAGAGACTATACCTGGGATAAAAGATATGATTGCAAAATATAAGTAATGACAGCAGTTAATTTAAAAACACTTCTAAAGAAAGCAAATAAAAATAACTATGCTATAGCTGGATTAGTTGTAACTACGTGGGAAGATGCCTTAGCATACACTGAGGCAGCAGATGAAACAGGTATTCCAATTATTCTTCAAGCAGGACCATCATGTAGAGCATTCACACCTATATCAATATTAGCTAAAATGTTTAGGTACCTTGCTGCTCAAACTAAAACTCCTATATGTTGTCATCTTGATCATTGTTTTTCTTATAGAGAATGTAAGGAAGGAATTGATAGTGGTTTTACATCTGTTATGTTTGATGGTTCTAAAATGCCTTTGAAGAAAAACATTAATATTAGTTCTAAAATTTCTCATATTGCGCACAAATATAATATTTCTGTAGAAGGTGAAATTGGAGAGGTTGGATATTTTAAGGGGAAAAATTCTATAGGAACTGACATAACTGAAGCAAAAACTTATGCTTCTAAAAGTAAAGTTGACGCAATGGCTATCTCGGTTGGGAATACACACTTACAAACATCTAAAGTAGCTAAAATTGATTATAACAAAATTTTAGATATTCAAAAAATAACTAAATTACCTTTGGTTCTTCATGGAAGTAGTGGAATATCAAATGTTATGAGAAAAAAAATAGCCACTAAAACGAATGTTGCCAAATTTAATATAGGAACAGAATTAAGAATGATTGGGTGCAAAACGCTGAGAGAAAGCTACAATAAAAATATTAAAAATTATGATAAAATACGTATTCTTAAGCCATCAATTAAAGAATTAAAAAAAGCTACTATTAGTGTGATTAAAAATATAGGTCCTCACATTGTCAAAAAATAAATTAGCTTTTATTGGTGGAAGTGGAATATATAATTTAGATTTATTAACAGATGTAAAAGAGCATGATCTAAAATCTGCTTTTGGAAAACCTTCAAGTAAGATTGTTGAGGGAAAAATTAATGATAATTTAATATACTTTCTATCGAGACATGGTTTAGGCCATCGTCTTTCTCCATCTGAAATTAATTATAGAGCAAATATAGATTGTTTAAAACAACTGGAAGTAACTGATATCATTTCATTATCTGCTGTTGGTTCATTGAGGGATGAACTTGATCCAGAAACTTTTGTTATTGTAGATCAGTTTATTGATAGAACAATACATAGAAAGAAAACTTTCTTTGAAAATGGTATTGTTGCTCATGTGCCAATGGCTCAACCAACATCTAAAGTATTAATGGATCTTTCAAAATACATATTAGAAGATTTAAGTATTAAATATGCATATGGTGGAACATATCTTGCTATGGAAGGTCCTCAGTTTTCAAGTAAAGCAGAGTCTATATTGTACAGAAGTTGGGATTGTGATGTTATAGGCATGACAAATATGCCAGAAGCAAAATTAGCAAGAGAGGCTGAGATTAGATATGCGTCAATTTCAATGGTAACTGATTATGATTCATGGAGTTCAGATCATGATGATGTTGATCTACAAATGCTTTTACATACGATGCATAAAAATGTTGAGAAATCTAAAAAATTTATTGAGAATTTTTCCACTAAATATTTTGCTGATGTAGATTTTAAACTAGATAATACATCTAGAATACTCGATACTTCAATTGTGACACAACCAAATAATTGGGATAATAATACTGCTGAAAAATTATCCAATATTTTAAAAAGATTTATAAAAGAAAATAATGTTAGTAAATGATAAACACTTAACAACTATTTGGTACGAAAAGAAAACTGATAAAGTTAATATTATAGATCAACGTCTCATTCCATTTGAGTTAAAAATTATAGAATTGAATACTGTTGATGAAGTTTGTTTTGCAATAAAAGCAATGCAGGTGAGGGGAGCACCGTTGATAGGTGTAACTGCTGCATATGGTATGTATATAGCCTCCAAAGCAAATTCTAAATTTGATTTTTTGCAGGAAGTATCAAAAAGAATTAATTCAACAAGACCCACAGCGGTTAATTTGTCATGGGCCCTTAGTGAAGTAATGACCAAAATTGCTGACTTGAAAGAAGATCAAACTTCAGCGAAGATTCTGGAGATAGCAAATCAAATAAGACAGGATGACATTGATAATTGTAAAAAAATTGGTGAATATGGTTGTGAATTAATTAAAAAAATTTATGAAATGAAAAATAAACCTGTTAATATTTTAACTCATTGTAATGCAGGTTGGTTGGCAACTGTAGATTGGGGGACTGCTCTAGCGCCAGTTTTTGTTGCTAACAAAAATAATATACCAGTTCATGTTTGGGTCGATGAAACACGACCAAGAAATCAAGGATTTAGCCTAACTGCTTGGGAACTACTTAATGAAAATATCCCTAATTCTCTAATAGTAGACAATGTTGGAGGTCATTTAATGCAGCACAAAAAAATAGATGTTTGTATCACTGGCACTGATAGAACAGCTTCTAATGGAGATGTTTGTAATAAAATAGGCACTTATCTTAAAGCTCTTGCTGCATATGATAATAATATTCCATTTTATGTTTCAGCACCTATTTCTAGTATAGATTTTAATATTGAAAATGGCGTTAAGAATATACCTATAGAAGAAAGAGATAGTGAAGAAGTTTCACATATTAGTGGTTTAGATGAAAATAATAAATTAAAAAAAATTAAAATAGTTCCTGATGGCTCTACTTGTGCTAACTTTGCATTTGATGTTACACCTGCTAAATATATTACAAAATTAATTACTGAAAAGGGAATTGTTGATGCAAATTATCAATCAATTAATAGATTGAAGTAAAATGTTGTTAAAAATTTTGGATAAATTAGGGCGAAAAAAAGTTGTGTTGGATAGAGGTCCATCTCACCCTGAATTTGATAAAGCAAAACCATGGCTAGAGAGATATTATCTACTATTTAGAAAAAGACCAAAATGGTTTCCTTTTAATATTCTAATTCATAGAATGTTAGATGATGATCATGGTGAAGGGGTTCATAATCATATGTGTCCATACATTACAATTATATTAAAAGGAGGGTATTGGGAAACTACATCAAAGGGTAAATTTTGGAGACCTCCCGGATACATTGGATTTAGATCAGCCGACCATCTTCATCGAGTAGATTTAAAGCCAAACACCGATACAATGACTCTATTTATACCAGGACCTTTTGGCACAAGAAAAACTAAAAGAGCAAATTATAATACTAAAATTTCATAAAGGAGTTAATAAATGAAAAAAGCTTATTGGGTTGGCATTGTTAATATTAAAAATCATGATGAATATAAAAAATACACAGATATAGCAGGACCTGCATTAATAGCTGCTGGTGCTAAAATTTTAAGTAGAGGTGGTAAAATTATAAACTTAGAAGGAAAAGAAATGAATCGCTTAGTTGTTATTGAATTCCCATCCATGGAAGATGCTGAATTATTTTATGAGTCTGATGAATATAGAAAAGGTTTGAAATATCTTAATAATGATGTTTGTCATCGTTTTTTAAATATTGCAGAGGGTTTAAATTAAACAATACCATCAAATATTAATTTGCACCCACTTAGGAATAATAAAATATATATAATATTAAAAAATAACTTTTCTGGAATTTTCTTTTGAATAAAGTATCCAATTAAAACACTAATAAATGCAAGTGGTAACAATAGTAAAGAGACCATTAAGTTTGATGGTGCTAATAATCCAACATAATAATAGGGAATTATTTTTACAAGATTAATAACTAAAAAAGCTAAAGTCATTGTGCCAATAAATGAAATTTTATCTAATTTTAAAGGAAGTACATAAAAGTTTATAGGTGGATTACCTGCATGAATTAAAAAACTTGTATATCCTGCAATTGATGACCAAAAATACCCTTTTAATTTTGTTGGTTTTAATAAAAAATTACTTTTTTGAATAAAAGATATGAGGACAAATAAAATTGAAATAATCCCAACCATAATTCTTATCTGATCTTCATTAGTGTATTTAAAAGTAAATGTTCCAAATAAAATACCTATAATAGAAGCAGGAATAATTATTTTTAAAATTTTATTTATCCATTTTTTCCAATATAAATAGATAGCAGAAAAATCCATTATAATTAAAAGAGGAAGAAGAATTCCAGCAGCTTGCAATGGGCTCATAGCAAAAGACATCACTGGTACAGCTAACATCGCTATAGGTCCAGGCACTCCACCTTTAGAAAGGCCAAAAACAAATACACCGAAGGATGCAAAAATTAAAAAAATAGGATCCATTAAATAATTATCTAAGAACTTTTAGTGCATTCAATATATCATTAATCTGATCTTGAGAGTCTTCTAATCCACAGTAAAGACGAATAAGATTTCCATTTACTTCATTCTTAAATGTTCTTTTACTAAGACGTGGGAAAGTAATTAAACTGTCAAATCCTCCCCAGCTATAACCCAATTTAAATATTTTCAATTTATTATAAAATTTCTTAATAGATTTAAGAGAATGTTTTTTCTTTAAAGAGAATGCAAATAAGCCAGAGCTTCCTGTAAAATCTCTTTTCCAAATATTATGATTGGGAAAACTTGGAAGAGCAGGGTGATATACTTTATCAATAAGTGAATGTTCCAATAATTTATTAGCCATGTTTAAAGTATTTGTTTCAATTCGTTTCATTCTTAAATTTAGTGTAGGTATCCCTCTCAATGCTAAATATACCTCTTCTGAACCTGGACACATTCCTAAAGTTTTGGCTGTAATTCTTATTTCTTTTGAATGTTTTTTATCAGAACTTACAAATCCTATAAGAACATCAGAATGTCCATTTATATACTTTGTACCTGCATCAATAATAATATTTATCCCGAGTTTTATAGGATTGCAGAAAATAGGGGACGCCCAAGTATTATCCATGACAGTTGGTATTTTTTTCTTTTTTGCAATTTTTGTTATTTTAGGAATATCAAGTATCTCAAAAGTAGCAGTACCGGGAGATTCAAGATAAATTAATTTTGTTTTATTTGTAATTAATTTTTCAAATTTATTTATATCTTTTAAAGGGTGAAAATATTTAATTTTTACTCTGTAATTTTTAAGAATTTTTTCACAAAATGTCCTAGTTGGACTGTAAACAGTATCATTAATTAATACTTCATCATCTTTTTTTAAATATGTTAACAAAGGAATGATAAGTGCAGCTAGTCCAGATGGAGCTATAATAGTATCATAGCATTTGTATAAACTTGAAATTGCTTTTTCTAATTGTTCAACTGAAGGATTTTTATTAATTCCATATAAAGTATTTCGGTCATCATCATTATTAATATCATTAATATAATCTTCAAAACTACTGAAGATCATTGTTGATCCTTTATAAATTCCAGGATTAATAAAACCTTTTTGCTTTTTTACATCCCTTGAAACTTTTGTTAGTTTAGTATCTATTTTCATAAAACACTATATCTAGTATATATTTTGCAATTATGATACAATTTATGTTTATATCATTCTCTTAAAATTAGCTGTTTCTTAGATCAATTTATTTTGTTATTGGGGGATAATCTTTGAAAAAAGATGTTTAAATAATTATTTAAAACAAAGGAAATAATATGAAAAAACTATTATCAATCTTTGCAGTTACTGTTTTTGCTTTTTCAGCAAATGCGGGAACTCTTGATGATGTTAAAAATAGAGGTTTTCTAAAATGTGGTGTAACAACTGGTTTAGCTGGTTTTGCTGCTCCTGACGATAGTGGAGAGTGGGCTGGTCTTGATGCAGATATGTGTCGTGCAGTTGCTGTAGCAGTTTTTGGAGACCGTTCAAAAGTAGAATTTATCACTACTACTGGTAAATCTCGTTTCCCTACATTAGCTTCTGGTGAAGTTGATATGTTAGCGAGAAATACAACTTGGACAATTAGCCGTGATGTTAATCTTGGCTTTGAGTTCGTAGGTGTTAACTTCTATGATGGACAAGGATTTATGATTCCTTCTTCACTAGGTGTATCAAGTGCAACTGAGTTAGATGGTGCTACTGTTTGTATTCAAACTGGTACTACTACTGAGTTAAACCTTGCTGACTTCTTTAGATTAAATGGAATTAGCTACGAAGCTCTTCCAATTGAAACTAATGATGAAGGTAAAGAAAACTTATTCGCAGGAAGATGTGACGTATATACTACTGATGCATCAGGACTATCTTCAACTAGAGCTGCAGCAGCAGATCCTGGTAAATGGTTAGTTCTACCTGAAATTATTTCAAAAGAACCTCTAGGTCCACTAGTAAGACACGGTGATCACCAATGGGGTGACGTAGTACGTTGGTCTTTAAATGCAATGATTATTGCTGAAGAGTTAGGCGTTTCTTCTGAAAACGTTGATGCTCAAAAAAGCTCAAACGTTCCTGAAGTACTTAGACTTCTAGGTGTTGAAGGTTCATACGGTGAAATGCTTGAATTAGCTCCTGATTGGGCTTACCAAATTATTAAACAAATTGGTAACTATTCAGAGTCTTACGAAGCTAACGTAGGTCCAGACACACCTCTTGAAATTGCAAGAGGACTTAACGCTCTTTGGACTCAAGGTGGTATTTTATACGCACCTCCGTTCAGATAAATCGTTAATTTTTTTCAATTAGGGGGTTTCAAAACCCCCTAATTTTTTTTATAGGAGTCTAATGAGATCTAACTTAAATTTTTTTTCTGATGAAAAGTTTAGATCCATATTTTTTCAAACTTTAGTAATAGGACTTTTTGCACTTGGTATATATTTTGTTGTCCAAACAACTGGTTATAATTTAGAAAAAAGAAATATTGCAACTGGTTGGCGATTTCTTTCAGATCCAGCAGGATTTGATATTAGTTTCTCTCCATTTATTAATTTTAAATCAACTGACACTCACTTAGATGTATATTTTGTTGGTGTATTAAATACTTTATTAGTTTCTTTCTGTGGTTGTATTGCGGCAACTATTCTTGGTTTTCTAGTTGGAATTATTCGACTTTCGTCAAATTGGTTACTTGTAAGAGTAGCTTACATTTATGTTGAATTTACTCGAAACGTTCCATTGCTTTTACAAATTATTCTTTGGTATAGTATCTTAATTCAATTACCACGAGTAAAGCAATCTCTAGAATTTTTAGATACTTTTTTTATTTCAAATAGAGGTATTTATTCTCCAAGACCTGTATTTGAAACTGGATTTTCTTATGTTTTTATAGCTATTATTTTAGCTTTTATTTCAAGTTTTATCATAAGGAGATGGGCTAAAAAAAGACAAGATGAAACAGGTAAGCAATTTCCGGTATTATCATCAGCATTTGGCTTAATTATAATTTTGCCTCTATTATTATTTTTTATAATAGGATCACCAATGTCATTTGACTATCCAGCTTTAAAAGGATTTAATTTCAAAGGAGGGATGGTAATAAGACCCGAATTTATAGCCATGTTTTTAGCTCTTACTATTTACACAGCTGCATTTATTTCAGAAACGGTAAGATCAGGTATTTTATCAGTAACAAAAGGTCAAAGAGAAGCTTCAGCTTCTTTAGGGTTAAAAAAAAGCTGGATCATGAGACTTATAATTATACCACAAGCTTTAAGGGTTATCGTACCACCATTAACAAGTCAGTATTTAAATTTAACAAAAAATTCTTCATTAGGTATTGCTGTAGGTTATGCTGATCTTGTCCACGGTTTTGGAGGAATTAGTTTAAACCAAACTGGTCAAGCAATTGAATGCATGGTTATAGTAATGGCTACGTATTTGACTATTAGTTTAACTATATCTGTCTTTATGAATATTTATAACAGAAGTATACAATTTAAAGAGAAGTAAAATGAGTGATATAACTGAATCAAGAAAACCTCCTGTTGCCACAACTGGTATTTTAGGTTGGTTAAGAATGAACCTTTTTTCTAACTGGGTGAATTCACTAATTTCTTTATTTGTTCTGTATATTTTATTTCAATTTGTTCCTTGGATATTAAATTGGACAATTTTTGCAGCTGACTTCAAATATAATTTTAATGGTGAAGAGATCATCAATAGGGAGATGTGTTCACGAGTTCTTGATCCAGAAAACGGAGGGGCTTGCTGGGCAATTATTTATGTTAGATTTTATCAGTTTATGTACGGTTTTTATCCAAGAGAAGAGGTGTGGAGAGTAAATCTTAGTTACATAATGTTAGCAGTTGCTGTTGTTCCTCTATTATTTGATAATTTTCCATTCAGAAAACATTTTTTAAAATTTACTTATGTATTTCCAGTAATTGCTTTTTTTCTTTTAAATGGAGGTCTTGGACTTGAATCAGTTTCTACAAATAAATGGGGAGGTTTGCTTGTTACTTTAGTTCTAGGTTGTACAGGTATAGCATTAGCTTTTCCTCTAGGTATTATTTTAGCATTAGGTAGGCGCTCCAATCTTCCAGTAATTAGTATGATGTGTACTTTATTCATTGAATTTATAAGAGGAGTACCACTCATTACACTTTTATTCTTTGGAATGGTCATGTTACCATTATTTTTACCTGAAGGTATCGATATGGACGGTTTAGCGCGTGTTTTGGTTGCAGTAACTTTATTTCAATCTGCTTATATGGCTGAAGTAATTCGAGGTGGTTTGCAAGCAATTCCTCAAGGTCAATATGAGGCAGCAAGATCTATAGGTTTATCTTACTGGCAAATGAATTTAAAAGTTGTTTTACCTCAAGCAATTAGAATTTCAATTCCATCTATTGTAAATACATCAATAGGTTTATTCAAGGATACCACATTGGTTATTATTGTAGGGTTATTAGATTTACTTGGAATTGGAAGAGGGGCTTTAGCTGATACTACTTGGTTAGGTTTGGCCTATGAGGTTTATTTTTTTGTATCTTTGGTGTTCTTTATTTTCACTTTTGCAATGTCTAGATACAGTTTATATTTGGAAAAAAAGCTTAAAACAGGTATTAACATGGGAGCAGATTAATATGTCAGAAGATTCAATAATTTCATTACAAAATGTAAATAAGTGGTTTGGAGATTTTCATGTACTCAAAGATGTGGATCTTGAAGTAAAAAAGAAAGAAAGAATTGTTGTTTGTGGACCTTCAGGTTCTGGCAAATCAACAATGATAAGATGTATTAACAGATTAGAAGAACATCAAGAAGGCAAAATAATAGTTGACGGTATTGAGCTTACAGGCAATTTAAAAAATATAGATAGTGTAAGAAAAGAAGTTGGGATGGTTTTTCAACAATTTAATCTTTTTCCTCATTTATCTGTTAAGGAAAATATTACCCTTGCTCCAATCTGGGTAAAAAAAATGCCTAAAGCTGAAGCTGAAGAATTGGCAATGCAACAACTTGAAATTGTTAAAATACCAGAACAAGCTGATAAATATCCTGGTCAACTATCTGGTGGCCAACAACAAAGAGTTGCTATTGCAAGATCTTTAGCAATGAAGCCTAATATTATGCTTTTTGATGAACCTACATCTGCTCTTGATCCTGAAATGATTAAAGAAGTTTTAGATGTTATGATTGATTTGGCTGAAGGTGGAATGACTATGATAGTCGTAACTCATGAAATGGGATTTGCTAAAACTGTAGCTGATAGAATGGTTTTTATGGACGAGGGTAGGATTGTTGAGCAAGCAGTACCGGATAAATTTTTTAATAACCCTGAAAGTGACAGGACAAAATTATTTTTAAGTCAAATTCTTAATCATTAATTAAAATATTTACTCTGCGATTCATTTTTCCTTTATTTTCAATTTTACCTATTTTAATTTCACCTATTTCTTTCGTAGTTTTTACGTGAGTCCCTCCACATGGTTGGAAGTCAACATTTCCTATTTTGACAAATCTTAATTTGCCGTCAATTTTAGGTGGTTTAACAGACATCGTTCTAACAAGTTCTGGTTTACTCTCTAATATTTTACTATCTATATACTCGTAAATAATTTCATGATCTTGCTTCATTAATTCATTAATTTTTTTTTGAAGTTCTTCTTTATTTATTTTTTTTTCTGGATCATTAAAATCTAATCTACTTTTCTCATAGCCTATTTGACCCCCAGTAACTCCAAGAGGTATTGATGCACACATTAAATGTAATGCACTATGCATCCGCATATATTTGTATCTTTTGTCCCAATTTATTCTTGCTGTTATTTTTTGATTTATGTTTAAACCATTAATATTTTCTAATATATTTTTTATTGAATTATCTACTTTTATTGTCTCTCTCACATCTATTTTTTGACCATCAGCTATTATTTCCCCTAAATCCCCTGGTTGACCACCGCTTTTTCCATAAAATATTGTATCTTTTAATTCTATCGTATTATTTTGTGTGTTTATTTCTTTTATTTCAGTCTCTATTTCTTTTCTATATGCATTTTCTTCAAATATTTTTGCCATAATTTTTTTTAGCAGATTTTCACATTATTATGTTGACTTTTTTATCAATTTAAATAAATTAGAACAAAACAAGAACAATATTATATTTATATTTAATATAAATATTGTTTATCAATTATTTAAATAGATTTTTTAAAAATATGAATGAGAAAAATACATTATCCATTATCAATATAGAAAGTGGCAAAAAGATCACTACTCCTTTATTTTTAGACTCTGTATCAGCAGGTTTTCCTTCTCCAGCAACTGATTATTTGGAAAATAAACTTGATTTAAATGAGCACCTTATAAAACATCCTGCGGCTACTTTTATTGTCAAGGCAAGTGGCCCTTCAATGGTAGAGGCTGGAATTTTATCAGGAGATTTATTGATTGTTGATAGGAGTGTTACTCCAAAAAATGATAATATTGTTATAGCTTCTGTACTTGGTGATCTAACAGTAAAAAAACTGCGTAAGAAAGGATCTATGTTATTTTTAGTTTCAGCTAATAACGAATATCCTAGTATTGAAGTGAAAGAAGAGATGGAGTGTTTTATATGGGGGGTTGTGACTTATGTCATACACAAAGCAATTACAAAATAATCACTCTTCTTTGAGTAATTCTATCGCTTTGATAGATTGCAATAATTTTTATGCATCTTGTGAGAGAATATTTAATCCAAAATTAATAAACAAACCTATTGTAGTCCTATCAAATAACGATGGCTGTATAATCACGAGATCAGTGGAGGCCAAAAAATTAGGAATTAAAATGGGCGATCCGTACTTTAAGGCAAAGAAAATTATTGATAAAAACAACGTAAAGGTTTTTTCTTCTAATTACTCCTTATATGGGGATATTTCTCAACGCGTTATGGAAACTCTAGCAAGGTTTGCTCCTGATATAGAAATTTATTCAATAGATGAGGCTTTTTTGGGATTAAATGGTTTTGAAAACTATGAATTAAGTAAGTACTGTAGTTACATACGTCGTATAATAAAACAATGGGTAGGCATTCCAGTCAGCATAGGTGTAAGTTCCACAAAAACACTTTCAAAAATTGCAAATAATTTAGCAAAAAAAAATAAAGAGTATGATGGTGTGTGCATATTAAAATCTTGGTTTGATATAAATGAGGCCTTAAAATTAACCTCTGTAGAAGATGTCTGGGGCATTGGAAGGCGTCTGTCTATTTTTTTACAAAAATATAATATCAACACTGCTTATGATTTTATTCAACTTGATAAAGGGTGGTTGAGAAAAAATATGGGTGTAGTAGGGGAAAAAATATTTTTAGAACTTTGTGGAGTATCTTGCATTGAATTAGATTTAATTCCATCAGATAAAAAAAGTTGCTGTGTTTCACGTTCGTTTAGTAAGCCAATAGAAAAAATTTATGATTTAGAAGAATCTGTTTCAGCTTATGGAACAAGAGTTTCTGAAAAGATAAGAGAAGAGGGATTAGTAGCAGAATCAATGAGTGTATTTGTTCTTACAAATTATTTTAATAGAAAAGAAAAACAGTATTCAAACTCGATTAAATTGCAACTACCTTTTCCCACTAATAACAGTATTAAAATTGTTAAACGGGCATTGGAAGGAATAAGAAAAATATATCGTGAAGGATATCGTTATAAAAAAGCAGGGGTCATTCTATATGGTTTAAGTAAGGCAAGTCAAACTAAAGGTCTTTTAGATTACGATAGAGAAAGCTCAGACATAATTATGAATACAATGGATAGAATTAATGAGCGTTATGGGAGTTCTGCAATTAGATTAGCATCTGAGGGTATTGAAAAGTCATGGAAAATGAGAAGAGAGAGCGTGTCTCCTTGTTATACAACAAGCTTTAATGATTTAGTTGAGGTAAAAATTAATTTATAGAATGGCTCCCCGGGCCGGGCTCGAACCAGCGACCGATCGGTTAACAGCCGATTGCTCTACCACTGAGCTACCGAGGAACACAATTTAGCTGTTAATAAAAAAAAGAAAAAAAAACAAGTAAAATTTGGAGGCTCGGAGCGGAATCGAACCGCTGTGCAAGGCTTTGCAGGCCCCTACATTACCACTCTGCCACCGAGCCAAATTTTTTGGACAATTAATCTGTTATTAACTTCAAGTCAATTAATCAAAATTAAAGAATGAAAAAAATAAAAAACATATGAATTTTTAATGTAATTATGTATATGAATCTTTAAAAATTATCCTTTAATGAATATTAATTTTGATAAAAATCGTGAGGTGATGATAGAAAATCAGCTCAGACCTAATAAAATTACAAATATTGTAATTCTAGATATTTTTAATAAAGTTTACAAAGAAAACTTCATATCTGAAGATAAAATGAATATTTGCTATTCAGATCAAGATATATCTGTAAAAGATTCTAGAGGATATCTTAAAAATCTTCATTTAGCACAAATTTTAAACTTTTCAGAAATTCAAAATGATGAAAAAGTATTACATATTGGTGGACTAACAGGATACCTTTCCGTCTTAATATCAAAACTATGCAAAGATGTTTATGTAACTGATAATGATCAAGAATGTGTGGAAAATATAGAAAAAAATTTTTTAGAAAATGAAATTACTAATGGTCATGTTTTTAAAAAAAATTTTTTTGAAGGTTTACCAGATAAAGGGCCTTTTGATTTAATCATAATTGACTGTCCACAATATAATATTAATCTTGATTTACTAAATCAAATAAATGTGGGAGGAAGAATATTATATATTGATAAAATAAATGATGAACTATCTAAAGCTTATAAAATGACTAAATATGTAAATAATTATTCTAAAGACTTCTTATTTGATGTTTTTTCTAACTTTTGTCTTACGAAAAAAATAGATAGTTTTAATTTCTAATGAAAAAATTATTATTCCTTATTTTTCTACTATTTTCTAAATTAGCCTTTTCAATTGATATTGACGATGCAATAAAAAGCACAATCGAAAATAATCCGAAAGTTAGAATTGCTTATGAAAAATTAACAGAATCTAAAGAATTAATTGAAAATGCTTACAATCAAAAATTACCAACTATAACTAGTACAATATCAGGAACATATTCAACATCAGATTCTTCAACATCTACAGCAACAACAACACCTGAAACTTTTACTGATAAATATAAATTATCACTTAGTCAAAATCTATACGATGCTGGTGAGAAAAATTTAGAAATTGAAAGATCAAAATTGTTGTTTGATAAAGAAGTAGTAAACTTCAAAGTAACTATTCAAAATCTCATATTAAGTGCTATCGAAGGTTATCTAGCCGTTATTAATTATGAAAAATCTCTTGAAGCAAGTAAAAAAAATTTTGACTCTGTTTCACGTTTTGTAGATGAAACTAAAACAAAATTTGATTTAGGTTCCGCTACTCTTTATGACCTTCAAAATGCAGAGTCAGCTTTTGCAATTGCTGAAACTAATTTATTTATTTCTCAGCAAAATTATGATGTTAGTAAAATTACATTTAAAAGAATTGTTGGACTAAAACCTGTTAATTTAGAAGAAGTCGTAGATTTAAGTAAAAACATTGATTTAAATCAATTTATTCAAAATGTAGAAAAAAATAATTATTCATTGGCGCTTCTTGATAATGAAATCAGAAATACAAGCATACTACTTTCTAAGGAGAAACTTGTTAATAAACCATCATTAGATTTATCAACTTCTGTTGAGTATTCAGATTCAGGAAGAATTGATTCTGGTACTGAAAAAACAAATGGTACATTGGGCCTTACTTTAACTATACCTATTTTTCAGCAAAACAATGATAAGTCTGATATTAGAAAATATCAATCACAGCTTTTACAGGCTGAATTAAGATTTGAAGATAGCCAACAGGATCTTATAATACAGGCATCAAACTTGTATAAAGATTTTTTAATTAGTAAATCAAATATAGCCTCAAATAATAAGCAATTAATGTCAATTCAAACATCTTTGGAGAGCATAAGAGAAGAATATAATATTGGTACCAAGACCATAACTGATTTGATTGATGCTGAAAGTGAACTTCTTACCGTGAATGTAAATTATCATTCTTCAAAAAAAGATATGATTTTAAATTATTTTAATATTATGGCTCTTGAAGGCTCTTTAATTTCAACTTTTGAAAAATTCCTTCCTAATTATAATTAGTCTTTAGTATTTCCTTTACTTAATTTATAAGAGAATTATGGCAAATAATGAATCCATAAAAGATACACTAGAAGTAATAAGAAGAGCGTTAGAAGATGAAAATGATTTTTCTGAAAAAAATGACAATGTACTGATTTTGAATAAAAAGATTAATGATGATGGAACTGTAAAAATGTTAGGACAATCTAATGATATTGATGAAGTAAATAATGTAATTGAAAAAAAATTAAGTGATTTATTAGAAAAAAAAATGAGCAATATGCTCGAAAATCAATTACCAAATATTCTTGATAAATATTTTAAAAATAAAAAATAATATGCAGCTTGAAAAGTTTTTTGATTTTTTAAAAGAGGAAAAAAAAATATATTCTGATTGGGAATCATCAAATAGTTTTACATCAAAACAAAATAAAGAATCATATGCAATTATGATGCCTCCCCCGAATGTTACTGGAAGTCTTCATATGGGTCATGCACTTACTTTTACTATTCAAGATATTTTAATTCGTTATCATCGTATGCAATGTAAAGAAGTGTTATGGCAAGCTGGAACAGACCATGCTGGTATTGCAACTCAAATGGTTGTTGAAAGAAAAATTGCTGATGAAGGTTTAGATCGCAGAATATTAGGAAGAGATAAATTTATTAAAAAAGTTTGGGAATGGAAAGAAGATTCAGGTGGAACTATCAACAATCAATTAAGAAGATTGGGTGCATCTGCTGATTGGTCTCGAGAGCGATTTACAATGGACGAAGATTTATCTAAAGCTGTAAGAAAAGTTTTTGTAGACTTATATAACGACGGAATTATTTATAGAGACAAAAGATTAGTTAACTGGGATCCTAAATTATTAACTGCTATTTCTGATTTAGAAGTTGAGCAAAAAGAACAAGAAGGAAGTCTCTGGCACATTAAATATCCTATTGATAGAGATAACTTTATTATTGTAGCAACAACAAGACCTGAGACAATGCTTGGAGACTCAGCTGTAGCTGTACATCCTAAAGATTTAAAATATAAAGATTTAATTGGAAAAACTTGCACACTACCAATTGTTGAAAAGCAAATCCCTATTATTGCTGATGAATATGCAGATCCTGAAAAAGGCTCAGGTGCAGTTAAAATAACTCCTGCACATGATTTTAATGATTTTGAAGTAGGCAAAAGACATAATTTAGAATTTGTAAATATTTTTGATCAATTTGCTAAAGTGAATCAAAATGCGCCAACTAAATTTCAAGGTCTGGATAGGTATGAAGCTAGAAATTTAATATTAGAAGAATTAATTAAATTAGATCTTCTCATAAAAGAAGAAAAGCAAGAAATGGTTATCCCTTATGGTGACAGATCTGGAGTAGTAATTGAGCCTTGGTTAACGGATCAATGGTTTTGTAATGCAAAAAAATTATCAATTGATCCCATTAATTCTGTAAAACAAAATAAAACAAATTTTGTTCCAAAAATTTGGGAAAAAACTTTTTTTAATTGGATGGAAAATATTCAGCCATGGTGTATATCAAGACAATTATGGTGGGGGCACCAAATACCTGCTTGGTATGGTCCAGATAATAAATTTTTTGTAGCATTATCAATAGAAGATGCAAAATTAATTGCAAATAAACATTATGGTAAAGATGTTGAATTAAAACAAGATGAAGATGTTTTAGATACTTGGTTTTCTTCAGCACTTTGGACATTCTCAACATTAGATTGGCCTAACAAAACATATGAACTTGATCGATTTTATCCTGGGAATGTTTTGGTAACGGGATTTGATATTATATTCTTCTGGGTAGCTAGAATGATGATGATGGGCTCATATTTTATGAAAGAGACACCTTTTAAGGATGTTTATATACACCCATTAATTAGAGATGAAAAAGGTCAGAAAATGTCTAAATCAAAGGGTAACATTATAGATCCATTAGTTTTATTAGATAAATATGGAGCTGACACTCTCCGTTTTACCCTGACTGCATTATTAAACCCTGGAAGAGATGTTAAATTAGCCGAAGAGAGAGTGAAAGGTTATAAATCTTTTACCAACAAGATTTGGAATGCAGCAAATTTTTTAAACTTAAATAATGTTTCTTTTATAGATACTATTGATATTGAAAATATTAAATTAGATACTAGCAAATGGATATTAAAAGAGTTTGAAGAAATTCAAAAAAGATATTTTGATAATATTGAAAAATATCAATTTCATGAAATAGCTAGTTCGTTGTATCATTTTACATGGCATACATATTGTGACTGGTATATTGAATTCATTAAATCTGATTTTAAAGATTCTGAAAAATCTGAAGAAACTATAAAAGTTTCAGGATGGGTTTTCGTTCAAATTTTAAAACTACTTCATCCTGTAATGCCATTTATTACAGAAAAGCTTTGGCTTTCATTAGTAGATAAAAAAACTTTTTTAATGAATCAAGAATTCATTAAGATTAATTTTGATCACTCTTATCAAGAAAGTAAGAAATATATTTTAAAAATTATTGAAATTATGACAGCCTTAAGGAATCTTAGAGCTGATCTAAACATATCTTATAAAAATGAAATTGATTTAATTATTGATACTAAAAATGATTATTTAAAAAAATTTATTTCTAATTATGAAGAAGAATTTAAAAGACTTATAAAAACTAACACCATATCTTATGAAGAAAACACCAATCAAAAAAAATCAGCCTTTATCGTATTAAGCGAAATTACAATTTTAGTTCCTTTAGAAGGCATTGTAGACACAGAAAAAGAATTATCTAAGCTGAATGAAAAAAAACTTAATTACAATAAGAAATTAAATACAGTTCTAGATAAACTAAACAACAAAGCATTTATTGAAAAAGCTCCTGATAATGTTATAGAAAATTTCAAAATTCAAGAACAAGAAATTAAATCTTCTATTGAAAAGATTAATGAAATAATGAATACTATTAATTAAATGACAGATAAAGGTTCGAATATTAAATCTAGACTTCCTAGTAGACATGTTAGTGTTGGCCCAAAAAGTGCTCCACATAGATCTATGTATTATGCAATGGGAATGACTGAAGAACAAATTTATCAACCTTTTGTTGGTGTTGCTACAACCTGGAATGAATCTGCACCATGTAACATTACATTAGGAAGACAAGCACAGGCTGTAAAAAAAGGAGTAAATGAATTAAATGGTACACCTCGTGAATTCACAACTATAACTGTAACTGATGGAATCGCCATGGGCCATGAAGCAATGAAAGCTTCTTTAGTAAGTCGAGAAGTTATTGCTGACTCTGTAGAATTATCAGTTAGAGGTCACTGTTATGATGGTATCGTAGGACTTGCTGGTTGTGATAAATCACTTCCTGGTTTGATGATGGCTATGGTAAGACTTAATATTCCTTCAGTTTTTATTTATGGCGGTTCTATATTACCAGGAAATTATAAAGGTAAAGATTTGACAATTATTGATGTTTTTGAAGCAGTTGGTAAACATGCATCAGGTGAAATAGATGAAAAAGAATTAAAAAATATTGAAAAAGTTGCATGTCCTACAGCTGGCTCATGCGGCGGTCAATTTACAGCAAATACAATGGCATGCATATCAGAGGCGCTTGGACTAGCTTTAACTAACTCTGCCATGACACCTGCAACTTATGAAGAAAGAGATAATTATGGCTTTGAAAGTGGTAAGGCTGTAATGAGTCTTATAGAAAAAAATATAAGACCAAGAGATATAGTTACTTTAGAATCTTTAAAAAATGCAGCAGTCGTTGTTGCTGCTACCGGCGGATCTACTAATGCCGCATTGCATCTACCTGCTATTGCTAATGAGGCAGGTATCAAATTTACTTTAAATGATGTTGTGGAAATTTATCAATCAACTCCTTACATCGGTGATATGTCCCCTGGTGGTAAATATGTTGCAAAAGATCTTTACGAAGTAGGGGGTGTTCCTATTGTAATTAAATCTCTTTTAGATGGTGGTTATATAAATGGAGATTGTATGACTGTTACAGGTAAAACAATTTTAGAAAACCATAAAAGTGTAATATTTCCTAAAGATCAAGATGTTGTTTATACATGTGATAATCCAATAAGTGATCATAGTTCAGTAGTTGGTTTGTGGGGAAATCTTGCTGAGGAAGGATCAATTTCTAAAATTGCTGGTTTAAAAAATCTTTCTTTTAAAGGTAAAGCAAAGTGTTTTGATTGTGAAGAAGATGCTTTAACAGCAGTTTTAAAGAATGAAATTGTTGCGGGTGATGCAGTAATTATTCGATATGAAGGACCTAAAGGAGGCCCTGGAATGAGAGAGATGCTTTCAACTACAGGTGCAATTTATGGACAAGGACTTGGAGAAACAGTAGCCTTAATCACTGATGGCCGTTTTTCTGGAGGTACGAGAGGATTTTGCATTGGTCATGTAGGACCAGAAGCTGCAGTTGGTGGAATGATAGGTCTATTAAAAAATGGTGATGAAATTGTAATTGATGCAATTAAAGGTGAGATAAATGTTTTGTTAACTGACGAAGAAATTGCAAAAAGAAAAAAAGAATGGAAACCTAGAAGCACTAATCACAACTCAGGTTCTATTTGGAAATACGCTCAAACAGTTGGTCCTGCTTATGCAGGTGCTGTTACACAACCAGGTGCAAAAGAAGAAACCCACACATACGCTGATATTTAATTCTATAGTGTAATTGTTACAGGCGTGTGGTCAGAAGCTTTCTCCCAGCCTCTAGGTTCACGATTTACTTCAACTTTTTTTATTAAATCTGTAATATTTGCAGTAGTTAAAAAATGATCAATTCTAAGGCCATTTCCTTTTTGCCATCCACCACCTCTGTAACCCCAGAAAGTCCAATTTGTTTTACCTTCAACAAAGTGTTTCACTAAGTCAGTAAAACCCATATTAATTAAAATTCTATATTGTTCTCTTGTTAAAGGATGAGCACATGCATCATTTTTGAAATTTTCAGGAGAATATACGTCATCATCCGAAGGAATAACATTGAAGTCACCAGAGATTATTATAGGTGTGTTTTTATTTTTTAATTCTTGAATATATTTATTAAATTTTTTCATCCACTCAATTTTATAATCAAATTTTTCTGTTTCAATAGGATTACCGTTTGGGAGATAAATATTTATTAATTTAATATGTTTTTTTATTTTTTTTAATTGTATCTCAGTTTCAATAAATCTAGCGTTTGGATCATCATATTTAGGAATTGATGTATTTGTGATTTCTAATTTTTCTTTGCTTAAAATAGCAACACCATTCCATGCTTTTTGTCCATTTACATAAGAGTTGTAGCCTGCATTTTTTATTATTTCTTTTGGAAAACCATCTTCAATTGTTTTTAACTCTTGCAGTAAATAAATATCTGATTGATCTTTTTTTATAAATTTTTCTAAATGCTCAATTCTTGCATTAACTGAATTTACATTCCATGTTGATATTTTCATTAAATAGAAAAAGAAGTGCCACAACCGCAAGATGATGATGCTTGAGGATTGGTAATCTTAAAAGATGACCCAATTAACTCATGAACATAATCAATTTTTGAATTTTGAATTAATTGCATTGAAGTTTCGTCTATAACGACATTTATTTTTTCTTCTTCAATTAATATATCATCATCATTTTTAAGATTTTCAAAATCAAATTTATATTGAAAACCTGCACATCCGCCACCTAAGACAGTAATTCTGAAATAAGCGGCTGAATCTTTCTCTAAAATAGACGCTATATGATCTTGTGCATTGTTTGTTATTTCTATCTTATTCATTATAAATCAATATATACTTATTTATAAATAATATTTATAGCAAAATTTGCAATGTTTGATCATTTAGCTGCCACACCTGAGTTTAGTAGAGGCCGTTTATTTAAAGAGAATGACTCTGAACATACTAGAAGCCCATATGAAAGGGATAGATCAAGAGTAATTCATTCTAGTTCTTTTCGTAAACTTAAATATAAAACCCAGGTTTTTATTGAAAGTGAAAGTGATTATTATAGAACAAGATTAACACATTCTTTAGAAGTCTCACAGATCTGTAGATCTATTTGTAGATTACTTAGATTAAATGAAGATTTAGGTGAGACAGTAGCCCTAGCACATGATCTGGGGCACCCTCCATTTGGTCATAATGGAGAAAAAGCTTTGAATATTGCTATGCAAGATCATGGAGGTTTTAATCATAATGATCAGACTCTTAGAGTCTTAACACATATTGAAAAAAGACACCCTGATTTTAGAGGTTTAAATCTTACATGGGAGAGTTTAGAGGGTATAGTAAAGCACAACGGAATAGTTGTAAGTAATATCCCCTTTCATACAAATATTTATAATAATAAACATGATTTACTATTAAGTAACCAG